>JBCBQD010000144.1:0-14311 GCA_039820425.1 Cyanobacteria bacterium J06635_1
AACCGATCGCTGTTCGAAGGGTCGGTGAGGGTTGCTCGCCAGGTAGACCCCTGGGCGACCCCGCCGACTCGACCGTAAATTAAGGGGTCGGCACGGCGGGCGGCGCGGGGCGAGGTCGGCGGCAGATCCCGGGGGCTGGCCAATGCGCCCCGGATCAGCACCTGTTTCCATTCATCCAGGGTAGGGACACGCTCGCCACCATCGTCGGTGGCGGGGGCATGCATGGCTAAGCTGGCCACATAGACGGGGCCGCTACTTGAGAGGCGCACCAGGGTAGAGCGGGCATTAATCCGATCATCATCTCCCGAGGCTTTGCCCTGGGTGGGTGGGGGTAGTAACGCGCTCCCCGGCGACAGTGTGCCGTCGGTGGCCACACTCAGCTGCCGCAGCGGGATGGGCGCATTCATCAGCAGGTAGCTCTCCCCCGGTGGGATCTCAACCTGGTTGGGCCAATGGGACTGACGACGGTCTCTCAGAATGTCGTTCATCAACCGACTGCCGGGGCCAGAAAAATTAGTGCTGGACAGGTTTGACTCCACCGAGGCGCGCTCGTGCCAAGGGGCGTCTTGACTCAGGTAGCTGGCAGCTTCTCGCAGGTTGAGGGTGATGGCTCGGCGACCGGGATTGTGAACAAGGATGGCCTGATAGAGGGTGCGGGTATCGCCTGGGGTTTGCGATCGCACCACATGGTGCGAAAAGATATCAAATCGTCCATCAAAGGCATAGTTCAGGTGAGCTTCAGGGGTGACCTTCCCCCGCCTGGGGAAGGTCGAGAGTAAAATCCCATCGGTTTGGACCAGTTCAGGGCTGTTGTCATTAAAAACTGGCACCTGATCCAAAGCCCCTGGTAGCGGACGCACGTCCTGAGACTGCACAATTGAATTAGCTGATATGTTAGCCTGCTGGGCGAGTCTTAAAGGAGCAGCTGCCTGGGGGTAAGTCAACTCATCGATTGTAGCTTCTGTTTTAGCGGTTGCCACCAACTTGGGTTCACGCTGCGTTAAGAATAGCAGTGATAGCAGTGTCAACATGCGCACCTCACACCTGTCAAATAATAGGTCTGCCATAGACTACTCAAAAAGCAGCCGACCACTTTGCAAAGAATACGCTACCCTAAAACCTGCGGTTTGGTAAGGGTAACCATGGGCAAATAGGCGGAGCAAACGCCACTGTGTGCTCCGCCTGGCCTCATACAGCTTTAAACGAAGGCTGGTCTGTACTGGTTGAGAAACCCGACTTTGCCACAGGCTGCTCAACCCTGGTCAGATGAGCAGTTTGAAGGTCTGCCGGTTTAAGCCCTACGTGTTTAAGCCCTGCATTTTGAGGTTTATATTCAGGTACTAGAATACGTAAGAGGGCCCGGACAATCCCCAAATTATTAGACTGGGCGGCCTTGATCAGCTGTGTCAGCTTCGGAGCCAGTTGGTTCCAGGGTAAACAATATTCAGGGCTGCAGTAAATCTTAGGATGCTGAGTAGGCCGGACATCGTCGCCAGAAATCAGCAACTCTTCGTACAGTTTTTCACCAGGCCGTAACCCCGTAATTTTAATTTGAATGTCTTCCTCGGGGATGAGCCCACTCAGACGGATCATTTGCAAGGCCAGATCATATATCTTGACAGGCTCACCCATATCCAATAAAAAGACCTCTCCACCGGTGGCCATGGCCCCGGCCTGAATCACCAGACGGGCCGCCTCAGGAATAGACATGAAATAGCGCGTGATGTCAGCATGGGTTAGGGTGATTGGCCCCCCCTTCGCAATCTGGTGACGAAAGCGCGGTACCACAGAGCCGCTGCTGCCTAAAACATTGCCAAACCGTACGATCGCAAAACGGGTGGTGGATGTTTGAGCTGAGAGGGCCTGAATGGTGAGCTCAGCTACCCGTTTGGTGGCCCCCATCACATTGGTCGGTCGCACCGCTTTGTCGGTAGAGATCAGCACAAATTGACGAACCCCCATCTCGATGGCGCTTTGGGCTGTAGTTAAGGTGCCAAAGACATTATTTTCAATGCCTTTGGCAATGTTGGACTCCAGTAAAGGAACGTGCTTATAAGCCGCTGCATGGTAAAGCGTCTCAATTTTGTACGCTTGTAAAACGGATCGTAGGTAGGGACCATCGGCCACATTTCCCAATCGTGGTACTACCTTAAGGTGAGGATAGTTTTCTGTTAGCTCTTGATGGATTTGGTAGAGGGCAAACTCATTTAGCTCATATAAGATCAAGCAGCTCGGATGCTGTTGCACAATCTGTCGGCAGAGCTCTGAACCGATGGAACCGCCTGCCCCGGTCACTAAAACGGCTTTGTGTGTAATTTGTTTTTGTAACAGACTCAGATCGGGGGCAATTTCTTCGCGCCCCAGCAGATCGCTAACATCGACATCTTGAAGCTCTTTAATCGCCACGTGCCCTGAGATAATCCGGCCTAGGGGGGGGACCGTTTTGACAGGGATACATTTTTGATTGAGGGTTTCAATAATGCGCCGTCGGATCTTCACCGAGACGGACGGCATGGCCAGCACAACCGTGTCAAAGTAGCCACTTTTCCATAGGTCCGGCAGTGCTTGGGGTGGATAGACATGGAGGCCTTGAATGCTGACTTTACGCTGCAGATCAGCATTGTCATCTACAAATCCGACAATATCGTATCGTGGGCTATGGGACAGGGCCTGGAGCAGCTCTACCCCCGCAGCACCAGCCCCATACACCATGAGCCGGGTAGGCGTCAGGGTCTGCCGTTTACTGTGGGACAAGCTTTGGCGAATGATCCAACGAAGGGTTAAGCGGACAGAGACGACCAGGATCAGATTAAGTAAGGCGTTGACAATCAACACTGATCGGGCTAAAGCCCAGTCCCCCAGAAAATAGGTTAGGACGATCAGGGCGATGGTACTTAACCCCACCGCTTTGGCCACTGTTTGAAGGAGGGTAAGGCTAGAGTATCTGAGGATAGGGCGATAAACACCGCTGCTACTAAAGACGAGTAGCTGGATCGGCAGCAACATTAGAATTTGCCACCCATTGTCGAGCATAAACTCAAACGGTAGCAGGGAGTCTAGACGAATTGAAATGGCCAGATAAAGGGCAACGGTAAAAATGGCTAAATCGATTAAGCCTAAAACAAACCTGCGCTTACGACGATTGCCTCGGAGGAGGAGCTTAGCCAGAAAAATTTTGAACAGTTGATAACGATTCATCATGCCTAGATGTGATGTCAACAACCAGCTGGGTTGTGCACGATCGAAAATCAACACAGAGTCTGGCTGTCGGAGGTTATTAAATTCGTTAAGGTAAGACCGCCAAATCCAGTGAGCTAGCCGAGTTTGTTTTTAGCGGGAATGGTTAGTAAACGTAACGTACCCACATAATCGTGCTAGTGGGCAGACATAGCCAGGGAGTCAGTACTCAGGGGTCGGGTATGGGGTTCAGATTGAGATTCAATCAAGACCTAGAAGATGGTTTATTTTGATGATGTTTTATGGGGCGTTTGTTAGAGTTCCTCAAAGCGTTGTCACTAAAGTTGTCAGTAGGGCATAACACACAAGTTTGCCGTTGCGGAAATCACTGGAAAAATTGAGCTGGAAGGGTCTGGCTCAATCCGAGCCCTAGCACTTTTCTTCTGATTTTGGCGATCTATATCTTTGTATTTTCATCTACAAGATTAAGCTCATGTTGCTTGACTGGTGAGGGTTTCGGAGGAACACTCACTGAATCTTTAAATTGTCTTTTGGAGCTGTGGAGGGCTTTCCTCTAAATTTAGTAAGTTGGACTATGTTTGCTTCGAGATAAGGTCATATGAGTCATCGAAAACTTATTTTCGCGGCATAAAATAAGGATTTTAGTCATAAAAACAAAAATAAGCCATTAAAATCCGTTTAATCTGAGTAATCCTTCAAATAAAGGCCGTTCCCCCGGAATCTCATGGGATGAATCTTGCTAAGAACCCTTGAAGTTTCTGTAAAGAGCAGGGGGTGCATGATTGACTATGATTGAGGGCGCGTACTTACATTGAGGGTAAGTGGTATTGAGGGTGAGTGGGGTATCTAGGAATTGGTGGGAAAGCTTGTCTAGGCTGGTTAGTTTGTAGGGATACACCATCGGGGACTCTAGACTGAGGAGATCGTTATCGAGTGTTGCAGGCTCAACCCACTGATAAACCCATAGCCATTCCTTTAGTAGAGTGGCCTTTTTGGCTAGCTTTTGGTTTTTGGTCGCTTTGGCCAGAAAGCCGAACGCCCGTGTTTGAATTTGAGGCCGTTCCCTTTAGTAGTCGTGAGGTGGTGCTGGTAGTGCTCTCTCTCTACTATTTTGGCTTGGCCCTGGCAAAGCGGGTGTTGGCTCGCCAGAGGGTGGCCTATCCTCAGAGAGCCGCCGCCGCTTTGCTCAAACCCTGGCACTTTTATCTACCGCTGGCCACCGCTGGTCTGGTGCTGTATGCGGCTGTGTCCCTCACAACTAGCGGGTTAGACGAGCGTAATCGGTTGGCCATGGGGTATACCCTAGTGCTGGTCGGCTGTGCCTGTCTGTTGGCCTATGGCCTGGCGGCAAATTTGAGCCGTGTGGCTCTACGAGCGTTTTTGTGGCGGCTGGCAGTGGCGATCGCCGCAGTGGGGGTGCTTTACACAGCGGTGACGTTTTTCTCAGTGGGTATTGGCGGGATTCGCAGCCAAGCAAACTCTATTGCTGGCGAAGTTGGGGTGGGGCGGGCTACCGGGCCTTTGTTTGGGGCGAGTACCGGCTACTTTATTTTGTTGCCTGCTCTAGCCTATGCTATTCAGCAATTATTTTTAGACAAGTCTTTGTTTAAGGCGGCTGTAGTGTTTGGGTTGCTGCTGACGTTGGTGAGTCTGGGGTCACGGGGGTCGATTATTTGTATCTCAATATTTTTTATATTCGCATTTTTTTCTATCAAGAATAAAAAACAGGCAGCGATCGCAGCGTTACTCACTCTTTTTCTGATGGTGCCAGCGGCGGGATTGGTCTCCTCTAGAGCGGGGCGCGTGACGGATAGATTTCAGTCCTTTGAAGCGTCTGATCGGACGGAGTCCTACACGACCTCCTTCGCCATTGTGGAGAACCGCGGTGCGGAAATGAACTTGCTAGGGTCGGGCTATGGCTCGATTTGGGCATGGTATCTCCCTTTGAACGATCGAGACTCAGATTTGATGTGGACCCCGTTTGGCTATTTGCTATTTCAACCGCATTCTACGTTTTTGCTGCTGTGGGTTGAGCTAGGACTGATTGGGGGCTTTTACTTTTTGCTGCTGTGGGCTGTTTTGCTCTTAAGTATGACCGAAAATTTTAAGCAGGCCCCGTATCCACTATTTAACTGCGGGATGGCGGCCTCAGGGTTTGCCATGTTTTTTGACACGTTTTTGATCATGGGTGCGGTGCTGAGTACTGTGTGGTGGCTCTTTCTATTTGGCAGTTTGTCTATCAATGCCCAAAAGCCTATCAGGGCTGATCGCCCGTAAGCTTCTGGGAGTTTATTCAACTTTTTTATGCCTAATGTTTATAAGTTTAT
Organism: Cyanobacteria bacterium J06635_1; assembly: GCA_039820425.1. Lineage (GTDB taxonomy): Bacteria > Cyanobacteriota > Cyanobacteriia > Phormidesmidales > Phormidesmidaceae > SIO4C1. The sequence continues at coordinate 5,526 of JBCBQD010000144.1, forward strand.
CTCGAGCTTATTTCGCAGCCGTTTGGTTAAGGCATCCTCCAGTTCCTTTTTGATTCGCCTGTCCTATACGGGCATCACGTTTGTCACCAGCGTTATCTTTGCCCGGATTTTTGGAGTTGAAGGCCTAGGAATCTATACCTATGCGGTCACGGTTGCCAATGTCCTGAGTATTCCGGCGACGCTGGGGTTTAAGCAGGTTTTGATCAAGCATGTGGCGATCTATAACAATCAGGGTGAGTGGCAGCAGCTAAAGGGATTGCTGATGGTGTCCAGTGCAGCGGGGTTAGCCATTTCACTCAGTTTGGCGATCGGCCTGATCGGATTTTTTTACAGTCGAGGCGATGGCGATGTCACTCTGGTCAGTGCTATCTCTATTGCGCTGATTAATCTACCTTTTGAAGCAATTCGCAAGTTGAGGTTAGCGAGCCTGGTGGGGCTTGATCAAACAACGAAAGCTTTCTTGCCCGAGTTTACCATCGGCCCGAGTCTGCTACTGCTAACGACGCTGGGGGTATACGTCCTGAATCAGGGAGCTATCAGCGTCATGACCGTGCTCCAAGTCAAGGTGGTGATTACGGTGTTGACCTTTGTTTTAGGGGCCTATTGGTTACATCAGGCTTTACCTGAGCCTTACCACCAGGCGAAACCCGAATTTTTGAACCGGGAATGGTTTGGCATGGCCTTTCCGCTTTCGCTGGCGGAAGGCTGTGGGATTATGAACTCTCGATTGGATATTTTAATGCTGGGGGCGATCAGTGGGCCGGAAACCGCAGGCATTTACTCGGTCGTCACTCGGGGGACGAGCTTGATTCAATTGGTAACCCAGGCTGTATTTAACGTGATTCCACCGAAGATGGCAACATTGTATGCCGAGGGTAACCATGACCAGCTTAGGGCGTTGTGCCAAAAATCAACTCGCTTACTCTTGATGCTGTCGGTGGCGATCGCCGCTGTGATTACAATCTTTGGGCCGTCGTTTCTGGCGATTTTTGGCAAGGATTTTACGGCAGGGTTTGCGCCATTGCTGATTTTGTCTTTAGAGAAAGCGGTTTTAGTCTTTGCGACCTCTGCGAGCTATTTGCTGATGATGTCAGGGCATGAGAGAAATGTGTTTAAATCAGATTTTTTGGGATTGATGTCTAATGTTGTACTGAACTTTCTGCTGATTTCGAAATATGGGGTAGTTGGGGCTGCGATCGCAACCACAATTTCCTCAACGATGGTAGCTTCTGCCAAGTCGCTGGCTGCCTATAAATCTTTGGGGATAAGGCTGGTTTGAGATGGGTTGAGTTTTTGGGATGGCTACTTTGAGTGGTTAGCCTGGGAAACTTTTTAGTAGATATATAGTATTGATATTTCTTTTTTTAGTTTATGAAAAACGATTCGGTATCCCACGTACAGGTTATGAGCCTGGGGCACTCTGGCTCTACGCTGATGAATCTGCTGCTGGGCACCCATCCTGACTTTGTCAGCCTGGGGGAAGTGATGCATAGCTTTATGTATGAGCTTAAGAATCCAGAAGCCCAGTGCTCCTGTGGCGAACCTGCGAGTACCTGTGTCTTTTGGGGTAAGGTTTTACATCAGGTGTCAGCGGAAACACAGCTGGATATTCCCAAGGGATACCAGGTTATTTTTGAAACCTTTCAGGCGATATATCCAGCTGCAGAAAAGCAGTTTGCAGATTCTTCTAAGTCTCTAGAAGTCATCAAGCTTTTGAATTCAAAGCTTAAAAGACCGCTAAAGGTTGTTTTCGTCATGAGAGATGTTCGCAGCTATACGATCTCTCAAATTGATAATCTGAGCCGCAAATTTTCTAGCTTTAATACTAAGGATAAAATTTTCCGAAATTCACTCATTAGAAGTCGCTTCTATTTCTATCTTGATTGGTACTATCGGAACTTAAGAATCAGAAAGTTTTTGGAACGAGAGAATATCGCATACATTCAGGTGGGTTATGAAGAACTCTGTCTGCGGCCTGATATTGTGCTCGGCAAGATTTTCGAGTTTCTCAAAGTTGCAGACTGTCTTCCAGAAGATAGTTTGAAAATTGCGGCTCCTTCTCAATCTGAAAGTCACATTATTCGCAGTAATCGGATGCGGTTACAGAAAGGTAAGCAAACGTTGTCCTACGATACACGCTGGCTGACTCGCAATGAGTGGATTTTGCCAGCGGCGGTCTTTCCGGGCATTATGCGCTTCAATGCTCGGGAGGTTTATGCCAATATCAGCAGTGCTGAGGGAAAAAAGTGGAGTGTTTAGGGACAGCAGCGTCAAGGTTATATTCACACTTGTTATAAAAGGTTGTTATGAAAGTATTATTTTTGACGTCTGAGTTTCCCCCCTATGCGGGCGGCGCAGGGGAGTATGTCTATCAGGTGAGCGCCAATCTATGTCGAGACTGCAGTTTTGATGTCAAAGTCTTGGCCTCAACCAATCATTTTGACCCCGATGAGGTCGGCAAGTTTGATGGCCTCTTCCCCGGTAAGATGATTCGCTATGCAGACCTGCCGCTCCGGCGTGTGAAGGCGTTATATTATCCGCTTACCGCGCTGTATCGTTTTTTTAAGTCACTGCTCGTTTACTTGCTGGATAAACCAGATGTTGTTGTTGCCTGTGATGATAGTTCTGCCAAGATAGTTTTCTTGATGCATCGCCTATTGGGTTTTCGCTATGTGGTGATCACCCACGGCTCAGAGTTTCTCAAAGAGTCGTCTTTTTATTTTCGATCGCTTGAGTCTGCAGAGTTTCTCACTTTTCATAGCTTGCTGTCTAAAAGCTTTCTGGATAAGGCCCGTCCGTTGTTAGACGTCGATTATGCGGTGATTAATGCAGGGGCTGATGAGAAGATTTATAACATCGAAGATCCTGTGATTTTTGAGCAGGCTGCGAGGCTGCGGGCAAAGCTCGGCATTCACGAGCAGGCCAAGGTGATTTTGACCGTAGGGACGGTAAGCGATCGCAAAGGGCAGGACTTAGTCATTAAAGCCCTCTCAGATTTGGTTGCTCAGGGTCGTACAGACCTTGTATATGTGGCAGTGGGGCGATTTCGCGACCCATCCTTTGCTGACCTGCCTCGTCAGTTTGGGGTCGAAGATTATGTTATCTTTCTAGATTTTGTAGAGCGAGAAGATTTACCGGCCCTCTATGCTCTGGCGGATATCTACGTGCAGCCGTCGCGCCTGTCTTTGAAGCTAAAATCTATCGAAGGATTTAGTATCTCAACCTGCGAAGCGATGCTGCTGGGTAAGCCTGCCATCGTCACTGACAGTGTGGGGATTCAGTCAGTGTTGCGCGAGTTAGAGATTGGGTTGGTGGCTAAATCTGATGACCCTGAAGACTTACGCAACAAGATCACGTTGTTGGCTGATGATCCTATATTTCGCCAAAATATGGGGGCTAAATCGGCTCACGTAGCTCGATCTCAGCTCACCTGGGCGACAACAACCCGAGAAATTGCAAGGGTCTTGACCCAGGTGTCGCCTCATAAATCTCATAAACTTCACAAACCAGAGGCAACGTCATGAAGCCGTGTATTGTGATCCTCTCAACCGGTTTATCTCTAGGGGGCGCAGAGCAACAGGTGCTTTACTTGGCACGGGGGCTAATCGCCAAGGGCTATGAGGTGAAGGTGGTGTCTCTCATCACTTTAGGAATTTTGGGCAATGAGGCCATGGCGGAAGGGCTTCCGATCTACAGCTTGGAGATGGCTAGAGGGATGCCCGATCCGCGTGCGATCTTTAAACTGAATCAGTGGCTAAAAACGTGGCAGCCCCAGGTAATGATTGCCTTTATGGTACATGCAACGCTTTTGGGACGGATTTCTCGATTTTTCTATACAACGCCGATTTTGGTGTCTTCGATCCGCAATGAAAAGGTGGGTGGCAAGCTGGCAACCTGGCTCTTTAAGCTATCTAATTCGGCGGACGATGCCTGTGTGGTTAACTCTCAAGGCTCGGCTGATGCTTTGAAAGCTCAAGGCGTGATGGATCCTAGCAAACTGAAGGTGATTCCCAATAGTTTGCAAAGCAATCTTGCCCATTGTGATCTTGCAAGCCAGGCTCGTCTGCGCCGACAGCTGGATCTCGATGATGAGACCTTTGTTTGGCTGGCTGTGGGCCGACTGGAGCCCTCTAAGGACTATCCTAATCTGCTCAATGCCCTGAGTCGTCTGACGGTTGAGAAAGTCCATCTGGTGATTGCAGGGGATGGCACGTTAAGTGAGCCTTTGGAGCAACTCGCAAAAGATTTGGAGGTCTCAGATCGAGCCTCGTTTTTAGGCTGGCGACGAGATATCCCTGACCTATTGACGACGGCGGATGCTTTGGTCTTGTCGTCGGCCTGGGAAGGGATGCCCAATGTGCTGATGGAGGCGCTGTCCTTAGCTCGACCTGTGGTCGCGACGAATGTGGGGGGGGTGCCTGAAGTGGTGCAAGATTGGGATAGCGGTTTTTTGGTGCCGCCTGGTGATGCCAGTGCGTTGGCTAAGAAAATGGACCGTTTGATGGGGCTATCGGTGGGCCAACGACAACTGATGGGGAAACGGGGGCAGGCCTATATTCAGTCGCATCATGGACCTGAAAAGATTGTTAGCCTTTGGGAAGATTTATGTTTAGGGCTCTTGGCGGAGAAAGTTCAATTTGAGGAGGGAGAATGATGTGTCGTTCAGGGACTGTTTCTCCCAGATCTGGGCTGCCGTGTATACAGATCTCGGTTAGGAAGCCTAAATCCTGGCTTACCGATGGCTTGTATGTACACGGTAGAAGAGTTGGGACAAAGGGCAGGGAGATGAGAGCCTTATGAACCCAGAAACCTCTGCTAACAAAATCAAAGTTCTACACCTGATTACCCGGTTGGCGGTTGGTGGTGCCCAAGACAACACCCTGCTCACCGTTGAAAATCACGATCGCACCCGATTTGAGAGTCATCTTGCCGCTAACCCGGACGATGAATGGCTCCTTCGCGCTCAGCAAGCTGCGGATGGGTTTCACCCGTTGCCTAATCTGGTGAGACCGATTCATTTGCTCAAAGATATTCGAGCCTTGCTCGACATTGTGGCTTTGCTGCGTCGTGAAAACTTTGACGTGTTACATACCCATAGCTCTAAAGCCGGGATTTTAGGTCGTGTTGCGGCCCGCATAGCAGGTATTCCTGTGGTCGTGCATACGATTCATGGGTTTCCATTCCATGATTTTATGTCGCCGCTCAAGCGAGGGTTTTATATCGCTCTGGAGCGTGGACTGCGGGGATTTGCTGATTTTTATATCACGGTGTGTGAGTTAAACCGTAAGCAGGCGATTGAGCTAGGCCTAGTGCCGTCAGAGCGATCGCAAACGGTTTACAGCGGTATTAGTTTCACCAAGCTTGATAGACCCGGTGATCTAGAGGCGACTCGACGTGAACTAGCGATTCCTGAGGGCTGGCAAACCGTTGTGATGGTGGGGCGGCTCGATCAGCAAAAGGCTCCCTATCATTTGATTGAAGCATTTGCGCAGGTGGTTCAGATTTGCCCTGAGACGCTGCTGCTGTTGGTGGGGGAGGGGGAGTTGCGATCGCAGCTCGAAACCCAGATTCAACAGCTAGATCTAACCGGTCAGGTGCACCTGCTCGGGTCTCGGGAAGATGTGCCTGAGATCTTAAAAATTGCCGATATCTTTGCCCTGTCGTCCCTTTGGGAGGGGCTGGGGCGAGCCATGACCGAGGCCATGCTCTTAGGCAAGCCGGTGGTGGTGCCCGAGATCTATGGCATTCCAGAAATTGTCCATCAGAATGAAACAGGGCTTTTGTTCTCCTCGGGTGATGCCAATCAGCTGGCAGCCCATCTGATTTATTTGCTGCAACATCCTGAGCTGCGTGAACAACTAGGGGCCAATGCTAAAATGCTGACCCGAGAACGTTTTGACGCAATGTTGATGGTAAAACAGATAGAGGAGATTTACGATAAGTTGTTAGATATGGATTGAGTAAGGCCCCCTAGTCGCTTGGCTGGCGCTAGATCCCCGGCTTCTTCTCTGGTGTCTAGGGATACTGTTGAAATCAAATAAGAAGCCGGGGATCTGTAACCCATCAACACAGCCGTATAGCCTCTGCGATGTTGGTGTAAGTTTGAATCATCAATGTAGAAGTTCAAGGGATTTAAAGTCGTGCTTCAAGGTGGATGCTATTGTGGGGCTATTCGATATCAGGCGAGTGGTTCTCCCTTTCATGAAACCCATTGTCATTGCTCTGTCTGTCGTCGAACCAGTGGTGCGCCTTTTGTGACATGGTTTAGTGCTGCAAAATCAGGATTTAAATTTACATCGGGCACCCCTACACGATTTAAATCGACGGCGAGGGGCTCACGGACTTTCTGTCCTCACTGTGGCACGCCTCTAACTTGCGAACTGGATGATTTTCCTGATGAAATCGATGTCACCACTTGCAGTTTGGATAATCCAGAACAGTTGCTCCCCAAAGACCATACCTGGGTTAGTCGCCAGCTACACTGGATTTCTTTGAGTGATGGATTGCCCGTTTATAAAGAAAGCCGTCATGAAGGTTGAATAGCCAACAATGCCAAACCCAGAAACTCAATCTAAGACTGTTTTAGTGACCGGGGCAACCGGCTTTATCGGCGGACATTTGCTGCCTGTCCTGTCCCAGGAAGGCGGGAAGATTGTCGCGGCTGTCCGTAGCGAAGATGGTCAACCCTTTGAGGCGTCTGTCAGATGGGTGGTGGTTGGCGAAATTGATGGTCAGACTGACTGGCAAGCTGCTTTAGAGGGGGTCGATACTGTTGTTCATTTGGCGGCCCGGGCCCATCAAATTAAAGATACATCTGCTGATCCAGAGGGTGACTTTCAGCGGGTGAATGTCCAGGGCACTGCCAATTTGGTCAGGCAGTGTGTTGAGCACGGGGTGAAACATTTTGTGTTTATCAGCTCCATTGGGGCGATGGCGACGCTGAGCGCCACCCAGCTCACGGCGGAGTCACCCTGTCATCCAGATACGCCCTATGGTCGTAGCAAGCTCGATGCAGAGAAGGCTGTGATCGAGTTGGCGGGTGATGCCATGACCTGGACCATTCTGCGCCCTACACTGGTCTACGGGGCGGGCAATCCAGGCAATATGGAGCGCCTGATTAAACTGGTGGATAAAGGGCTGCCGCTGCCCTTTGGGGCCATAGACAATCGCCGCAGTTTTGTCTATGTTGGCAATCTGGTCGATATTATCTTGCGGGTGATGACCCACCCCAAGGCAGCTAATCAAGTTTTCTTAGCCAGTGATGGCGAGGATTTGTCTACTCCGGATTTGATTTGTGCTCTGGCGGCGTGTGCGGATAAACCCTGTCAGTTGCTCAAGATTTCACCAGGGATACTGCGTCTGGGTGGCATCTTGGGCGATGTGTTGCAATCTGCATTAGGTCGCCCCGTTGGCTTAAACTCTGAGACGATGGCGCGGTTGTTGGGGTCTCTATTTGTGGATAATGGCAAGTTGCGATCGCACTTAGATTGGCGGCCTCCCTACTCCCTGTCGACTGGGTTGCAGCGCACCTTGAATTTAAAGTCGTAATCATTGCAACTTAGCCAAAGATCGTTATCTTTTATACTCTGGACGGCTAAATACTGAACGTTTTTCTGGAAGGGTGAGTCGCTTCGCACTCACCTCTTCACCAGCGCAGCGCACTCACCAATCACATAAGCAGCGCACTCACCCGTCACACACAAAGTCCATCTTTAAGTCGTCAGCAGTATATCTAAAGGCTTTACCCAATTGCCGCTTCTAAACGCCCAATCTTATTGATGGCTTCATCTATTGTCAGCCATCTGGCGGATAATGTAGCTAAGGCAACCTGGTTTGTGTCGTTAACGTCTTAGCTAATGAGAGGCTGGCTGACCGTTCCCCCCTTGGACGCAAATACCTGTAGATGCAATTGACAGGCCCGTATGTGGCCCAGAGTTTTTTTAAGGCTGCACTGCCGCTAATTGCTCATCTTGCCGAGGAGTTTATACATCCATGACATCCAGCATCATAGCTACGCTGACGCCAGCGTTTGCTTTGCCGTTTTTAGGGCCAACCTTTGCCCTGAGTTTAGTGGCGGTCGCCGGGGTGCGAAAGTATTTACAAAATCAGCTGCTTGATATCCCTAACGAGCGCAGCTCTCACACTCGCCCTACGCCGCGAGGGGGCGGACTCGGTTTTATTATTGCGTTTGCGATCGCATTTCCCCTCGTCTGGCTGGTGGCACCTGCTCTGACGGCTGGGGTACCCCCTTTGGTGTGGCTTGCCCTGGTGCCTTTGATTGCCATCGGCATCGTAGACGATTGGCGAAGTGTTTCCTCGGGGCTGCGGTATCTGGTGCAGCTCAGTGTGGCCGTGATGATAGTCTATGCCTGTGGGGCGTTTCCGTTACCAGGGCTGAGCCAACTGGGGATGCCAGGGGTCTGGCTAGTAACGGGGCTGACGGTGATTGGCGTGACCGCGCTGATCAATTTTTATAACTTTATGGATGGTTTAGATGGTTTGGTCGCCGGTGTGTCCGCACTACAGCTCAGCTTTTTAGCCCTTTGGAGTCAGCAGCCAATACTTTGGTTGTGGGTGGTGGCCTTACTCGGGTTTCTCTATTGGAACTGGTCTCCGGCCAAGATCTTTATGGGGGATGCGGGTAGTACGACTCTAGGGGCTGTGGTCAGCATTGCCTTGCTCTCACAACCTCACTCAACCTCAGGCACAATGTGGACCAGTCTGGTGATTTTGCTACCCCTGGTGGGTGATGCCGTTTATACGCTGCTGCGTCGTTTGCTGCGGGG
>JBCBQD010000145.1:0-14225 GCA_039820425.1 Cyanobacteria bacterium J06635_1
TTCTAGGGAGCAGATGTTTCTTCAACGTCTGCTCTTTATGATTTCTGGGCTGTTGAGTCGGAACGCATAGGTTAGAATATATCTAGTTTTAATATACGGGCATAGCCAACACTCCACTTTTCTTCCAGAGCTATTTTTTCTTCTTTTAGAACTATATTTTAGATTGCATACCTCGCAATTTTGACTAACAGCTAGTCCTTTCTCAAGCAAACGATAATGGATTTTGCCTCATCAGTTGCTGTTCGAGAGCTGCCCCTCTTCCCTTTACCAGAGCTGGTTCTCTTTCCTGGCAGACGCTTACCGCTTCACGTTTTTGAATTCCGTTATCGCATTATGTTGAATTCCATTATCAAGATCGATCGTCGCTCTGGAATCTTGATGGTAGACCCGACCACGGACGAGATTGCCAAGGTGGGCTGTTGCGCTGAAATTGTACATTATCAGCGGTTGCCAGACGACCGAATGAAGATTTTAACCCTGGGTCAGCAGCGGTTTCGGGTGCTTGATTACGTTCGCGAAAAACCCTATCGGGTGGGCCTGGTTGAGTGGATTGATGATGAACCTATCCAGGAAGATTTGAATCCGCTGGCATCCGAGGTTGATCAACTCTTGAGAGATGTGGTCCAACTATCTGCAAAGCTGACCAGTCAAGAGATTCAGTTTCCAGATAGTATTCCAGATTTGCCGCTAGAGCTATCTTACTGGGTGGCCAGCACACTGTATGGCGTCGCCAGTGAACAACAGGCCTTGTTGGAGATGCAAGATACAGCGGGTCGGTTAGAGCGGGAAGCAGAAATTTTAATGTCCACGCGCAACCATCTGGCAGCCAGGACAGCAATCAAAGACGTTTTATCGGATGAATAAATCGCACTCGATTAATCTGATTAATCGAATGACTACGCCTCCTCCGGTTCGAGGTCGATGGCTAATTCTGTATAGCTGCCGAAAACTTTAAGGGTTTCGGTACAGTTTTTGAGTAGCTGTAAAGCGGCTTGGGTGTTGGGGTCGTCCAGGCTGGCTTCGATATCGATAAAGAAATGGTAGTCGCCGAGTGTCCGTTTTGTGGGCCGAGATTCGATGCGGCTCATGTTGATATTTTGGGTGGCAAACAGCTGCAAGGGCTTAAGGAGAGCCCCCGGCGTATTTTTTGGCAGACTAAACCCCAAAGAGGTATGACTCCCTTGCAGGGCAGGCTGACGACTCAGCACCCAAAACTTGGTGTAGTTTTCTCTGTGGTCAGCAATGGCACGGGCAACAATGGGCACCTGATATAGGTTGGCAGCTAACGATGAGGCGATCGCTGCAGCTTTAGTTTCAGGACCTATTTGGGTTAAGGCTTCAGTGGTCGAGCTGGTTGGCATTAACTTTGCTGCGGGCAGGCGATGGGCCAGCCATTGCTGACACTGGGCCAGGGCTTGGGGATGGGAATGGACCATTTGAATAGCGTTGATGTCAGTCACCCAGGATATAAGTACATGCTCGATTGGTAAGACTAACGCCTGTTTAATCTGTAGACTGTCTAACGCCCACAGGGTATCCAGCGTATTGTCAACACTCCCCCCGATGGAGTTTTCGACAGGAACAATGCTCAGATCGGTCTCTGTCTGGGCGGTGGCCTGGATCGTGCTGGGAATGCTGGGATAGGCCTGATAAGTTACGTTCTGCGACTGAAGCCCCTGACCATAGCGGATGGCTGCTTGCTCAGAATAGGTCCCTTGGGGGCCGAGGTAGGCGATCGATATCATGGATTTGCAAGGGTTGTTTATGGTTACGGCAGGCTTCAGTAGATGCCCCAATAAAAATGATAAAGTGAGGCTAGGAGCGGTTTTAAAATTTAAACCGCATTGTCATTAGGGGTAGCATGGTTCGTTTTTGTGCATCTCAATCTGTCAGCATTGAGGTTCCCACGTTTTCAGTTCCCATAGAGCGTTATTTTAGTCAAACAGAGCGTTTAGTCCATGCGCTGGTTGATCCGAGCCAGGTTACTGTCCTAGCGGAAGATATCTTTCGATTGAGGATGCGCCCCCTTCGATTTATGATGCTGGCACTGGAGCCCGTCACTGACATTCGAGTCTGGTTGTGCCAGGGTCGAGTGATGATTCAATCTCAAGGCTGCTACCTTTCAGGCAACGAGTCCTTGAACAATCGATTTTCCCTAGATTTGCAGGGGGTTTTAGAGCCATTCACGTCGGCGGGAGAAACCACACTATCAGGGCAGGCGGACCTGCAGGTTCGAGTTGATTTGCCCACGGCATTCCGGTTAACACCAAAAAGCATTTTAGAAACCACTGGCAATGGCATCTTAAATGGGGTGTTGTTAACGATTAAACAGCGTTTGCTGCATCGACTGGTCGCTGACTATGAAATCTGGGCAGCTCAGCCATTGCCAGTCTCATCGGTGAGAAAATAGGGGCATTACAGGCCCTGACAGGTTTTGAAGGACCGGCGGTGCTGTTTTGTCAGCCCCATTGTTTGCAACGCAGCTCTATGCTTTTGACTGCCGTATCCTTTGTTTGAGGCTAAATCATAGCCGGGATAGCGCTTCGCCAGGCGAATGATCAGGGTGTCTCGCCAAACCTTGGCGATGATGCTGGCGGCTGCGATCGCAAGCGAATGCTGATCTCCCTTAATGAGGGTCTCTTGAGACATCTTCAAATCAGGAATCCGCTGATTGCCATCAATGAGACAGTGGATGGGCGCAGGCTCTAGCCGATAGATTGCCCGCCTCATTGCCAACAGCGAGGCCTGCAAAATATTGATTCGATCGATTTCACGGGCCGAAGCATACCCAATTTTACAATCGACCGCAGCTGACTGAATCTGGTACGCTAACTCAGCCCGCCGTTTGGGCAGGATCTGCTTACTATCCGTAACCCCAGCATCAGCCAGAGGGGCTAACGCCCCGGCTGGCAAAATCACCGCAGCGGCCACAACCGGCCCAAACAGCGCCCCGCGACCGACCTCATCAACCCCGGCAGTCTCCTCAGCCCTACTCACCACTGGCCGCAGCCGCCGAGGAACGGCGACGGCGACGGCGACGGGTAGGCGATTTTTCTTCGTCGGCAGGGCTATCTTCCGCTTCCTCAGATCCCACCTCTACGGCAGCGCTATCATCCACAGACTCATCCATAGACGCGTCTATCACCACCGCAGGTGCCGCCCCCGCTTCATCCACAGTAGATTCAACGATTATGGGCAGCTCTATCGATTTTTCCCCGGGCAGGACCACTGAGATGATGGCATTTTTAGGATCTTTGACCTCCTGTTGACCCAGCACCAAGGGTGAAATACCCATAGCAGCATAGATATCTTGTTCTTCAAGTGTCATTTCTACTGACACCATCTCCGGGGGAGTCTCTGGCTTACGCCCCCGACCATTGCGCGTCCGCTTATTTGTACGAGTTGTGGTTTCTGGCTCAACATTGACCACCTTGCTAGGGACATCACCATTCTCAGCCTCTTTAATCGGGCTAACTCGCCCCCTGACCGGCACCGGTGCATCAGACCCACGCCGACGGCGGCGACGATTCCCGCCGCGAGCAGATGCTTTTTCCTGATAGTCAGGGTGATTTAAGAGATTAAGCGACTGCAAATCTTGAGTAGACTCCAGGGGCTGAGCGCGGCTATCTCGAGCCGCATAGCGACTCGGTAAGGGAGTTGGGGCAGACGAGCTGCCGCCGCGACTGGCCACCACAGAACGCTCGGCGGCAGCGGGTTCTTCCCCAGGTAGATGGACCAGATGGCCCAGTCCACCGCAAGTTTCGCAGGTGCGACCAAACAGCTCGTAAATATTTTGCCCCTGACGCTTGCGGGTAAGCTCTACCAGGCCCAACTCAGACAGTTGAGAAATCTGAGGTCTAGACTTATCAGCTCGAATGGCTTTATCAAAGTGCTCTAGTACCTGCATCTGGTCGCGGCGCGAATCCATGTCGATAAAGTCGACGATGATTACACCGGCCACGTTGCGTAATCGCAGCTGTCGGGCAATTTCAGCGGCAGCCTCACAGTTAGTCCAAAGCACCGTCTCACGAGCGGTGGCAGAGCGGGTAAATGACCCCGAGTTGACATCAATGACCGTGAGCGCCTCGGTCGGCTCAATGATGATATAGCCACCGGAAGGTAAATCAACGCGGGGTTTCAACGCCTCACGGATGGCGGCATTGACTCGAAAATATTCGAGGATAGGGGTTTGACTACGGTGATGGTCAATCAGCACCCCCGCCGGAATGCGGCCATCGCTCCAGTTGGACAGATGCTGCTTAACCCGCTGCAGCCCCGTATGGGAATCTGTCACAATGCGGTTAACATCTGAACTGTAGACATCCCGCAAGACCCGCTGAATAAAGTCATCATCCCGATTGAGCAGGGCAGGGGCTCGAGTCGATACTGCCTCTTGCTGAATCAGCTCCCAGCGCCGCTGTAGGGCTTCCAAATCCTCGATGATGGCATCTTCGGAGACGCCTTCGGCTTCGGTTCTGATCAGCAGCCCCATGCCGGGGGGCTTAACTAAAATGCCGAGGGCCCTCAGTCGATGGCGCTCGGCATCATTGCGAATCCGACGGGATAGGTTAACACCACGGCCGTAAGGCATCAACACCAGATAGCGCCCCGGCAAGGTGACTTTCCCCGTCAACCGGGGGCCTTTATTGCCGGTGGGTTCTTTCATGATCTGCACCAGCACTTTTTGCTGCGGTGCTAGCAGCTCAGTAATCGAGCTTGCGGCTCGTTTAAGTCGCAGCGGTCCCAAATCCGAAACGTGCATAAAGCCGTTCTTCTCACTGTCACCAATATTGACAAAGGCGGCATCGATACCCGGCAAAATATTTTCAACGGTGCCTAGATAAATATCGCCAACTTGATGACTGCCAGTGGCAACAATCAGTTCTTGGATCTGGTCCTCTGAAAAGACAGCTGCGATTCGATGCTGCTCTGCAATGATAATTTGCTTAGGCATTCAATTTCCTCTAAAACCTTTGGCCAGCAAGTGCCCAAATCTTACCTACAGGGACGCTGGCGGGTGCATTGTTGATCTGTATTGCCCCGTAGGGCAGAATCTGTGTCGTCCAATCGAGCGCAATCTGTGTAGCACAGCAGAGTGCAAACTCTGTCACAAGCCGTAACTGCGCACTTGATATACCGAAGGAAATAAACCGAAGGAAATAAACCAAAGAAAACAAAAATTATGAGCAGCTTAAACTGCTAGTCGTACTCTTTGGACGAAAAAACCCTCTCTAGGGCACTGTCACCTCAGACAGCTTCCCCAACTTTGCCAAGAACTTGCTATACAAGGAATCTGGCAGAAGCGGCGTCAGTCTCAGCACCCGCTATGGATCAAGTTAAACCGAAATACTCCAGTAGCTTCCTGCGGTAGCTTCTGTTGAGATGCATTATAGCGCTAGCCTGCACGAATGACTAGAGTTCGATCTGAAGATTTTTGATTTGAGGCGAAAGGTGACGGGTGAAAGGCTAACCTCCCTCTTCACCCTTCGCCTTCTTTTTCTCTATGAAGCAGAGGCGACCACTGGCATCGGCGTCACACTCTTTTTAGCAGGCTCAGCCTTCTCGGCAGGCTCGGCATCAATTTGCTGCAAGAGCATGACGATCAGTGGGTAGCGTTTGGGCAACTCCCGACGAATCACCCGACGCAGCTCCTCTTCCAGGCGCGATCGCAACCCATCCCAATCCACCTTGGCCTTTTTGCTGGTGGGGTTATCCACCACTTCTTTCCAGCGATTGCGTAACCCATGACTCACGGCATCGTTGACGATCCGATTCCACCGTTCTTGGGTGTGCACACTCACCACACCGCGGAGATTAACCACGGGTTTGTTCAGCAGTTGCCCCTTCGGATTGATCGCCGCCGACACAGTAATCATGCCATCTTCGGCCAGCTGCTGGCGCTCTTTGAGCACGCTGCGCTGCACCATGCCATCGCGGGAAGAATCCACCAGCTCAACCCCGGCGGGCACCTTACCGGCAATGCGGATGGTGTCCTCAGACACCTCCACCACATTACCGTTATTGATAATCACCATGTTTTCAGCGGGGATACCCATGCTCTGGGCAGTTTGGGAATGCTTGACCAGCATCCGGTGCTCACCATGCACCGGCAAAAATAGCTTGGGTCGGGTCATGGCAATCATCAGCTTTTGATCCTCTTGCGCGCCGTGACCCGACACGTGGATGCCCTTAGCCTTGCCATAGACCACGTTGGCCCCCTGCATCATCAGCTTATCAATGGTATTCACCACTGCGATTGTATTCCCCGGAATTGGGTTAGCCGAGAAGATAATGGTGTCGCCCTCCCGCACTTTAATCTGGCGATGGGACCCATTAGCAATGCGGGTTAGCGCCGCCATCGGCTCACCCTGGGACCCGGTGGTCAAAATCATCGCCTGCTTATCAGGGCAATGTTTTAGCTCGTTGAGGGGCCTGAACAAATCATCGGGGCACTTGATGTAGCCCAAATTTCGAGCGTGGGCAATCACATTTAGCATGGAGCGCCCGACCACAAATACTTTACGTCCGTGCTTTTGGGCCAGCTCGAGGAGCATATTGACGCGATGCACCGAGGAGGCAAATGTGGTCACCATCAGTCGACCCTTGGCCAGACTAAACTCCCGGTCTAAATTGGGGAAAACCGATCGTTCCGAAGGAGTATGACCGGGCACTTCTGAATTGGTTGAGTCGCTGATCAAGCACAGCACGCCTTGTTCGCCGTAGGCAGCCAACCGCTGAAAATCAAAATACTCGCCATCCACCGGGGTGTGATCAATCTTAAAGTCCCCGGTGTGAATCACCACCCCAACCGGGGTATGAATAGCGACGGTAAAGCTATCGGCAATGGAGTGGGTGTTGCGAATATACTCCACCACAAAAGACTTGCCCACCCGGACCATTTCACGGGGCTGGACAGTTCTGATTTCGGTGCGGTCAGAGACACCAGCTTCGGCGAGCTTATCGGTGAGCAGCGCCATCGCCAGTCTGGGGCCATAGATGACTGGAATATCAAACTGCTTGAGGTGAAAAGCAATGCCCCCAATGTGGTCTTCGTGACCGTGGGTAACGATCATGCCCTTAATTTTGTGGCGATTTTCGCGCAGGTAGGTGACGTCGGGCAACACCAGGTTGACCCCGTGCATGCCGTCACCGGGGAAGGCTAGCCCTGCATCGAGCAGCATGATCTCGTCGTTGATTTCAAAAACGCAGGTATTTTTTCCAATTTCGTGAAGCCCACCGAGGGGGATCACTTTTAAGGCTTCTTTCTTTTTACTTTGACTCATGTAGTTTCCTTCTTTTGAACATTAATGAAAGGGCAGTGCAAGGTTGAAATGGACTAAAGACGCCCCGGTGTTAAGCAGCCCCAGGTAAAGAGCCTCGTCATCTATACCGTTATCCAAAGAGGACAGAGCCTATGGGGCAAGGCATCTCGCGATCAAAAACTAATGGGGGAGTAGACTGAGATCTTTTAGAACACCCCTAAGGTGATTGCTCACCTCATCACTGGCCATCCCTAAGGGAGGACGACTGCTGCCAACGGGCCAGCCCAATAAGCGCAGGGCAGCTTTAACAGGAATGGGATTGGTGGTCACAAACAGTGCCTTAAACAGCGGCAACAGTCTGAGGTGGTGATCAGTCGCCACTTTGACTTGACCGCTCTCAAACGCTTGAATCATTTGCTGTAGGTGGGTACCCGCTACATGACTGGCCACACTGACCACCCCCACCGCCCCCACCGCCAGCATTGGCAGGGTCAAAGAATCATCCCCTGAGTAAATTTCAAAGTCTGAATCGGTCAATCGCCGAATTTCGCTGGTTTGATCAAGATTCCCACTGGCTTCTTTAATCGCGACAATATTAGGAACCCTTGATAGCTTGGCAACGGTCGCTGGGGCCAAATTACAGCTAGTGCGCCCCGGGACGTTGTAGAGCATCATGGGCAAATCGGGCGTTGCCTGTGCGATCGCACGAAAATGCTCATAGAGCCCCGTTTGGGGAGGTTTATTATAGTATGGCACCACCTGCAGAGACCCGTCTAAGCCCAGCAGCTGGGCTTTCTGGGTAGCTTCGATGGCTTCTTGGGTGCTGTTAGAGCCAGTCCCAGCGATCACCTGGGCTCGACCCGCAACCGCTGATTTGACCGCCTTAAATAAATTATATTCCTCCTCCCAAGATAAGGTGGGAGACTCGCCTGTGGTACCGCACACCACCACAGTATCGGTCCCCTGGTCAACCAGGTGAGCCGCTAACTTTTCGGCGGTGTCATAGCTGACCGCACTCGCCTCATCAAACGGCGTAATCATCGCCGTCAACACGCGTCCAAACCGAGCCACGTAAAACTTCTCCTTAGGCAACGGCAGCAACGGGCAAAGCTTTTCTAGCCACCAGCAACTCAGCAATTTGAACCGCATTTAAAGCAGCCCCTTTGCGAATCTGGTCGCCACTGAGCCACAGCTCGAGGGCGTTGGGATGGGAGAGATCCTGACGAATCCGCCCCACTAAGACATCATCTTGACCGCTGGCCTCCATCGGCATGGGGAAGTAATTGGCCTGCCAATCTTCTACCAATTGAATCCCAGGCGCTTGCTGCAACAATTCACGGGCCTGACTCACTGCAAACGGTGACGAAAACTCCAGATTGATCGCCTCTGAATGGGCCCGCAGCACCGGTACTCGAATACAGGTGGCGGTCACCCGCAAATCAGACTGTCCAAAGATTTTGCGAGTCTCATTCACCATTTTTAGCTCTTCCTGGCAATAACCCTGGTCGCTAAGGGGTGAGTTATGGGCAAACAAATTAAACGCCAGCGGATAGGGAAAGATATCGGTTTTGGGCGTTTGCTCATCTAAAACAGCACGGGCCTGCTGCTTCATCTCTTCCATGGCCCGTGCGCCCGCCCCGCTGGCCGACTGATAGGTTGATACCACTAGCCGCTGAATGGGCTGAAACTGATGGAGCGGCCAAATCGCCACGCTCATCAAGATCGTGGTGCAGTTGGGGTTAGCAATAATCCCACGATGGGCCAACGCATCATCCGGATTGACCTCCGGCACCACTAACGGCACCTCAGGATCCATTCTAAAGGCGCTGGAGTTATCGATAACCACAGCACCAGACTTGACCGCAACAGGTGCCCACTCTCGAGACACGCCCCCCCCGGCTGAGGCCAAAACCAGATCAATATCTTCAAAGGCCTTCTCGTCAATGGCTTCGACCGGGATCGGCTTTCCTTTAAAGAGCAGCGTAGACCCTGCCGAACGAGGCGAGGCCAATAACTTGAGCGACTCAACCGGGAAATCCCGCGATTCTAAAAGTTGTATGAGCTCAGTGCCCACAGCGCCCGTTGCACCCAAAATGGCAACACGATAAGTTTCAGGCAAACGAGTACCCTCCTTCTAAAAAAGAAATGCAAAAACAAATATTAAAAAATTAAAGCAAGCGTAACCAATCAGACTCATAGGCTAAGGGAGCAAATCTTACCATCGGTGATTTGCATGAAGAAGTTATACAAAAATCAAACTATTCAGTTGTCCAAAACCCTTTATGTAAAATCTCTGCAATCCAGGCCTCAGGAAGACAACGCCCTAGCAAAGATAACCTGTGCAGTCATGACTTTTAGCTGCTCTCAGACGACCCTCATGCCTCAGGAAGATTAAGAATATGCCTGAGAACTGGTCGGCTAAATATTGCCTGAGCTTACTCTACCGTAGCGCGAATCTTTTCCTTAACCAGCCGTGAATAGTCGAGCCATTCACTTTACTTAACTCATACACTACACTACACCCACCCGACGAATACCGGTTGGATATCAGTTCTGTAGTCTTCTACGTTAGATGCCACTCTCGTTAACCATGGTTATAACCCAAAGTTTGCGATTTCTCAAAGGCCATCCTGCACGCTACTAGCTTGGGCGGTTATCCCGAATCTCTCAAGTTCAGATTAATCACAAATAATCAGGTAAGATAACTAATTGCGGCTAATGCCCTGATCGGGTTTGGCAGTGGTCGTGTAGATAGCGCATATTAGTTCAGTGCTTGGACATTATCAGTCCACAGATTCGGTGCGCAAATGGCGCATAGCATCGCTCCTTCATTACAGAAAGCATAGAAAAACTCAATGAAAGTTACCCAGGAAACATTGCCCGATAGCCAACTCGGCCTAGAAATTGAAGTGCCGGCCGACTTGACCAGTCAGGCCTATGAAAAGGTGCTGCGAAACTACATGCAGACGGCTAACATTCCTGGGTTTCGCCGCGGCAAAGTTCCCCGCCAAATTTTGATTCAGCGATTAGGGTCAACCCGTCTCAAGGCCGCTGCCCTTGAGGATTTGGTCCAGGCTGCGATTGACAAAGCGATTGAGCAAGAGGCCATCGAAGCCCTGGGTAACTACCAGCTGCGCTCATCGTTCGAAGAGCTGGTAAGTCAGTATGAGCCCGGCAAACAGTTGACTATTTCTGCTTCGGTAGACGTGCCCCCTCGGGTCACCTTGGCTAAGTACAAGGGGCTCTCTGTCAAAGCAGAAGAGTCTAAGTATGACGCCACTCGCATTGATGAGACCTTTGAGCGCTATCGAGAGAATATGGCTACCCTGGTTCCAATCGAAGATCGGGAGGCTCAAGAAGAAGATGTGGCTGTCGTCAATTTTGTCGGTAAGTTGACCGAAGACGGCAAAGACCCCGAAGAATTTGAAGGCGGCAGTGCCGAAGATTTCCAGGTCGAGATCAGAGAAGGGCGGTTTATCCCTGGCTTTGTCGAAGGCATTGTCGGTATGAAAATTGGAGAAACCAAGGATGTTGAGCTGGCTTTCCCAGACGCTTATCCCCAGGAATCCCTCGCTGGCAAGCCTGCTGTGTTTACCATCACCCTTAATGAGCTTAAAGAAAAGGAACTCCCCGACCTCGATGATGAATTTGCTCAGGAGGTAAGCGAGTTTGAAACGTTAGATGAGCTTAAGGCTTCTCTGGAGGAGCGCTATCAAAAAGAGGCAGATGATGCGACCAAAGCAAATAAAGAAAAGTCGCTGTTAGATGAGCTGGTCATCCATTTGGAAGCCGAAATCCCTAAAACCCTGGTGCAGCGAGAAGTCGATTTTATTGTGACCCAGACGGTCATGCAGCTGGCAAATCAGGGTATTGATGTCAACAAGTTCCTGACCAAAGAATTGGTCTCCAATATGCGCGACAACGCACGGCCAGAAGCCATCGAACGGTTACGCCGGACCCTGGCCCTGGGGGAAATCGCCAAGCAGGAGTTGATCAAAGTTGAGGAATCCGCGGTCGAGGCCCGGATTAAAGAAATGATGGCAGAGGTTGAAGATCCCTCCCAGATTGACCCTGATCGACTACAGCAGGTTGTGAATGAAGACTTGCTGAAGGAGCAGATTTTAGCCTGGCTTGAAGAAAATTCTGAAATCGAGCTGGTTCCGGAGGGTACGCTGACCCCAGATGATGCAGAAACGGACGCTGAGGCCGATGCAGATGCCTCGCCTGATAAGGCATCCGCCGGAAATGAATCGAGTCAGTCGGAAGCAGAAGCAGAGGCATAGGCAATCGCCTGGGGTAGCCCAATTTACGCAGGTTGGTTTGAGAAATCATTATAAAAAACAGCCATTAGGCATTAACCTGGGGTAGATTAAGGCTGGATATTAATCTGGACAGCTTTTCGCTGATTTTCGCTAAGCTTGAGAGAGCCCTTGCCCAATCAGCTGGGGCATAATAAGAGCAACTTGCACCTATATTTTATGGACTCATCGAAGCGGATCTGGTCAAATACCTCCCACCGGCCGGTTAGCCCTCTAACTCGTCATTCTGTGGCCCATCCTTTTGTAACCCGAAGTGTTGTGCCGACGGTGGTTGAGCAGTCAGGTCGGGGTGAGCGGGCATTTGACATCTACTCGCGCTTGCTACGAGAGCGCATTGTCTTTTTGGGCACTCCGGTGGACGATATGGTCGCCGACTCTATCGTGGCCCAGCTCCTCTATCTAGATGCCGAAGATCCTGAGAAGGACGTGCAGCTTTACATTAATTCTCCGGGAGGTTCGGTCACCGCAGGCATGGCCATCTATGACACCATGCAGCAGGTTCGACCTGATGTCGTTACGATATGTTTCGGTTTAGCCGCCAGTATGGGGGCTTTTTTGCTGTCCGGAGGGGCTAAGGGTAAGCGGATGGCGCTCCCCAGTTCTCGGATAATGATTCATCAACCTTTGGGGGGTGCTCAGGGACAGGCGGTTGATATTGAGATCCAGGCGCGCGAGATTTTATATCTTAAGCGTCGCCTCAATGAGCTACTTGCTGGGCACACTGGGCAACCTTTAGAGAAAATTGAGACAGATACCGATCGTGACTTTTTTATGTCTGCTCAAGAAGCTGCCGACTATGGTCTCATTGACCAGGTTATTTCTCGACCGGAAATGGCAGCGGCTGATACAAAGTTAACTGCGCTAGGTTAGGGCTCACATGTCTAAGTACGACTCCCATCTCAAATGTTCCTTTTGTGGAAAATCCCAGGAGCAGGTGCGCAAGCTCATTGCTGGTCCGGGGGTCTACATTTGTGATGAATGTGTGGATCTGTGTAACGAAATCCTAGATGAAGAGCTGTTTGACTCTAGCTCGTCCGTCTCGCCACCAGTCCCGCGCCGCGACCAGCAACCCGAACGACGGCGAAAAAATCCGTCTCCGATTGCCCTTAACCAGATCCCCAAGCCGCGTGAAATCAAAGCCTATCTGGACGAGCATGTCATTGGCCAAAACGAGGCCAAAAAGGTGCTTTCAGTGGCGGTTTACAACCACTACAAGCGGCTTAGCTATGTGCAGTCTGGGGAGGATGAAAGTGACGAAAATATCGAACTCCAAAAATCTAATATTTTGTTGATTGGGCCAACCGGCTGCGGCAAGACGTTGCTTGCCCAGACCCTGGCAGCTGTCTTAGATGTGCCCTTTGCGGTGGCTGACGCGACCACCCTGACTGAGGCTGGCTACGTGGGCGAAGATGTGGAAAACATCTTACTGCGACTGCTGCAGGTGGCTGACTTAGATGTCGAAGAGGCCCAGCGTGGGATTATCTATATCGATGAAATCGACAAGATCGCCCGCAAGAGCGAAAATCCGTCGATCACGCGGGATGTCTCCGGTGAAGGCGTGCAGCAGGCACTCCTGAAAATGCTGGAAGGCACCGTCGCGAATGTGCCTCCCCAGGGGGGTCGCAAACATCCTTATCAGGACTGCATCCAAATCGACACGCGCAATATTTTGTTTGTCTGCGGGGGAGCCTTTGTGGGGCTCGATAAAATTGTCGAACAGCGCATCGGTAAAAAGTCGATGGGGTTTGTCCAGTCAACCAGTGACTCGCAGTTTAGTCGAGATAAGCGCGCCGCTGATATTCTCCAAAATCTGGAGGCGGACGATATCGTCAAGTTTGGGATGATTCCTGAATTTATTGGTCGGATTCCAGCGATTTCAGTGCTGGAACCCTTAGACGAAGAAGCGCTGGTGGCGATCTTGACTGAGCCCAAAAATGCGCTGGTTAAGCAGTTTCAGAAACTCATGCACATGGACAATGTGACACTGGAGTTTAAGCCGGATGCGATTCGTGCGATCGCAAAAGAAGCCTTTCGTCGCAAGACCGGTGCCCGTGCCCTGCGCAGCATCATCGAAGAAATCATGCTCGATGTGATGTACGAGCTGCCGTCGCGCAAAGACGTTAAGCGCTGCCAGATCACCCGTGAGATGGTCGAAAAACGCTCTACCGCCGAACTCTTAATGCATCCTTCCTCTTTGCCCAAGCCAGAATCTGCTTAATTAGAGGTATAGCGTCTCTCTAATTTTGGGTGTATGGCCTACGTCGAGATCAACGGCGTCAAGCATTATTACGAATGGATGACTGAGTCAGGGCAGTTAGGTCATAAGCCGGTCATGGTGCTTTTGCACAGCTGGGCAGGCTCAGGTCGCTATTGGGAATCACCGGCCCGAGCGCTCAGCCATCGGTTTGACTGCCTTCTGTACGACATGCGTGGCTTTGGCCGTTCAGCGGCAGCGTCTGCCGAAGCCATGGCAACTAACCCTGACCTAGGCACGATGGAGAGCTTTGCCGAAGATCTCAAAGGGCTGATCGATACCCTTTCCCTAGATCAGATTTACCTGAATGCCCACTCCCTGGGCGGTTCAGTGGGGCTTTATTTTTTAGAACGCTATCCGGAGTGCGTTAAAAAGGCCATTTTGACCTGC
>JBCBQD010000146.1:0-14212 GCA_039820425.1 Cyanobacteria bacterium J06635_1
GTTCTTGATGGAGCCCCAGGGTCAGAGCGTAGTGATCTTGCCAGGCACTCTCGGGTAGGCAGCTCAAGCCAATCGCGAGATAATCATGGGCAGCTGCGTAAGCGGTAGAGTTTTTAGACTTTTGGGCCGCCTCTAAATTTAAGTGGGCCAGTTCAAGGGGAAAACTTACCTCTGTGGAGAGCGCTCGCCCCAGATTGAGGTGATCGACAATGTCAAAAAGGGGGTCATGTCGCTGCAACGGTGGTTGCGAGGTCTCTTGCTGACGCGCTTCTTGACGCAGCAGTTGACCAATTTGCAGGTGCCGTTCTTGCTGTTGAGGGTCACTCATGAGCCCATAGGCGGCCTGCTGCACCCGATCGTGCAGAAATCGATAGGTTGGGATCAGTAGATTTTCGTCGGGCTCAGCCGTCGTAAGCACCAGACCCGCGTGGATAGCGGGCTCAAGGGCCTGTGCGATCGCGGCCTCAGATCGCAGCTCAATCACAGCCAGCGTCCGTAGGTCAAACCTCGCCCCCATACAGGCCGCTAGACAAAGCACGTCCTGGGTGAGCCGGGGTAGCTTTTCGAGCTTACCCATCATCAACGTCACCACGTTGTCAGTAATATCACAGGCTTGAATCTGTTGAATATCCCATCGCCACTGGCCCTGGTCAAAATCAAAGCAAATCAGATCCTCAGCCGCCAGCGTTTTTAGAAATTCATTCACAAAGAAGGGGTTACCGCCGGTTTTGGCACTGACCAACTCAGCTAAGGCGCCTACTGCCTGGGCCTCGCATCTGAAAGTATCTGCCAGCAGCGCCTGGATATGGGTGACGCTCAGCGGAGTGAGGGCAATGTGGGTTTGCCTAATGCCATCCTCCCGCAGCGATTTTAGGGTCATCGTTAAGGGATGGGTCAGACTCACCTCGTTGTCTCGATACGCGCCAATCAGGAGTTGCGATCGCGCAGATATCCCCGAGTTAGCCTGCACCTCTTGATCGCTCAAGATCAGCTGGATTAACTCTAAACTGGCCGCATCTGCCCACTGCAAGTCATCTAAAAAAATCACCAGGGGGTGCTCTGGATCGCCAAAGACCCGAACAAACCGCTGAAACAGCAGGTTAAAGCGGTTGCGTGCTTCCATCGGTCCCAGTTTGGGCACCGGGGGCTGGGGGCCCATGATCAGCGCCAGATCAGGAATCACATCAATGATCACCTGCCCACTCTTCCCCAGCGCCTGAGTCAGCTTGGTTTGCCACGCTTGCAGTTGCGCCTCGCTTTCACTCAGCAATAATCGCACCAAGTCACTCAACGCATCCACCACCGCCGCATAGGGGCTATTGCGCTGGAGCTGATTAAACTTTCCTGAGATAAAGTATCCCTTTCTCCCAGTGATGGGCTTATAAATTTCCCGCACCAGCATCGATTTCCCGATGCCAGAGTAGCCAGTCACCAGCATCAGTTCGGGGGTTCCCCCTTTGGCAACCCGGTCGAAGGCGCTCAGTAAGGTTTTAATGGCCGTCGCCCGACCGTATAGTTTTTGAGGAATCCGAAGCTGGGTTGAGTAGTCCTGAGCCCCCAGAGAAAACCTCTGAACAGGACGCCCAGCCTCTATCTCTTGCAGACAGCGCTCCAGATCGGCCCGAAGCCCATGGGCGCTTTGATAGCGATCTTCTGCGTTTTTGCTAAGCAGCTTAAGGACAATATCCGATACCCCCAGCGGCAGGTCAGGGCGTTGGTCTCTTAAGGAAGGCGGCTTTTGAGCCAAATGTTGATGCACCAACTCCAGGGAGTCGTCGGACTGAAAGGGCACCGTCTGAGTTAACAGCTCATAGAACGTTACCCCCAGGGAATAAAAGTCAGTGCGATAATCTAGCAGGCAGTTCATTCGCCCGGTTTGTTCCGGCGAGATGTAGGCGAGCGTGCCTTCCAAAACATCGGGGCTTTTGAGTCGGATACTGGTTTGGGCAAATCGAGTCGCCAGCCCAAAATCAACAATTTTTAACTGGTTGGTCGCCGGGTTAAAAACAATGTTAGCCGGGTTAATGTCTTGATGAATCACCTGGGCCCGATGGATCTGAGCCAGCGCACGGGTGATCTGAATGGCAAGCCTCAAAAAATCACCTGGCTCCAGAAAATCGTCTTGGAAAAGGTTGTGCAGAGAATCACCGCCAAAATCCTCCAAAACCATTACCAGGGTCTTTTCGCAAGACTCTAGCCCATAGGCCCGAATAATAGCGTCCGAAGATTGCGTCGCAAATGTGTCGTGGGCCGAGTTTTCTGACGTCAGATGTTGAATAATGGTGTATTCCTGACGGAACCGGGCCAGGGCGGCTGGAGAGGGGTAGGTCTGATTAAGCTGCTTGAGGATGACGGATTTTGGGTGAGTGCTTGGGGCAAACTTCCCGCCAGGCAAAGTGCCCGTATCAGCCAACGCCGTTGCCCGATAGACACAAGACTTTGTACTTTCATGCAGTACACCCTGGATGTGATAGCCCGGCAAATTGAGCATAGGTCGACGCGTTTATCTGCGATTGAATATCAGATAACATCCCAACTTAGCTTGTCAAAAAAACAACGCCCGCGCAAGTTATGCTGCCAAGGTCTAAGCACGCGCTTTAAACTAAGTTTTTTTTACAAAGGTAGCCATACTCACCATTGTCAAAAATAAATAGCTGATGTGGCTGCAAAGGGATCCACTTCACTGCTTTAGAACAAGAAAAACCCGACAAATTGCCGGGTTTAGATCGAGATCAAAAGCCCCTATGATCTCAAGCCTGAATTTGCCAAGGAGAGAACGCCAAGGAGAGAATACCGTCGAGTTATTCCTGGTGGAGTTCAATCACACGTCCGTTGGTTGGCTGGACTGGGCGAGCATTGACCGGATAGAGACGCTCAAAGGCTGCTATTTGTTCTTCAGATACCTGGATGGGCTCTGCCAAGATATTCCACCGCACAGCTTCGCTGCAGGGCGGGGTTGTCAGTGAACCCGCATAGCTGTAATAGCTAACCCCCCCAGGCAACAAATCAGCCGCATTGATGGTCACGTCTTCAACTGCCTTGGTTTCTGCCGTGTCAGGGATATGCGCCCAAAGTGTGTCAATCACAGGGTGAGCTGCCCCTGCTTGCATCATCACACCGACAACGGCTAGCTCGCCCGCTGCATTGCGATGCACAAGGTGCAACTCCATCGCAGCGGCCTGGCCTGAGGTGGTATGTTCACTTGGCGTATGAAAATGAAACTGCAGCAGCTCATACTCATCGCCGTTGATGCTGACGGTGCTGCCCTCAGCATAGTTGACCTGAATCGTGTGACCGTTATTCACCATCTGTAAGGGCACTGGGTTGTAATTAAAGACAATCTCTGCTGGGGCACCCACAACAGCGTCGTCAATATCAATGGGAGATTGATCTCTGCCCGCTTCACACATGGCAAAGTCATGGCCTAAGCGCCCCCACTGGGTAGGATTGGTTGCCCCACCGTAGGACCAGTGGGGCGCGTCGCTGCCCGCCAGGGCTGGCGTAGACACTGCGATTAAAAGCCCCAAACTAAATAAAGGCACAAATTTTCGAGAAATCCAATTAAACGGGTTACTAGACATGGGTAGAGCCTCCAATGATGTTTTGTTCTAAGTCTGATGACTTGAGCCATCAATTTTGAGCATGTCCCTACTATGGCGGGAGTCTACGGCAGAAAAAATCCCGAAAAGTTCAGGTTTATTCAGATAAAAGTTCAGGTTTATTCAGGTATGTCTATAGCCAAAACACCGAACGAGCAGAAGGGATTCTGAAAACAGGCGATGATGTATAAGATAGGGAAGATTGCCCACCATCCGTTTCCTGATGCCCAAATGGTTTAACACCGCTGGCCCTTGCAAAGCCGACATTCACTATATGCTCTCTCCCCTGGCGCGGCTCCCCCAGCTCGACCGACTGATTGAGCAACAGGGCTACTTTGTTATCCACGCGCCTCGACAAACGGGTAAAACCACGACCATGCTGGCCCTGGCGCAGCGGCTTACCGCCAGTGGCAAATACACCGCTGTCATGGTGTCCGCAGAGGTCGGCGCGGCTTTTCCCCACGATCCAGGGGCGGCCGAAAAGGCAATCCTCGATGCCTGGCAAGATGATGCCCCATTTTGGCTGCCGCCAGAGCTTCAGCCACCGCCCTGGCCAGCATCCCCACCGGGGCGGCAAATCGGCGCAGCCCTGAGTGCCTGGGCGCAACAGTCTCCCCGTCCATTGGTCGTCTTCATTGATGAAATTGACGCCCTCAAAGATCAAACACTGATTTCGGTCCTGCGTCAGCTGAGAAATGGATACCCCAAGCGCCCTGGCCGCTTTCCCCATGCCCTGGCTTTGATCGGAGTCCGGGATGTACGGGACTATAAAGTCGCCTCGGGTGGTAGCAATCGCCTGAATACAGCCAGCCCCTTCAATATCAAAATAGAATCCCTGACCCTGGGCAACTTTACGCAAGCAGAGGTGGCTGAGTTATATGGCCAGCACACGGCTGCAACAGGCCAGATCTTTGGCCCAGAAGCGATCCAACAGGCATTTGAGTTAACCCAGGGTCAGCCCTGGCTGGTCAACGCACTGGCTCGACAAATGGTGGAAATCTTAGTCCCCGATCCACAACAAGCCATTGAGGTTGAGCATGTCCATCAGGCCAAAGAAATTCTGATCCAGCGGCAGGATACCCATTTAGATAGTCTGTCCAGCCTTCTGAGAGAGGATCGAGTCCGAGCCGTCATTGAGCCGATGCTGGCAGGGCAAGAGTTAGGGGATATTCCTAATGATGATCGGCAGTTTCTGATTGATTTGGGATTAATAATGCGCAGATCAACTGGGGGAATCACTTTAGCAAATCCAATTTACCGAGAAGTTTTACCCAGGGTATTAGCCAGTGGTGCACAGGATAGTTTACCCATCATCCACCCTAGTTGGCTGACGCCTGAGGGCAAGCTGGATCCTACTCGGCTCCTAGAGGCATTTCTACAGTTTTGGCGACAGCATGGGCAACCCTTACTCAAAAGTGCGCCTTATCATGAAATTGCGCCTCACTTGGTGATGATGGCATTTTTACATCGGGTGGTGAATGGGGGCGGCACCCTTGAACGAGAATATGCGATTGGCTCTGACCGGATGGATCTCTGTTTACGTTACGGAGAGGTGACCCTCGCAATAGAGTTGAAAGTGTGGCGCGAGGGCCGACCGGATCCAGTGAATGCAACTGCTCATGACGCTTTGCGTCCATAAGCAGCATCCCAATCCCATAAATGAGAGAGGGTAACCGGCATTCTCGGTGTAGCGCGGGAACTTCTGCCCTTCGCTACCTGTCCGTCCTTTCGGCGGGTCAGTTTAAGTTTGTAGGCCCAGTAACGCGCAGCAATGTTGTAACTAGCTGATAGATCGCAGTTATACTGCTTGCCATTAGCAAATACAGCTAGCTCATACTGCTTAGATGAACGCTTCACTTTGCCGCTACCGTCAAAGGCCCATGAGGATGTCCCACGCGCATAAATATACTCGACGTTGCCGCCCTCTTCCTGGAACTTCTGCTCAGTTAGCATCACCAGTTGACGATGCAGCCAACCATGAAACCGCTGCTTTAGACCACTTCGCCGTTTGCCCCCTTTAGGCCGCCAGCCCATCAGATTTTCAAAAACAATCGTGCTAGCCCCGTACTCCAAAGCAAAATTGACGATTTGCCGGGATACCTGCTGAGAGATGTTTTTGTTGATGTGCTTGGCGCGACGATAGTGAACCTTGGCAAAGCCACGATGCAGCTTTTTAGTCTTTCTAGCCTTTCGCCTGATGATTTTGGCTTGCTGGTCTCGACGGTCTATGTCAAAGGCAGGATGAATGAATCGCCTGGCCAATACAGTGCCGTCACGACCCACAATTGCGGCGGTCGCCAGGGTATTAATCCCCACATCGATAGCACACACCACATCACTACTCCATTTGGGAGGCTTGAGCTTGAACGGCACCGCCAAATGGCAGCACCTGTCATTGACCACCAGATAGGGGGACAATAGCTTGCCTACCTTGTGACGATGCCGCTTTGAGTTGATTTCGGTTGACACCCACACCCAGTCAGCCCCATTCCAGACCTTGAGCTGGGCAACCCTCAGCTCAAGGTCAAACTTCACCAGCTGCCCTTTGTATAGGGCAGGGTAGCACCCTGCTTCAGGATTAAACCTGGGGGGTTTGGCGTCCCGACGTTTTCTGATACCCGATTGCCACTCTCGATATCGAGTTAAATAGGATGAAACTTGACCTTTGACAAACTCGATGGCGGCTCGTCGTAAGTAGGACGGAAATTTGTAGAATCGCTTACCAAAGTATGAATACTTGGGATAGGGATGCTTTGCCGTCCGATGGATCAGTCGTTCGACTGCCGCACAGAAGCTCTTGGCCTTTGAAAGCTCCGACCAGTGACCCATGATCACATAGGATAAGGCTTTGCAAAAGGCCCGATACTCGTCAACCGTCGCTTCGAGGTGAAGTCTCACGTCAGCTGACGGTTGCAAATGCCATTTATCTGTGCGTACAATCTCTTTAGCCACAATGAAGTAGTTGATGACTGATATTGATTATACCAAGCTCAGAACTAAAAACCATAGTGCTTTTCGGCTTTTTTATCATCTGGTGCTATCGATGAAGTATCGACACAAGTGTTTAGATGCTCAGATGCTTGAACGCCTAGAGATCATCTTTGATGAGCTGGTCTCGAAATGGGGGGGACAGCTGATTGAATTTGGCGGGGAACCTGACCATGTTCATTTGTTGTTTGAGGTGGATCCCACTGTGCGACTCTCTGACTTCGTGAAAAACTTGAAGTCTGTATCGGCTCGGAAAATGAGAAAAGAGTTTGCTGAGCAACTTCGGCCTTATTATTGGAAGCCTCATTTCTGGAATCGGGCTTATGGATTGGTGAGCACCGGGGGGAGAGCATCCATTAAAACTCTGTTGACCTATATCCAAAATCAGGATGACCCGCGTAAGTTACAGCCGCCACTCACTAGCGAATAACGCTTCGCTTTTCATTCGTAGGATCCGTGGCTCTGTTGCTCAATCTCAGAAACCGCAGCTTCGATTTCCATTTCTAGCTGCTCAATAGTGGGCAACTGTGCTTTTAAATCTTCCGGCAAGCGATGGGTAGAAACCGCAATCGGCGTGTTGAGATTGCGTAGGGCATATTCTGCAGTGGTCTTGCGTTTATTTTTGCAAAGCACCATCCCAATGGTGGGCTGATCGTCCCCTCGACGCAGCATGTCATCAACTGCTGAAACATAGAAGTTCATCTTCCCTGCAAACTCTGGTTCAAACTCACCCATTTTGAGGTCGATAACCACATAGCAGCGCAGTTGCGTGTGATAGAACAACAAGTCAATCCGGTATTCCTTATCATCTACTGTGATGGGATACTGACTACCCATAAAGGCAAAGCCGACCCCCAGCTCTAGCAGAAAATCACGAATATGGCCCACGAGCGCCGTTTCCAATTCGCGCTCTAATGCCCCTTTGGTGAGGGTTAAAAAGTCAAAATTATAGGGGTCTTTGATCAGTTGTTGAGCCAGGTCAGACTGGGGTTGGGGCAGCGTGCGTTCAAAGTTAGTAATGGCCTCTCCCTGACGTTGGTAGAGACCGCTGTCGATCTGTAGTGTTAAAACGTTCCGGCTCCAGCCATTTTGAATGGTTTGCTGGATATACCAGCGGCGTTCATCAGCGCCTTTGACTTTTTCGAAAATCACGCAGTTATGCTTCCAGGGGATTTGTGCCCCAAGCTGGTGCACAAATTGCTGGTCGGGATAGGCTTCAGCAAAAGCCCGCATATACTTAAGGTTGCGGGTAGAGAAGCCCTGCATATCCGGGAAGGCGCGCTTTAAGTCCTTGGATAACCGCCCGATCACCTTACTCCCCCAGCCTTCTTTCTCCTGGCGTTGCAGAATATCCTGGCCAATCTGCCAATAGAGCAAAATTAGCTCTTGATTGACAGCCAGCGCGGCCTTAACCTGGGCACCACGTATACGCGCCTTTAAGTCTGAGAGAAATACATCATAGGCGTCAGCCGGGATGATGGGGGGCTGGCTGGGCATAAATTGTGCGCTCGATTATTTGCAAACATTGAATTATGGCATATGGTATCGCGGCATCCCTGAATCCTGACACTGCTGGGTTAAATAGGTAAGCCATTGCTGCTTTTGCGATCGCGTCAGCCCCACCAAAGATTCCGTATGACACTGCTGGACCAGCAATTCACGAATCCGCCAGGCGGGCCATTGCAAACGGGCAAACTGCTTTGCAATGCGCCACAGGAGCGGCTGCGCGATCGCAACTTCCTCCATGAACTCCGCCGTTTCAGGCCGATCAGTCCCCCCCTCTAGCCATTGCTGCACCTCAGCGGACTGACTCAGCAACCAGCGCCCGGCTTCTGCCATCAAAATGGGGTCCTGAGACCGTACAAACTCATCCATTCGATTCAAAACCCCACGTTGCTGAGTCTGCTGAAGGTGGATTTGATGGGCTTGATATTGGAGATCACAGGTCTGCTGATGCTGCAATCTGACTTGATTGAGCTGAGCCCGGATGCCATCGCGCACCGACTCAATAGAATTACTACCCGCTTGCCCAATTTGGGGCGGCTCTAAATCACGAGAAAGCCCGCCAGCCAAGACATTACTATCTACTGGAGATAATAAGCTTGTAGGATTGGTAGCGTTAGTTGCGCCCCCAGCGCAATCTAACCTGCCATCCGTATTTTGAAGCTCGGGGGGTTGAGAAACGGGTTCAGTTTTCCTTTCATCGTCACTTTCCAGCAAATTTTCAGGATGCCAGAGATAGCGATAGCGATATAGAGAGGCTCCACCAATCCCATGTTCCAGCAAGGCCTTAAACCGAGCGGTGGCCTTTGCAGGAAAGTGATCTTTTTTGATTAAGTCAGCCACTGCCTGCTTAATCTTTTCTTGGGTAGCATGGGCCCTTTGTTGATTCCAATTGGGCCTATCTACAACCTCTACAGAACCCGAGATCTTCGCTTTATAACGACCCCGCTGTTGGCCATAGGGAAAATAATGACTGGTCTCAACACACCTGGCCCATTCAGCCGCGCGATCATTGATTTCATGCTGATGGCGACACCACTCTCGGTAACCCGGCAGTGAGATTGCTGTTTTGACAATTGCCTCAGCTAAAGCCTCTCCTACCAGGGGGTCGCTTTGATCAGTCACATGTTGAAAGATATAGGTCCGCATGGCAATACGACCCAGCAAACGATTGGTTTGTCCATAGCCTGTCCAACCAGCCTCAATCTCTGCGTTGAGATCCCCTAGAAATTTATCGGCTTTGGTAGAGATATAGGTATATCGGTGCTGATGTTGTTTAACGATGCGCTCGAGGGCTCGGGTGTCTAGGATGTTGCGATCGCGACAATGTTGCCAATGGTTCACAAACGCATGTTCACTGCTCCAGACCGGCTCTAGGTTCGCATTGAGTAAATAAGAATCTTGCTGCAGCGGTAACCGATGGGCATTAAATAAGCTCAGCTTGCCCTGGGCTGCATACGCTCTGGCATTAGGAAAAACTTCTAGCTGCCCCGCCTTTACCGCAATCCCCTTGCTTTCAAGTAATCGAGTGATTCCATGGCCAAGCTGCCACGATGCATGGGGTGTCTCAAAAGGGAAATAGACGTGAACCCCCCCGCTATTGCTGGAGATACAAATGAGATGGCTCACCAGGCCAATGTCTTCAAAGATTTCGATAACGCGAGCGAAGGCATGGGGGTGATATTGAGGATGGTAAGTACTTCCCTTATCGATATCCAGTAGGCAGTACTGAGTTTCTGTGCCAAATCTAACCCCATATAGAGCGTGACCGTGGCGAATTAAACGATCTGATAAGGGATGACGACTCTCGGTTTGCCATTGGGGGCGCTGCCCTGGCCCAGGATAATTTGCATAAATGTAATCGTAACGGTGAGGAAACAAAGAGAGGAACGAATCGCGACTCTCTTTGACATACGTAAAGGAGGCAGTGGCCGCTAAAATAGCGCACCTCCTCGATAAATAATCGCACCAAAAACTGACAACTCTGGCCAACCCAGACCAGAGTTGCTACTATAGACAGACATACACAAATCCGCCCACAGCTGTGGGTCTTGTGGAAATACAAAAGCTCTTTGCAAACTGTGGAAGGTCGGTGAAGAGCTTTTGTTCTTTTAAGGGGAACTAGATTCAGTGAACCTAGCTTTTTGACACCTACACAACTAGTGCACGTGTTTCAATGGGCAGAGGTTAACACCGTTGTGACCCAGGCTCAAGAGGCCAAAATTAGAGATACGCGAAAGGTACAGATAACAAATACGGCAAAGTCACAGGCTGATTTATACGCCAAAGTTACAGGCCCTATCCCCAGGCATACGGCAAAGTTACAGGCTGATTTATACGCCAAAGTTACAGGCCCTATCCCCAGGCATACGGCAAAGTTACAGGCTAATCTATACGCCAAAGTTACAGGCTGATTGCTGGGATCTCTCTAATACTCACCGATAAAACAACCCTCTTTAAAAAACATACGGCAAAGTTACAGGCTGATTTATACGCGAAAGTTACAGGCCCTATCCCCAGGCATACGGCAAAGTTATAGGCTGATTTATACGCGAAAGTTACAGGCCCTATCCCCAGGCATACGGCAAAGTTACAGGCTAATCTATACGCCAAAGTTGCAAGCAACTGGCTTAAAAATATACGCCAAAGTTACAGGGTTTCCGGTTTGGATAAACGCCTCTATGATATAGGCCAAACCTGCCCGGAGTCTGATTGAGTGAGTTCATCTGAAACGGCATCTTTCCCAGTTGACGGCCAATTACTGCGTGTCTTGCCGCGCGCCGGGGCATCGGTGCGTAACCCCGATGTCAACTTGCCCGTGCTTCGCTCCGATGGCGAGAACTACTATTTGGAAATGCGGGTTGACCCAGATCCCGATGAAGTCAGCGAGGTCGCGTTAACTCGTCGGATTCCCTTAGAGGATTTGTCCGTTGATGAATGGGAAGAACTCAAAGATCAATATGATCGTTTGGATCTCGCCACCTATCTGGGTGAGGGGATTAAAGGGCTAGAAAAAATCCAGGACCGCCGAATTCAGCGATTGATTGCGGCCTTGCTGACCTTTCTGAATCCTCGGCAAGTTTCCATTGTGCTCTACCTGTACCGAGCCGCAGCCCAGCACAGTCATCGCGCCACGGTTAATTTTCGCTCTAATGATTTACTTGAGGCGATGGGCTATTCGCGCACCAAGGACGGTGGGTATCCATCAAAGCTGAGATCTCAGCTGCACCGTGACTTGATGGCTCTGCACAGGACTGAGCTGGTGTTTGCCCAATCCCTGCGTAAGGGTGATAGCCTTGGCGCTAAGGTCACCATTAAAAGTGTTTTGCGGATCAAAGAATTTGAAGTCGATAATGTCCCCCGCGACTTTGACCTCGATAAGGCCGCTGACTACACCTATGAATTGGCCGATGCCTATACGGTCAGTCTGGAGTTTTTTGAGGGGCCGACCCGCACAGGGGACTACGTCTTGTTTGCTAACAGCATTGAGATGACCCAGCGGTTGGGCAGCAGTGCTAAGCATGACTATAAAACAAAGCTGCTGATTTATCTGGCCAGTCGATTAAGGTGGGATACCCCCGAGGATGGTCAGTACTTGACTATTTCCAAACGCTACCTGTTCAAAAACCTGGACCTGCTGGGCAGCAATTCCGCTCGGAATAATCAAATTTTCTGGCGAACTGTGCAAGAACTCCAAGAAGGTGGCTACTTAATCGGTGCCCAGGAATTGCCCGGTAAGCGGAAAACGGCTTCTGTTCAGTTTCAGATTAATCCAGACATGATTAAGGCCCATGCGAATAAATAAGAAAGTAGATGGGTAATCAATGGGCCCTCTTTGCCAGAGGTAACGACAGCTCAAGTCCAGGACAGCCCAGTCATGGTCATCCGGCTGTTTTTTATTACGCTATGCGGGATCTTCTTCAAGATTATCTGGGATAGTCAAATCTTAGAATCTGTTTTTCGATGGCGCACGTTTAAGCCTGTATTTATTGCACCCATTGTATTTTATGCCGTTTATTTGATATCTAAGGACAGTACTGATCCCATTGTTGATATTTTGCTGGCATTTGAAAATGACTTTTTTTGGCAGACCTTACTAGAGGCTAAAGAAGCTAAATATCAGATACCCGCTGAAGACAAGCCAGAGCTAAACTGACCCGATAGAGGAGTTCTGTCGAATTTTGTCATCCGACATATTCGCGATCGCAGTTCTGTCGATAAAATAGACTGCCGACAGAACTGCGGATTTGGACACAGCTAAAACCCAGAAAAGCCTACTCAGATTAGGATTTGACCCCCATGGCGAGCGAGTATCTAGAGGCAGAGCGGCAGCGTATTGCCGATGCAATATCAATCATTGCGGTCGGAGGCTCCGTGGCCCCGAGCAATGTCTGGATCAGCCCCTATGAAAAGAAGGGCCACCTCTACCACAAGCTCACCAGCAATAACCCCAAAGTCAAAAACCAGCATCTGAATGCATTGGCGCTTCAAGATTGGCGGTTACGGATTCAGAGGCGTGATCTGATCGCTGAACTGGAGATGCAGCTCAAAATGTTGGATGCCCTGATCGAACGTCAAAATAGAGCCGCGCCTGAGCTGTCACTACCCGCCGATCGCCCAGAGCCTTGACCAACAAAGTATCCACCCTCTGAAATATTTCAAACGGCGGGGGCATAGATATGTAGTGTAAGTTTTAGTGTAATAGACTGATGCCCTACCCAATGCCCTATCCCAGCAGGGCTTCTACCTCTGCGAGCTTAGCCTGTAAAACTCGGTGTAAAGCCTCAAGCTGCTCCCGATTTGCCGCTTCAAGGGTATCGGGGGTGAGTGCTTTGAGTCGTTTCGCGGTGGTGTTGATGGTTTTAGACGTCGGGGCCTCACGGGTAATAAATTTTGCTTTGATTTGACTAACCAGTTCACGGGTTTGGGCAACGGTTAGTTTTTCGCTAATCACCCTGGCGGTGGCCTCCAGGCGCTCTTTGGTGGCCTTGCGATCGGCCACCTTGAGGTTCTTGGCAGATAGGCTGGCTAGCGCCAGGGCATGGGCTCCTTTTAAGCCTTGCTCGCGAATGGCGGCTTTAAGATCCCGAGGCAGAGACAGCATTGGCATCAGGTTAGACCTGACAGAGGGGGGATATAAGGCCAGTTCCAGCAGGGTCATTAATACTCGCTCTTCATGGGCGTTGATCCCCAGCTGGGTGATGGCAGCCCGTTGATCGGATGGGTCAGCACTGATCAGTCCGTTGAGTTGCTGTACTTGCTTTTGCCGCTCCAATCGGCGCAACACCGTTGACAGGATAACCGGAATCGTCTCTTCGTCTAGCTCGGTCGCCGCGGCCACTTCTTTGACGATGGCTTCGGCTTTATCCAGGGGGTTGAGGTCCTCGTGGTGGACAAACGTCAGCAATGCTTTGCGATGGAGGTCTGGTGGCATCGGTGCGGTAACTGCCCGAATACTCTCCCATTCCAGATATCGTGAGGATTCCCAGCGGCGTTGACCATCCCAGAGCAGATAGCGGTCTCCTTTGGGAATCACAATGATGGGGGTAATTTGCCCATCTTTATCCATGCTTTTAGCCAGGGTTTTGACGCTCTCGATGCCAATGGTTTGTCGGGGCTGGTAAGGATTAGGGTCAATCAGACTAACGAGAATATCTTGCTCTCCAGATCGAGCCTTGAGCTGCTCTCTTAAAACGCTCAGTTGCCCTTCCAGCTCAGGGGATTGGGCACTGCGCAGTTGTTCGATCTCCGCTTGGAGTTCTGCAATCTGACGAGCATGATCGGTGGCTTTAACGGCGCTATCAAAGCGTTTTGCGATGCTGGGTAGTTTTGCCATGCTTAGTGTCTCCCCGAAAGTGCAAGATTAGCGACATCATCTGCCAGAATCTGAAAATCTTTGCTGGCTGGGTGGGCCGGACGATGTTTTTGTAAGGGTAACCCCAGAGCACTCGCATTTTTGAACTCCGCAGAGTCGCGGATCTCTGGGTATAGATTGATTTGCAGTTGTTCGGCTACCTCTGGTAGCTGCTGCAAATATTGTCTGTGGATGCCTCTTTTTTTGTCGTATAGACTGGGAACCAGCCCCAGGATAGGGGGTGCAGGATCAAGCTGCAAGTCTTCAA
>JBCBQD010000147.1:0-13934 GCA_039820425.1 Cyanobacteria bacterium J06635_1
CTAAAGACCCTCAATCAGGATGCAGCCGCTGAGTTCGTTAGCGAATATATAGATAATGAACTCAAAGAGTAGGGCATAGGCAGACTTGCCCCATTCCATCTTTTTCTAATAGACGGAACCAGTGCCATTCTGTACAGTTTGGTCTAAAAACCATCAGGAAATGTTGATCAAGCAGTCATATCGATAAATTTCAGGCTTTTGGGCAAATCCGCTGGCTTGATTACTGGATTGATCTACATTTAAATTGGGCCGATCAATCCAGAGGGTTAGTCAATGGTGATTGCAACACCCCAATCTAAAACCTACACAGCTGAAGAATACCTGACGCTAGAGGTGGAGTCAGATGTACGCAGCGAATTTCGCGCTGGAGAAATCATTCAGATGACAGGGGGCACGCCTGAGCATAATGAAATTATTCGGATGTTTGTTTTTCTGCTCACGGTGGCACTGCGGAAGCAGCCATATAGCATTTTTGTAACCGATCAAAGGCTTTGGATTCCTGAGGTAAATCTATACACTTATCCGGATGTGATGGTGACACAGCGGCCTCCAGCGCTTAAGCCAGGGCGAAAGGATACGGTGATGAATCCGATCTTGATTGGGGAAACGCTATCGGAATCTACCCAGGGATATGATCGGGGTGAAAAGTTTGCCCACTATCGAACTATTGAGACTTTCCAGGAATATGTGCTGATTGATCAGTATCGGCCCCATGTGGAGCACTATGTGAAACAGGCCACTAAACAATGGCTGTTTACAGAATATGACGCCTTAGAGGCTACGTTTACGTTGGCGTCTGTACCCGTTGAGGTTGCCCTGGCAGATTTATATGAAACGATTGAATTTGAAGCAGATTAAGCCGCAAATTCCTGAACACGTCTACCAGTCTGCCATCGGCCAGCAGATCATGGCGAATGCCATGAGTTAATAGAGGTGCTTACGCCTCATCCTTATATACCTGAAACTCAGACAGGTTGTGCTTCTCAATCTTCGCAGCAATGATGGGGTTAGGGGACAGATAAACCTGGCTGAAACCCTTGATTCCTCGTTGGACATAACGACGCAAATTTGCTGAGTTCTCCAGAGTAATTTAAAGAAAAATGGCGGTTTTAGCGCAGTGTTAGTGCAGAAAAAATTAAAAAAGCCTATAACCCCTTTATGGAGAGGGTTTCAGGGGTGACTATTACTGACTTGAAATCGAGTGTACCGAAAGGTACCGTGGGTTCGAATCCCACCCTCTCCGTTAGGATAGAAGCACTCCACTTTGCGATAGCATGCCTCTTTGACAAGTAATGACTGCATCTTTGATCAACCTCAAGGAAAATCTGCCTGCTCCTCAGCAGTCCCTGACCCTGGAAGGGGTGACCTGGCAGCAGTATGATGCGCTGGTTGCTTTGTTCATCGACCAATTTCCAGCCTTGCGGATGACCTACCTTGAGGGCACCCTGGAGCTTATGACCACCTCCCCCGAACATGAGCGCCTCAAAAAAATCATTGCTCGGTTGTTAGAAGCCTTTGCTGAAGAAGCCGATATTGATCTCAACGGCTACGGTTCGGCTGCCTTTTGCCGGGAAGCTGCTGCCCGTGGTCTGGAGCCAGACGAATGCTATAGCCTGGGGGAGCTGGGGGATGCTCCAGACATTGCTATTGAAATTGTTCTGACCAGGGGGGGTATTGATAAGCTGGCTGTCTATAAGGGGCTGGGGGTGCAGGAAGTGTGGTTTTGGGAAAACCAGCAATTTAGGCTGTATAGCCTGATTGACCCTGAATACGGTTATGAAGCGCTGTCAGCCAGTCGCCTGCTGTCAATGTTGGATTTATCCTTATTGGCTCAGTTTATTGATGACCCAAGCCAGACCCAAGCCGTTAAAGCCTTTCGCAAAACCCTCAGAAGTTAGGTTGCAGGTTTACAGACATCATCGCCCTGGCTTTACGGTAGGATGCGATTGGGGCTGGATAACTCTGCTCTTATAGTTTTACTCTTAGTAGTATCCTCAAAATTTTTATGCAGACGGCGACTTCGAGTTCTCAAAAGCTGCCGTGGCTTAGCCTGATTGCTGATATTGTCCTGGCGGGGTTAGCCTTGGGGCCAGTAGCGGCACCTTTTTTGGCGGCGTCAGGGTTATCGCTGCTGCCGCTGATCTCAGACATTATTTATTGGATGGGGGTGCATGTGTGCCCACAGCCAGAGATGGGCATCGCGCTGATGCCGCCCCATATTATGGCGGTGTGTATGCGCTGCTATGGCACGGTGGCCGGGCTGGTGGTGATGCGCTGGCTGCATCGACAAGACCAGGGACTTAGCAGCTATTGGCTGCACCAATATGGGCTACCGGGTTTTGTGTTGACGATTTTGCTATGTCTGGTCTATCCAGCCGAGCTGTATGCCCAAAACTGGGGCTGGTGGGGGTACCACAACTGGGTGGTATTTCCGTTTGGGCTGGTGTCTGGGCTGGGGCTAGGGGCTTATATTATGCCGCTTTTACATGGTCGGGCTGAACCTGCTGACGGCTAGTTTATTTGTTTTCTCCTTGAACGAACTAAAATAAGTGGCTTTCCCTAATAGAATGGGGAGTTGCAGGTTGTTCAGAAAATATTCATACTCAGTGAAATTATTTGTTTATCACACGCCCGAAGAGACGCCAACTGATGGGGTGCCCAATTGCGCGATCGCAATTGATGTTTTAAGAGCAACCACGACCATGGCGGCTGCCTTTGAAGCCGGGGCCGAAGCTATAGAAGTTTTTAGTGATATCGATGCGCTATTGCAAGCCAGCGATCGACTGCCCCCCGAGAAACGCCTTCGAGCGGGGGAACGGGGTGGTCAGCGCGTTGAAGGTTGCGATCTGGGTAATTCGCCCCTGGATCATACGCCGACCCAAACCTCGGGTCGGCGTTTATTTATGAGTACAACGAACGGGACTCGCTGTTTGCAGCGGATTCAGCATGCGCCTTTGGTGATGACCGCAGCCCTGACCACTCGGCAGGCCGTGGTGGAAGCCTTGTTAGAAAAGTCCCCCGACACCGTCTGGTTAGTGGGTTCAGGCTGGGAAGGGACCTATTCCCTCGAAGATACGGTGTGTGCTGGGGCGATTATTCAATCACTGGTGACCCAGACCGGGTTGGACCTCAAGGAGCTGGTCGGCAATGATTCCGCCGTTGCGGCGGTCAGCCTCTATCAACAGTGGCAGGATCAGCTGCTGGAGCTCATGCAAGTGGCAACCCACGGTCAGCGGCTGCTGCGTCTAGAAAACACCGCCGATTTAGAATATTGCGCTCAGTTGGATGTGTTGGATATTGTGCCAGTGCAAGAGCGGCCAGGGGTTTTGGTTAAAGGCTAAGGGGGCTGTCAAAGTTAAATATTCGGGTTTGTGGGTGAGTACGCACCTAGCCTTTACCGCGTCTGAAAAATATTCTGAACCATCTTTCGATCGGTTTTTGCTGCGGCCCGATCAAGCTCGTGGATTTCTGCCTCGCTGAGTCGCCAGTCGAGTGCACCCATGTTTTGCTGAGCCTGCTCGACGGTTTTAGCGCCCGGAATGGGCATGGCTCCTTTACAAATGCACCAGTTGAGGGCCACCTGAGCCATGGTTTTTTCTTGCTCTTTGGCGATTTCTTGCAGGCAGTCTAACAAAATTGGAATGCCCGGCAACAGCTGCCGAAATAGAAAGCCACGCAACCCTTTGGGAAATGGGCCTTTGACGGAATACTTGCCGGTCAGTAAACCCAGGCCCAAAGGACTGTAGGCAATTAGCTGAATGCCCAGCTGATCACAGACGGCTTTTAGGTCGAGCTCGGTTACTGGATAGGTTGAGAGGAGGGAGTATTGCACCTGTAAAGAGACGATTGGTACTCCGCAGGCGGACAGGCGCTTGTGGACCCAGCTCAATCGCTTGGGGCCGTAATTGGAGAGGCCAACCCCTTTAATTAGCCCCTGCTCATAGAGAGCGGCTAACCCGTCGAGCAGCGGGCCTTCTTGCCAGGGGGCATAGTTGGCGGTGGGCCAGTGCATCTGCGCGAGATCGACCCGCCCCATGCGGTCAGCTGAGGCTAAACCAGCTTTGACCATTGCCCCTCGACTCAATCGCCAGGGATAGGCGGCTAGTTTGGTGGCTAGGCAAATTTGATCTGCATTGGGGCCGCTGTAGGCAGCGGCAAACTGACCCAGGAGCTTTTCACTCTGGCCTTTGAGGCGTCCGGTGCCATACGAATCCCCCGTGTCAAAAAAGGTCACACCGGCTTG
Source organism: Cyanobacteria bacterium J06635_1 (assembly GCA_039820425.1). Taxonomy (GTDB): domain Bacteria; phylum Cyanobacteriota; class Cyanobacteriia; order Phormidesmidales; family Phormidesmidaceae; genus SIO4C1. The sequence goes on from JBCBQD010000147.1 coordinate 4,244, forward strand.
CACACAGTGGTTAAAAACCTGTTGGAGCTCGTTGTCCATGCTGGGGACGTAGCCCCAAAGCAGTCGATTGCCCCAGGCCCAAGTACCGCAGCCCATTTTGGGGAACGTTAGTTGGGAATGCAAATTGGGCTGCAGATTACTCATTTGGGTACTGTCGATACACCAGCGGCTGGTTAACCTATAGACATTAACCTTTAGATATTCTGTGCTTTTGACGGGCTTTAATCAAACCTTGTTGACGGTTGCGCCCATCGCCTCACTGACTGCAATTTATGACTATTTTGGCTAAATTTTTGAGGCTGCTTGAGTGGCTAGAGGTGAGTCAAAACCTGTTTTCGTTTTTGCTGCACCCCCTCGGTATATCTGGCATAGTGGGAGTATATGCTTATCTACTGATTTGCTTGCTGGGATGTGATACGGTCACCACAGTGAGCCTATCAGGGACCGTTGCCCTGACCTTTTATTGTCTTTTAGAACGATCAAAATTTTGAGAGCCATCACGTTACAACTGATTCGAATGCGGTTTCTTTGGCGACAGTTTGGGTCCGTGGGGGTGGGGTTGCTGTTACTGAGTTCGTCGGCTTGCAAGCAGTTAACCCGTGCTCAAGAGAAACCGGTGCTGTCCAATTCCCAAGACCTCATCTCAGATATCGCTGTAATGCCCACTGCGGTTGACGATATCCTGAATGCGTTGACGACTGCGAGGGTGGTGTATTTAGCAGAAACCCACACTGATATTGATGATCACGCTGCTCAACTCGAAATTGTCCAGACCCTTCATCAGCAGGGAGGGGAGGTTGCCATCGGGCTAGAAATGTTTCAGCGACCGTTTCAGGATGCCCTCGATCAGTATTTGGCAGGTGACATCAGCGAAGCCCAAATGCTGACGCAAACGGAGTATGAAACCCGTTGGGGATTTCCGTGGGAGTTTTATGCGCCCATTGTGCGGTACGCCCAGGAAAATCAAATCCCGCTGATTGCCTTGAATGCGCCAGCGGAGGTGACTCGCAAAGTGGCGCGAGAAGGGCTGAGTAGCCTGGCAGGTGATGATTTACAATATATCCCTCCGGTGGCTGATCTTGATCTGACCAATGAGGCTTATAAAGCCTTTATGGCCGGTGTCTTGGGGGGGCATGGGGGCCCCCACGGTGATTTTAATCTGGATAATTTTTTTGCGGCCCAAGTGGTGTGGGATGAAACCATGGCCGCTACTGTTGCTGACTTTGCCGAGGCCAATCCAGATACCCAGGTAATTGTGCTGGCCGGGGAGGGGCATGTGATCTACGATTTTGGCATTCCCAGTCGGGTAGAGCGACGCCTGGGCTCAGACCTGATTGCTCACAGCGTGATTTTGAATCCGTCGGCCCAGACCCTGGTAGAGGGGGAAGGGGCAATTGCGGATTTCTTTTGGATCAGTGAGTAGAGGGTGGTGGGTAGAGGGTGGTGAACAAATATGAGCAGTCGATTTTTATTCGGGCGAGTGCGACGGCGGTAGAGCGATGTTTTACTGAGCGTACGTTGATGCATCGCTGGTTAAACCCTTCCCTGCGCTGTGATCCGGTGGGTGAGATCTGGCGTACAGACTTGGGTAGTCAGACGCGATTTGTGTTAAAGGTCCCGGTTTTGCAGCCCAGCCTATTGAGTACCGTAGTTGAGCGGGCTCCGGGGCTGGTGGTATGGCAGTTTACGGGGTTTTTTGTGGGGTGCGATCGCTGGGAATGTCAGCCCGAGTCTGATGGGACTCGCCTGCTTAATCGGTTTGAGTTTGAAATTCCTAATCCGATGGTGGCCTTTGGGTTTAAGCAGTTTGCTGCGAAATGGACTCAGCGAGATATGGAGGCGCAGCTGCGACGGCTGAAGCAGGTGGCAGAGCGGCTGGGCGATTAAAGCTTGAGATCTTCGCCCTCGATATAGCCATCCTCGCGCAGCACTTCACCGATCAGCTCGGGATTTTGGTTAATGCACTCGGGCTTATTGACATATTTGCAAACCCTTGCATAGAGGCGAGCCCGAGTACCTGGTTGCCCGGTTGAAAATTGGACTTCATTATTCACAATGGTCACATGACACACTGGACAGGTTTCGCCCGCTGGCTGGGGGGTTGGATTAGTAAACTCAGTCATCTGTATCGCAAAACAATTCTACAGAAGGGATCAATTTGAATAAGATCAATAGCAGGAGCCACTGTGACAGAGTGGCCCTGCGACAGTCGCCCCCTGCCATATTCTCAGGCATGGAACCCATCAGCAATCATTCACTGGCCATAGTAAAGGGGAAAACCCCAACAGCTAGATAAAGCCCATCGGTCTAAGATCGGTCTGAGACTGGCTCAAATCCGAGCCTCAGCCGCAGCTTTTTGATCAGTCTATTTTCTGAGAGAGATAAATCTATTTTCTGAGAGGTATTTACAAAACTTAAGTATCTCTGTTACATTTCTCATATTCGTTACATTTTTTCATTTAATAAAACCTCGCCCCATGAAAACTGCTCGACCATCGCAAGATTTAGTTAGTACTTACCTCAAGGAGATGGGGCGCTATCCGCTGCTGACGCACGAAGAGGAAATTATCTATGGCAAAGCAGTGCAGCAAATGGTTGCTTTTAATGCTGAGAAAGCTGCTTTAGCAGAGCAGCTTGACCGTGAGCCCAGCCTCGACGAGTGGGCCCAGCGCGTGGGTGTGGGATTGGCTGAGCTTGAGCGCGTGATCGCCTTGGGGCAACGAGCCAAGCGCAAGATGGTAGAGTCTAATCTGCGGTTGGTGGTGTCGATTTCTAAGAAGTATCTGAAGTCAAATCTGGAGATGCTGGATTTGATTCAAGAGGGCACGATTGGTTTGCAGCGAGGGGTTGAAAAGTTTGACCCGCTCAAGGGATATCGATTTTCGACCTATGCCTACTGGTGGATCCGTCAGGCGATGACCCGTGCGATCGCAGAGCAAGGGCGCACCATTCGATTACCTATTCACATGGGTGAAAAGCTCTATAAGATCAAGCAGGCCCAGCGTCAGCTCACCCAGAAACTGGGTCGCTCGGCCACTGTCGCCGAGCTGGCTGAGGCTGTCAATTTGCCGGCTGAGAAGGTGCGTGACTACCTCGAAAAGTCGCGTCGGGTAATGTCTCTGGACATGCGCCTTGGGGATGATGAGAATGCTTCATTGGGGGAAGTGCTTCAGGATACGCGCCCCCTACCCAGTGACTACGCAGTGCAATCTTCCTTAAAGGCTGACCTGGAGTCGCTGATTGCAGAGCTTAACCCTCAGCAACAGACCATCTTGACCCTCCGGTTTGGCCTCAAAGATGGTATTCCCTTGACCCTGGCCAAGATTGGTGAGCAGCTTAACATTAGCCGAGAGCGGGTTCGTCAGGTAGAGCGGGAGGCCCTTAAACGTCTGCGGCAACATCAGGCAGACATGCGGATGTATCTGGCGGGGTAGTGAATTCTTGTGCAAAGAAAGGTTGAATCTGAGAAAAATGTGAAAGTATAGGGATACCTTAATGTTTTGTCTGAGTTTGTGATGCAACCCGAGGCAACCTTAAATCAGCTCAAAGTGGGGGTCAACGCGGGAAAGCTGCCCTCGAGCTATGGGGTCTACTTTAAAAACACGCTGGTTGCCCTATGCCATGCGCTGGAAGACCATATTTTGCAAAGCTGTAGCGACGATCCGATCCAGCGGCCGCTGGTGCTGGTGACCTTTCAGCAAGGTAAATGGTATCTGCAGGAGGCGGATCGTTACCACGACATTGCCCAATGTTCTAGTGACGTTGCGATCGCGGCGGTGGCTGATAGCGGTCTAGCCGACCACCCCACCAGTGAGTTTAGCAATGTGGCACTGGTTGATCTTGACCCTGACGACAGCCTGGTAAATGAGTGGAACCTGATCATTCTTGCGCCGGGCTATGCCTCAATGGTGCTATGTCACGAACTGTCCGAAGACGAATATCGGACCGACAGCAATCCCACCGCTGACATTGAACGCAAGTTTTACGGGTTATGGACGTTTGATCGTCCACTAGTAGAAAAAGCCGCTTCGATCTTGATTGGGCGAATGCGCCCCTATAACCCTGAGCTGGCCGATCAGCTACAGCAGCGTCATCAAGCTGTTCAAACCAATGTCAGCCCGGTGCCCACCGATTTGAGTGGGGTGGTCTCGCGGATTGTGAACTATCTGCAGAGTAGTCAGCAGCAGTTGGTTACCGTTAGCCGCCAGTCCCGTGAGCTTTGGGAACTAGAAGGGCAGGCCTCTCGCTTGAGCCGTAATCTAGCTGCAAATAAGCTGCAGGCGTTTTTAAGAATGGCCCAGCGAGTGGATGATCGAGACCCCGCCAACCCGCTGGCCTCGCTACAAGTGTCAGCCCTGGCCGAAACCCTGGGACAGCTTTTAGATCTGCCCACGATTAAACTGCGGCGACTACGGCTGGCCGGTTTGTTGTTTCGGGTTGGTTTGGCCGAAGCCCCCATTGAGATTTTTCACAAAACCTCAGCCTATTTGGATGACGCCAGTCTGGTTTTCTGGCGTGATCGCGCTGTGTTGGGTGCCCAGCTGTTGTCCTCTATGCCTGAGTTGGCTCCGATCAGCCACATTGTGGCCCACCAGCTAGAGCGCTGGGACGGTAGCGGTACCCCAGACGGCCTCAAGGGGGATAAAATACCGTTGGAGTCGCGAATTTTGGGCCTGGTCGCCTATTTTCAAGAACTGACCGAAGCCAGGGGCGACCGCGCTGCCCTCAGTATGGGGGCAGCCCTGGCTGAATGCCAAAGTCGCAGCGGTAGGCGGTTTGACCCTGTTCTAGTCGATACCCTGACTAACGTGGTGCGCCTGTGCGAAATTGGCATGATGCAGCTGCCCGATCGCCCCAGCCAGAGTCCTAACGTGTGGCTAGAAGACACCAAAGAAGCGAGTTCGTCTAAGCAGGAGGCCTAAATCATGAATACCCTTGACCTCAATGCGATTCGCGGTGGTAAAGAAAAAATGTTGATCGGTGCCAATTTGGTGGGAGCCAACTTAGAAAATGCCCAGCTGGGTGATGCAGATTTATCCCAGGCCAACCTCAAAGGGGCCGTACTCAACGGGGCTCACTTGCAAAATTCTATTCTGCGGTCAAATTTACGGGGGGCTGATTTAATTGGGGCCGATCTGCGGGCCGCCGACTGTCGCAATGCCGACCTGCGCGGAGCCGTTTTGCTAGAAGCCCAGACTCAGCAGACAAGCTTTGCGGGTGCTTTTTTAGCAGGGGCAGTGCTCAGTAATTTGTCCTTAGCTGCAGCAGATTTTCGCGGAGCCGATCTCCGCGGGGCAAATTTGTCTGGGGCCAACCTGCGGGGCGCTGACTTTAGCAGCGCTAACCTATCGGGGGCTGATTTGGCCAATGCCGACTTAGAAGAAGCGAATCTTACGGGTGCTCTTTTACAGGGCACTAATTTTACGCGGGCCAACCTACTATGTGCTCGCCTTGATCAGGTCTCAGCCGTGGGGATGATTTTGGAGGGGACTTGCCTGGAGGGAACTGCCTTAGCTTAGTGAAGGCAGTTTTGAAGATGACTGGCGACGCTCGCACCCATTTTTAATGAACGGCGGCCCCTTGTGAAGCGATAACCCGTTTTCCCGATCAAAAAGTGTGCCGGTCAGAGAATATGCCTGGCCCAGGGCAAAATCCGCAAAATGGCTTGACTTATTCGGTATTATCTTTTTGTATTCTGTGAGATGAATACAATGTGTGTCTTTATTTAAGTCAGCTATGGCCACTCCATTCCACTCACGTGTCTACCGTTTGTGTCGATACATGCTGAAGACTAGCGGTCTGCTCCTGGCAATCTTTGCAATCAGCTGTAGTGCACAATCTAAGCATCAACCTGCCCCAAAGCTGTCCATGGGAGACGCTTCCAGTGAAGTTGCTACAGAGGGCGAGGTGGAGACGACCGCCTATGAAAAGCCTGAAATTGTGAGTAACGGAGGGGAAGACGAAGCTTTTATTAAAGTTGACGAAGGTAATGTTGTCGTCACTGCGATTGAGGTCGGAAATGCGGATGAGAGCGGTGAGATCAGCTACATCATCAAAGATGGCGATGATAAAGACCAATTTGTCATTGATCAGAGAAGCGGTGTCTTGAGTTTTAAGGATGTCCCTGACTGGGAGAGCCCCACCGATATGGATAAAAACAACAACTACAAGGTATTTGTCCAGGCTGTCGCACCCAACAGCGATCGCGATAGTCAGTTCCTTGTGGTCCAGGTGACCAATGTCTCTGACTAGGACCAGGGACTTTACCGGCTATGGGCTAGCCGGGGCCACCCGTCTGTGATTACCAGCGTGACCAGTAGATATCGCCAGTAGTCAATCCACTCTGGTAAGTGCAATTGGACAGCAATGGCCCCTAGCCCCAACAGACATACCAGCATCGTCACCAAGCCTCCTACCCCCCAAAACACTCTTTTAGACCAGGTGGTGGGGGGCTTAAAGTCTGCTGATGTGAGCCAAAAGCCCATCATCACCCCCATCGGTGCCCCCAGGGCGGGCAAAAACAACACGCTGATAAAGGCAATAAAAATGACACTGATGCCCAGTTTGGGGTCTAGCCTTTGCCAGCGCAGCCAGCGCCCCCCCAGCCAGGCAAACAGCAGCCCAATCACACTGCCTGCAATCACATCCATCAGAAAGTGAACCCCCAGGTAAACCCGAGAGAGGGCCACTAGCCCCACACAGACCAGCGCCAGTGGCCACAGCCGACTCTCTTGGAGGGCAAGGAAAAACCAAAAGGTGGCAGCTCCCTGGGCATGGCCACTGGGGAAGGCCCCCCCCTCAGCGGTGGCTTGGACGAGGGGGGCTGCAATATCCGCGTTTAACTCAAACGGGCGGGGCTGGGCAAACAGCTCTTTTAGGATCAGATTGTCTAGATAACTCAGGGCTAACGTCATCCCGATTTGCCGACTAAAGGTGGGGGAGACCAGCCAGTAGTAAAGGGCAATAATGGTCATGAAAGTATATTGGGAACCCAGTGCGCTAATGCCCAAAAAAAATGGCTGCCAACCAGGGCCGAATAAGCTTTGGACTGCGGTAATGACTTCCATGGGCGATGCCAATAGGGTGGGGAATGCTTTCGTCAGAGTATACTGTCATACCTAAACGAACAGCTACATCTCCCCGGGCGGCACTACTGAGGTATGTTTGGGGCTGCCGCTGCCGCCCCCAGTCTTATAGAATCTTAACAAGTAAGCTACAACACGTACGCCAATAGATAGGTCACCGATGGGTAAGCAGCGCATTCTCTCAGGCATTCAAACAACTGGCAATCTGCACTTAGGTAATTATCTGGGGGCGATTCGCAACTGGGTCGATTTGCAAGACGACTACGACTGCTTTTTGTTTATGGCAGATCTGCATGCGATCACCGTACCCCATGATCCTAAGGCACTGGCTGACAATACTTATAAAGTTGCCGCCGCCTATGTGGCCTGTGGGATCGACCCAGACCGCTCGACCTTATTTGTGCAATCACACCTGTCGGCCCACAGCGAACTCGGTTGGATCTTTAACTGTCTGACGCCCCTCAACTGGCTGGAGCGGATGATCCAATTCAAAGAAAAGGCGGTTAAGCAGGGCGAAAATGTCAGTGTGGGCCTGCTGGACTATCCGGTATTACAGGCCGCTGATATTTTGCTTTATGAGCCTGATCGGGTGCCGGTGGGTGAAGATCAAAAGCAGCACATCGAACTCACCCGCGATATTGCAGTGCGTCTTAACCATCAATATGGCCGAGAAGACGAACCGGTATTGAAAATTCCAGAGCCGTTGATTAAAGCTGATGGGGCTCGGGTGATGAGCCTGGTCGATGGGACTAAAAAAATGTCTAAGTCTGATCCCTCAGAGATGAGTCGCATTGACCTGTCAGACCCGCCAGAGGTGATTACTAAGAAAATCAAGCGGGCCAAAACCGACCCCATGCGAGGCCTGGAGTTTGGTAACCCTGAGCGCCCGGAGTGTAACAATCTGCTGACGCTCTACATGTTGCTATCGGGCCAGTCTAAGGAGGCGGTTACCGCTGAGTGCCGCGACATGGGCTGGGGGCAGTTTAAGCCTTTACTGGCCGAGACGGCGGTTGAGGCCTTGCAGCCGATTCAAGCAAAATATACAGAATTACTGCGCGATCGCACTTACCTGGAGTCGGTCTTAAAGGCTGGCAATGAAAAAGCCGCTGTGGTTGCCAATGCTACCTTGGCTAAGGTGAAGGCGGCATTGGGGTTTTCGGTGCCGCTTTAAGGGCTACGGTGTACACACAAGTGCTGGGAACTAGCGTTTGCGGTTGCCTCACCCCCTCTAACTCCCCCTTGGCAAGGGGGAGGACTCAGATCTCCCTCCTTGCCAAGGGGGGATTAAGGGGGGTAATTCAGGATTTTGAATTCCCTGCCGAGATGTGTGTACACGGTAGCGCTTTAAGGGGGAAAAGGCGAAGGGTAAAGGGGTAAAGGGCGAAGGTTAGGGGTGGTGCCTTGTGTCCGCCCTGCGGTATTTGGGGCAGTTAACCAGGATTTTGTAGCCTTGGGCCTCCCCTGCTGTCTTTGCTCATCAAAACCTTATGAACTTTCTCCAAACCGCTATCCTGATTGCCCTGTCTGGGTAAAACTAGACTAACCAGGGTTAATTTTTAATTAAGAAAACAAAATTGATGGCAATTTCTGCGAACGGTTCTGCAAACGGCTACAGCGCAAACGGGATAAGCCAATTTCGCTCAGCGATCCATCGAGGAGAGTTTTTGGTCACGGCGGAGGTGATGCCGCCCAAGGGGGGAGACCCCAGCCACATGCTTGAGATGGCCCGTTTGCTAAAGGGGCGGGTGCATGCGGTCAATATTACGGATGGCAGTCGGGCGGTGTTACGAATGTCGTCCCTGGCTTGCTCGATGTTGCTAATGCGTGAAGGGATTGAGCCGATTTGTCAGATGGCCTGCCGCGATCGCAACCGGATTGCGTTGCAGGCTGACCTGATGGGGGCCTATGCCCTGGGTATTCGCAATGTGTTGGCGCTGACCGGTGACCCGATCAAGGCGGGCGATCATCCGAAAGCCAAGGGGGTTTTTGACTATGAGTCGACCCGGCTGTTGAGGATGATTGAGCAGCTCAATCAAGGGATTGATTCTAACGAAAAAGCGCTACCCGATGGCCCCCTGGATATGTTTGCCGGGGCGGCGGTGGATCCCCAATCGCCGAGTTGGTCAGGGCTGCAGCGTCGATTTGAGCGCAAGATTGTCTCCGGGGCTCAGTTTTTCCAAAGTCAATTGATTTCTGACTTTGACCGCCTGGATAAATTTATGGCCCAGATCGCCGTCGGTTGCGATCGCCCGGTTTTAGCGGGCATCTTTTTGCTCAAGTCTGCCAAAAATGCAGCGTTTATTAACCGTTGTGTCCCCGGCGTTCAGATTCCTCAATCCATCATTGACCGCCTTGCCGCCGCTGCTGATCCCCTTGAGGAAGGGGTTGCGATCGCAGCTGAGCAAGTCAAAGCAGCCCGAGACCTGTGCCAGGGGGTTCATCTGATGGCGATTCGTCGAGAAGATTTGATTCCTAAGATTTTGGATCGAGCTGGGATTGCTCCTGTGGGGGCACCCCTGATGAGTTCTCAATTTTGAGTAGTGGGTTTTGAGTTCAGACCCATTACCCACTACTCACTGCTCCTTACCCCCTACCCAACTTGCTCC
>JBCBQD010000148.1:0-13918 GCA_039820425.1 Cyanobacteria bacterium J06635_1
CCCAGACATTAAACCCATAGTGCGTCTCTTTGGTAGATTTTACTGGTGTCTATTAGAACGTTTATTCTAGAAGAATGGTGTGAGGAGCAATACAGTTTTACAGGGCTTCACAGTGCTTCATATACATGGGTACAAGTAACGATATGGGTCCGAGTAACCAACCCATTCGTGTCTCCCTATCCCCGCGTCCCCGCGTCAGGCTCACCCGAAAATTTGAGGCTGACAGCCGACTAGCCCGCAACCGGCAGAGCAGTTTCTTTCATATTGGCCAACATCTTTTTAAGATGCTTCAAAGCCGGGGTGACAATCGCCACAAAGTAAGCCTCTCGCAGCTTGCGCTCAGGCGCGCTGCCGTGGACATAGGCCCGCGCCCCAGCGTGGAGCATGGCTGCTTGAGACGATCGCAGCGACAGCTCTGCCGCCGCTATCCGCGCTTGAATGATTTCTCGAATCAGCTGAGGGTCTGCAACGCCAGTACAGGCGTTGAGCTGATCGGCCACTCGATAGGTGCGCTGCCGGGCCATGAGCAGATCAGCCGTCAGATCTTCGACCTGATCATCTAAGAAACGATTGACATGGCCTAACCGCCTATTAGAGCGCTCCATGAGCGCAATACAGCTCGCCGTTAACCCCAGCCCCATGCCCACCTGGGTCAAAATAAACCCTGGGCGAATGCAGGCAACATACGCCTCGCAGGGCGCTGCCAGCACCCACTCATCCGGCACAAACGCATTGCGAAACAGACAGCTAAACGTACCCGTACCTTCTAATGCGATGAAGTGGGCATTACACCGTAGAGACATGCCCTCCAGTTCATCGGAGACAATCGCCATCATGTACTCATCTGAGTCAGCCATCTGGGCAGCGATGCCAAAGTAATGACCCGGTCCCAGATTAGAGACCCAGGGCAGCATGCCGTTAATTACATAGCCATCTGCTACCCGCGTTGCAGTCAGGGCGATTTTCTCAATGTCCGCAAAGTGTTTCATCGGGTTTGAGAGCCCCGTCCCGGCGAGGACCCGCCCGGTTGCCACCTCCGGCAACAGTTGCTGCTTCAAGGCCGTGTTCTCTGTATTCTGCAAATACCAGGTACAAGCCACCTGACACCAGCTAATAAACCCGGTAGAGAGGCAGTCCTTAGAGATTTCTTCAATACTTTGGACGGCCACCCTTAGACCTTTGCTAGACCCCTCATAGTCAGCCGAGACCGCATGGGAAAAGGCACCGGCTGCCCCCAGCTGATGCATAATCTGCCCTGGAAACTCTCCCTCGAGATCAATTGCTTGCACCTTGGGCGTGAGTTCTCGGTTAATCGTATCGCGCAGCGGCTCAATAGCCGGATCAAGGCTGATTGAGCTTAGTTCGAGAGACTCTTGAGGGTTGGTAAATGCCTTAGGGAGAGTTTGCATGACGATGTTAAATGTGGGTTAAGGATAATAAAGACGGGCTATTTGCTGTGGACATTTGCAGGGAAATCTTCGAGTTGTTAAGATAACAGGCTCCAAGAGCGTAAATCCTGGGGCCTGTTTGAGTCTGCTAATTTGGTTACTAGACTTTAAGCCATAGAAACCGACACTGGCATGGGATTGCTCAACGTGGCAGATACCGGAGACCAGGTATTGGAATGATTTACCATGTCCTCTAGCACCTCACGGTCAGCATCTCCGTCGATATCAACCTTAACCCGTACGTCGGTAAACCCAATCTGGGGCTTCTCCAATTCGCCTGTGCCCCAGGTGCTGACAATATTAATGTCGCCCTCCAGGGCAATCTCAAGCTTGGTAAGGCTAACCCCCTTAGCCGCTGCATTGGCTTGGATGCCAACCACCAGACAAGAGCCCAGGGCACCCAGCACAATCTCAGACGGGTTTGGGGCGGTATTATCGCCCAGCAGGACCGGGGGCTCATCAATAGCAAACGCCTCTAGGTCACGGGCATAGTTAAGGCTGCGAAACTTGCCAGTGCAGACGGTCTTAACCTTAAGCGTCTTATCCGCAGGGTTGGCTTTATTTTTAGCCGCCAACTCTGTCAAGCCATCCTGGGGAATGGGGGTTAGCGGTGCTGCAACCTCAGCGGTCAGTGTAGTTGCTTCGGCCATGGTACTGTCCAAATAGAATGATCACTCCAATTAGGATACAAGAAACTTCTGGGAGAAGGAAGGTGGATGTCAGCAATTGGTGAAATCGTACGATAGAAAATCCCAGTTTCCCTAAAGAATGTCCGATGTAACTGTTTATGCTGACAGGTATAAGTGGGAAAGAGGGGAATCGATGATAAACCGAAAGGTTCTGGTTGAGAAAAGGAGTTAGGAGTTAGGAGTCACCTTTGGACTGGATTCCGGATTCTATCTAGGGAGAACTTTTCGCTTTAAGTTGATGCCCGAAAAGATTGTACTTAAAGGACTAATTGCTAATGTCATCCCCCAAACTGGTGCCGCCCTTTACCCGTGAGATTGCCATGCAAAAGGTACGCATGGCCGAGAATGCCTGGAATAGCCGAGATCCTGAGCGGGTCTCGATGGCTTACACCGAGGATAGCCACTGGCGAAACCGGGCTGAGGTGTTTCAGGGGCGAGAGACGATTCGAGCCTTTTTGAAGCGTAAGTGGGACAAGGAGTTAGATTACCGGCTGACTAAAGAGATGTGGGCCTTTGGCGAAAATCGAATTGCGGTGCGGTTTCAGTATGAGTGGCATGATGATTCGGGTCAGTGGTATCGCGCCTACGGCAATGAGAATTGGGAGTTTGATGAAAATGGTCTGATGCGACGCCGGGAAGCCAGCATTAATGACATGCCCATTAAGGAAGAAGACCGCCGGTTTCACTGGCCTGCGCCAGGGCCTCGGCCAGAGGATGATCCAGGGTTGATTGATTCTCCGGTATAGGAACGGGGATCAAGCCATTTTGATGCTTACTGATTCTCGGATGGCCCTTTCCTTAGCGCTAGTGACTGGATTGGAAGCTGGGGATGCTGCGCGGGGGTCCCTCCGAGTTCCCCCACACCCCCCTGGGCAGGGCGTTACGCCGCCCTACAACCCCACGTACTAGATGTTGGCGAGGTGTCATAGGTTAGGGGATACTGGTGGGGTGAGATTGAATTTTTTCTGGAACAGGTTCCAGAAAAAATTCAAAAGCATAGGTTTCCGTCCGGAGGGGATACTGACTTACATTTGAAATCTAAAGGACGGAGCGATACCCTACTTTTTTCATTTTTCTGGCCTCTTTCTGGAGTGAGCCACGTTTGTGCTCCTAACCAAAGCCAGAAAAATGAAACCCCCATCGCCAGCATTCCCTTATCCCGAACTCAGCAGGATACCCTTTTACGCGGGGTTGTAGGGCGGCGTTTCGCCCTGCCCAGGGGGTTTGGGGAACTCGGAGGGACCCCAAGCAGCCCTTATAACAACCAACCGACACCTACCCTACGAGGAAGGCACACATTCCACCAACGCGACCTTCAACACCTGCCTTGCAATATCAAACCCCCGCCGCAATCTTGCCTCATCCTGATGCAACTTCCCCATCAGCATCGCCCCCTCGATCGCCGTAATCAACTGCTCAGCCAATAAGGCCGAATTCGTCCCTGGTTGCAGCTGAGCCTTCCCCTGACGCAGCATCTGGGCCAACGCCCCCTCCCACTGGCTAAAAACCTGCATCAGATGATCCCGAAATGACGGATCTTGCTCCACCAGGTCAACCACCAAATTCCCCAGCAAGCACCCGCCACATTTGGGATCCCTGAGCTGTTTTTCTTCCAGGCGATCCAAAATCCAGAAAATCTGTTCAATGGGGTCCTTAGCTTGGGCAATTGCAGGTTCTAGAATATTTACTTGCAACTGAGACCATTCAAAGTCAATCAGCGCATGGCCCAACTCTTGCTTAGAGCGAAAGTAATTATAAAAACTCCCCGACGATGCCCCGCTGACCTTAAACAGTTCGCTTAACCCCGTTGCCGTTAACCCCTGGCGATGGACCGTATCCACCACTGATATCAAAATATCCTCGCGGGTGCGTTTGAGATTAACCATGGTCAAAACACAGGGAAGCAATTATCTCTAGAAGTCAATCATACGCCCTTAGATTCTCTGAATCCGTCATCAGCGCATTTTTGTGTCAATCACTCAGCGGATAAGTTATGTGGACATCATCAAACATGAATCTATGTAGGAGGTGGTTTATGACAAGGATGACGCGGCTGTTTCGACCAATATTCGCTCATAATCTTCAGTCACTAAGCTTTATCGCGGAATTGAGGCTACATGATTAGAATAGGGACGTGAATTCATAGTTATGCCCCATGTCTTCGCCTGGAAATCAGCCACCTAAACAGTCTCTACCAGATCAAATATCGGATGCGTTTATTAAAGTCCTGATCGGTAGTGGTGGTGTTTCCACGTTGGCACTACTTTTTATGAAGCAAGTGCCTGAGGCATTAATTGCACTCACTGTGACGGGTGGCGCTACGCTACTGACCTCCTTTGGTCAGGGGTTGATGGCTCCCCTCAAAAAGACATCAAATAAGTGGGGGACTAAGGCCGGTACCAACGTTGCAAACCGAGCAGACAGTACCCTAGAAAACTGGTCGGGCATCGATGCTAAATACCTGAAAGCACTGCAAGCATACTGCTACGCCCTGGAGGTAGAAGGGTTTAAGGCAGATCTGCCCCCTTTAGAACTCAAGGAAATTTTTGTGCCGATTCGGTTGGATTCTGATCTTAATAATCCAGCGGATGCGGATTCGATCAAGCGTATTTGGGAGCTATTGCCCAAACATAAGGCGCTAGTGAATGAACGCTATCGGCGGTTAGCCATCATTGCCGATCCCGGATATGGCAAAACTACGCTGACCCGTTATTTGACGTTAAATTATGCCGATCAGTCCCATCGTGAGTTTGGCGCAGCGGACCGACTACCAATTTTGCTGTTGTTTCGGGCGATGCATGGGCAGATTCAGGATGCCCAGACACCCTCTTTGCCAGAGCTAATCTTGAGCCAGGTCAATAAGCTACCCCGCTGTCAGGATTTGGAGGTGTCGGCCCAGTGGTTTAAGCAGCGTCTGGATCAGGGAAAGTGCCTGGTGATGTTGGATGGGTTGGATGAAGTGCCCAACGCTCGACGAGAACAGGTGAGTAAGTGGGTGAACTGGCAAATGCAGGCATATCCTAGTCAGTTTATTCTCACCTCTCGGCCCCATGGTTATGATAGTAGCCTCTTTCAGGGCATCACCCGTGTGGGTATTTTGGACTTTACGGTTAGGGACAAAGAAACCTTTATCAATAAGTGGTATCGGGCGGTGCTATGGCACAAAAAGTGGGAAACCCTGTGGGAACGAAGTAAAAAACAGCCAGCAGCACAACAACTTTCAGAAACCCAGGCACGGGCACAGTGTGAGACAGAGGCCAGTCAGGCGGCTAAGGAGCTAATGGGCCAAATTGTCAGAACACCAGCCCTGAATGATTTAGCCAAAAATCCGCTGTTGGTGACGATTATTGCCGCGACCTACGAAGCGTTTGAATATTTGCCAGACAAGCGGGTGAAGCTATACAAAAAGATGTTTGACCTGCTGTTGGAGAATCGACCCTATCGTCGAGAAACGAATCTAACAGTGGCCTCTGTGGAAGAGAGTCAGCCTGTGTTGCGACAGTTGGCGTTTAAGCTAACTGAGGCAGGTCAGGAGAAGTTTACGCCAAAGCAGGGTAGTCAGTGGATTGCTGAGAGACTCGCTCGGGTGGAGTTGCCCGAGCCGATTAAACCGAAGGACTTTCTCAAGGAGATTCAAACCATTGCCGGACTGCTAGCAGGGGAAGAGGGAGATCTCTATGAGTTTACCCATAAGACATTTCGGGAGTATTTAACGGCTCTGGAAATTGACGATAAGTACTCGAAAGATTATTTATTACAGCGGTTAGATAACTCAGACTGGAGAGAGGTCATTAGCTTTTATGCGGCGATGACTGAGGCAACACCCTTTATTTTGGCTGTTTTGGATGATCCGACGCCAGAAAAGCTGAAGTTTGCTCGTCGAATGGTGATTGAAGAACGGTCAAAAACTCAGCCTGCGGTAAGAGAAATGTTGGAGAATCAGTTAGCGAAGGCTGACTTGGGGGACCATGCAAATGCAAAGATAAGACTAGAGCAGCGGTTTAGCCTGGCATCGCAGCATAAGTGGATAGTACCTAAACCGATCACCTGGACGGAATATGGTTTGTTTTTAGAAGATCAGCGGTCAAAACAGTTTCATTCCCAGGCAGCTGAACCAGTCATTGACTACTTGACACAAGGCGATCAGTCTGTGGCCAATATTTCTGATGTCGATGCTCAATGGTTTTGTGGGTGGCTAAATACCCAGATAGATCTGGTTTCTGATAAGGGAACGTATCACTATCGACCATTCCCTGGTTCACCTAAAAATGAATTGCGTGTAATTCGAGAACAAGTGAATCCTCGCTATGGAGACCTAATTAACTACCTGGCCAATGCTCGTTGGGAAGAGGCGGATCAGGAAACTGCAAAAGTAATGCTGGAGGTGGCTCATCAGACAGCGCAGGGCTATCTGGATTTAAATTACATTAAAACCTTTCCCTGTGAGGATTTGCAGCTCATTGATCACCTGTGGTTCAAGTTTAGCGGTGGTCACTTTGGCTTTAGTGTTCAAAAAGAGATCTATCTTAAGTGCGGCGGCAAGGCAGATTATCGATACTATAAAAAAGCTGAGCGAAAATGGGGAGAGAAGGTGGGATGGCGTAAGGATCACTCCTGGGACTTTGATATGAGGTATGAGTTAGAAAGCCCCGAGGGTCACCTCCCTTTAGTCTACGGGTCTGCGATCTGGGATGCACGTGTTGGTTTCGAACGAATAGGTTTCTCCCGAATGTGCTTCTTCTCTCGCATCGAGACTTGTAGACTGTAGCAATCAATAGCTTCAGCCGTTTTTTAAGATTTGTTTTTACTTCCCTTTGTCTCTAAAAATCAAGCTTTCAGCGATCCGTTACCTGGCACCCTAACGGTTAAGTTACCCCTTCAAATTGAGCCCTTGCCCTGTCTGGGTTGTAAGCATTCGCAAGTACAAACTTTCGAGCAACAGCTCTGATTTCTTCCATCGGTGCGTCCCATAGAGATTTTTGACCAGCGCTTCAGTAGCAGCAAGCGTAGGGTGCGTGACTCACGCACCACTTCCAAGAGCTAACGCACCGCTTTCAAAATCCCTTAATTCGGTGCGTTACGCTTCGCTAACGGCACCCTACGGGTTATCCCAAACATCGTGAGGGATTTCAGGACTTTCCTCTTGACACCAATTAGGAGGATAAATACCCTCCGCAACAAACCGATGCACACTGGAATACTTCCAATCCTGTGGCTTCTCACATAATCCATGGCGTACCGGATTGTAATGAATATAATCACAATGGCGCGCAAAATCTTTTTCATCACGAATACAATGTTCCCAATAACGACGCTGCCAGAGATTTCCTTCCCTTCGTTTCTGTCGTGATTGAGAAATCGTCCGTCCAATCTTTAACTCAGCCCCATACCGTTTAGTCACATAGGTTTTGATTAATCGCAGCCTGACCGAAAAATCCGCATCATTTTCCGGCAACGTTAAGAGACAATGAAAATGCTCGGGAAGTAATACAATTGCCTCTACTGAGAATGGATGACGTTCTTTAACAGTGATAAAGGCCTCTCGAAGAGCTTGACGACCGATATCCCAACATAGCCATGGGACACGTTGATAGGTTACTTGGGTAATAAAGTAGGTGCCCCCAGCAATGTAGGGACGTCGATAATTTGGCATCCTGAGAGCAGTGGTGATTATTCACGCTATGGTGCCCAAATGTAGAGCGGCATTCTCGAAGGCGGTGCGTTAAAGAACGCACCCTACGCTTGCTTTGATGTTTAACCCAGTTATGGGCCAAATAGGGGGGCAC
This sequence comes from Cyanobacteria bacterium J06635_1, assembly GCA_039820425.1. Lineage (GTDB taxonomy): Bacteria > Cyanobacteriota > Cyanobacteriia > Phormidesmidales > Phormidesmidaceae > SIO4C1. Next base: position 7,924 of record JBCBQD010000148.1, read on the forward strand.
TGCCCATCGACACTTTTGCTGTACGAAGTGTTCACGAATAAGCGTGATTCATGTTCGATCTGCAACAGTTAAGTGTAGAGCCATCCTGAGATAATGTGCTATGAGTCCCCAGAATTCAAGCCGGATGCTCCCTGTGTTGATCAAGTATGCCCCCTATGACGCAGCTCTCTGTTCCCGAATCTCCCTCCCAGACATCCGATCACAATCATCACCCCGGAGAGGATAGCCACACTCACGGCACGATTGATCCTGCCATTGCCACCTCAGAGCGTGGGCTCTGGGCGGTGAAGGTGTCCCTCGCCGGGCTGATCATAACGGCGATCGCACAGGCGACGGTATTCTGGCTGTCGGGTAGCGTCGCGCTCCTAGCTGACCTGATTCACAATGTGGGCGATGCCATGACCGCCTTACCGTTAGGCGTAGCCTTCATTATCGGGCGACGTCAACCAACAGCGCGATTTGCCTACGGGTATGGACGGGTCGAAGACCTGGCAGGCGTCGCCGTTGTGGGGGTGATTTTGCTGAGTGCCCTGATTACGGCCTATGAGTCGATCGATCGCTTTTACCATCCCCAGCTTATTCACCACCTGGGGGCAGTTGCGATCGCAGCCCTAGTTGGCTTTATTGGCAATGAAACCGTTGCAGTTTTTCGCATGCGAGTAGGCCGTGAAATCAACAGTGCCGCGCTAGTGGCGGATGGACAACACGCGCTGGCTGACGGCTTCGTAAGTTTAGCGGTGTTAGTGAGTGCAGTCGGCGTTTGGGCAGGGTATGCCTGGGTTGATCCGCTGGTGGGTCTGATGATTACAGCTTTGTTGCTTAAAATTGTCTGGGACTCAGGCCGAACCATCTTTACTCGCTTACTCGATGGTGTTGACCCAGACATTACCGACACCCTTCGCCATGCCGCTGAACATGTGACTGAGGTGGAGTCAATAGGCACGATTCGGGCTCGATGGCTGGGACATCGGCTTTACGCAGAACTTGATGTGGTTGTGGCTGAAGATTGTTCAGTGAAAGACGGACAGGCCATCGCCGAAGCCGTCAGCCGTCAGCTTCAGGACCATATTCCCTATCTCGGCAACGCTGTGGTACGGGTAACGTGCTAAAAACGATGCCTAAACCCCATCCGATCTGGAACCTGGCGTTTTCCCTCAGGTAAAAACCGGGGATCTGGATGTGTCCGAGGGAGAGATTACAAATGCGCTTGCAACGTCTCTCTAATCCAGGCTGCGTGTTCTGAACGGAAGTCATCACGGCTGATCAACACATAGTCTTCTATCTCGAACAGTTCTTTCAAGGCGGTGGGCTGTAGCTGATCGTACGGGGGGTGATGGTCTTGCCAGGCGGTTAATTCTGACCGAGGCAAGAGGGCCACATCGAGCTGCTGTGTACTGATTAGACTTGCCAGCCGAAGCGAATCGCGGGCACGCGTCACCATGGCTCTGGACTCAGGAATCTCGTCAGCCAGGGTCTGGGCGATCGCCTGCCCCAAATCATAGGCGGCAGTATCTTCTCGATTGACCACGACAAACAGGTGCAGCTTTCGATACACCTTCCATTGAGGGAAGGGGGTGTGGGCCAGTGGGAATAGTGCGATCGCACCCTTTAAGCAGTCACGACGCTTCACTGAAAGGCGACCTCTAGATTGCTCTGGGAATTGTTCTGGGAGGTTTCTGGCTCAGTAAAGATAGTCAACGGAATGATTGCAGACACCAGGTAATTTGGCACGTCTACCAGTTGACCAATCCTTAAGTCTGCCGCCACGCTGGCAACCACATAGGCCTGCTCCGGGGTCAACCCATGGTTTTCTACCAGATAATCCACCATGTCGATGAGAGCATTGCGAGCCGCCAATGTCAGATCTTCCGACAGGTTGCTCAGGGGTTCCAACACCTCACTGTTCAAATAGGTATGATAGGGCGGAATCTCCCCTGCCTTCTTGATCGGAATCCCCGTAGTTGCATAAAACGCCTCGGGGGCCAACGCTTTTAGCTGATCACCGCCTTCAAATTGGGGGGCTTTGACTTGTGCCCCCAACCCTTCACGGATCTCGGTCGATACGGTAACCGTCGCCCCCATCTCAATAGCTGTGCCCGAGACTTCCCCATCCCCTTGGGCATAGTGCACATCCCCAGCAAACAACCCACAGCCATCCACAAAACAGGGAAACAGAACCGTCGTGCCCACCTGCATCTGCTTCACGTCCATGTTTCCGCCGTTTTCACGGGGGGGAATGGTCCGAATACAGCGATCTTTGTCAGTCCCCTCGGGGCCACACAGATCAGCGGGCAGCGCCCCAGTGGGGAGGGGGGTTAGAGAAATGCCACCCGCTTCTGCGAGTTCAGCCTCGCGGGTGAGGAAGGTTTCTAACTCAGGATCACCAGGCAGCACACCCAGTGATCCAGAAAACGGGGCAAAGGGAATCTTGACTTGGGGAATCTCATCTGAGACCGCAGCGGTGCGATCAAGGCTCCAGTTGGCGATGTATGGATCGGGGAACAAATCACGCAGAAATCCAAATCCAGGCGCAATCACCGTGTATCCATAGGGATCAGGCTCGATATCTTCGATCGTCACGGCGAGCACATCCCCCCGCTGAGCACCCTCGATAAAGATTGGCCCTGTCATCGGATGCACTAATGATAAATCAGCGGCCACCACATCTTCGGGAGTAGACCCTGGCCCAAAGGCTCCATCAAAGGCATCGCGGGTGCCCAATACAATCGGTTGACCTGGGTTAGCCGTGGCCGCAGGGGAAATATCGGGATGGTAGCGGTTGAAGCAGGCTGGATCGTCTACACAAAACTCACCCGTCCGCTGGATGACCAAGGGCTTGGGCGTTTGACTACGGACAGCCGTTGCGCCTACCAATACCAACAGTAGGGTTAAGGTAAACCCTAGCCAGCGCAGCTTTCCATTCCGCTTACCCACACCCACTCCAATCCCTGCCGGGAATAGCTTTCATTTCTGTTTAATATCAGAGGCGGGAGAGTATCTGTAGCTATCGTTGCTACAATTTGTCGATGTTCTGCCGGGCATCAACATAACGTTACCTGGGTCACCTATCGACGTGCCCCACGGTTCAAATATCCTGACAATGTGCCCCGTTGCTACATCGATTCATGAAGCTGAGGATTCTGTCTTTTCCTTTTACCCTTTAGCGTTTTTGAAACCCTTTACCGCGATTTGAAGGTGCCCAAATAATCAGTTCTCCCTGGTCACCCCCTGCAGCTAGATAGCTGCCCTGGGGATGCCAGGCCAGTGCCGAAAACCCTTGCGAAACGCCTTTCAGGGTTTGGTGGAGAAATGTTGCGTTTTGCCAGAGACAAACCTGCCCATCCTGGGCGGCAGAGGCGAGGAGCGGGCGCGTGGGGTGAAATGAGATCGCAACCACCGTCTGTCGATGTTGCTGCAGTACCTGGCTTTTCCAATTATTGCCCTGTCGTCGCCAGATCGTGATGCCGTCTGAGCAGGCGGCTGCGATCGCAGCTGCTTGACCTTCCACCGGGGTTGACCAAACCACCTGTCGCACCTTCCCCGGAAACCCCTGCATCAACCACGGTGGCGGCTTATCCCAGGCCACCACTGTTAAAGTCCGATCCAGATTACCCGACGCCAAATACTGCCCATCGAGGGACCAGGCGACGGCAACGCCAGCCCCTGGCACTTCCGTAAACTCAGGCTCCGCGTCCCAATCATCACTGCGCCAAACCTTGACACCGCTATGACCACTGACCGCCAACAAAGTGCCCTGAGGGTGCCACGCCAATCCCAATATCGAAGATGCTGCAAAATCTTGCGCTGTCAGTAACTGTTCTCGGGCGATGTTCCAGACCTGCACCTGACTCCCTGCCCCAAATGCCAGCCAGGGCTCGGTCGGATGCCAGACCAGACGGTCTACCCAGCAGTTAGGATTTTTCAGGGTGATGACGGGCTGGGTGCCCGATTGACCGAGCGACTGCATCGACCAGATAGATACCTCACCTTGCTGCCCTGCTGCGGCCAGATAGCGACCTCCCGCCGAAAAACCAAGGCAGTTGATAGCCTGATGGGAGACTTCAGAGGTGGTCTGCTTAGACTCGCCTGACAGTAAAGATATCTGCTGAGCTTCAGACCATAGGAGCACCTCACCTTTGGCCGAGCTGACCGCTAACAAGCCCCCATCAGGAGACCAATCTAGCGCCGTTATGTAGTCACTTAGCACCCCCTGCCAGTGAACCCCAAAAGCTTTTGAAGGAGAGACTTTTGAGTGGGAAATCTGGGAACGAGACTTAGCCATCACACCAGACAAGCCCGAAACCCTTCTTTGAGCTTAGCTTCATCCAAATTACGGCCAATGAACACCAGCTCACTCTTGCGGGCTTCTGAGGGCTTCCAGGGGCGCTCGGTTTTTCCGTCAAAGATCATATGTACACCCTGAAACACAAAACGGTTATCTTCTCCCTCAATATTGAGAATGCCTTTCATCCGAAAGATATCTGGCCCCTGGGTTTGCAACAGGTCTGACATCCAGGCATTGAGTTTTTCTTTGTCTAAAGCCCCTGCTTCAACAAAAGCCAATGAGTACACCGACTCATCGTGTTCGTGGGCATCTTCGCTTAAAAACTCAGGATCAACCTCCAGGGCGCGATCCAGGTCAAAGGCTTTTACCCCCAAAATCGAGTCCATTTGCAACTCAGAGTTCTGAGTTCGATAGATTTTCACCAACGCATTCATCTCTCGAATTTTGCGTTCCAGTTCGTCCAAGTCTGCTGCGGTGACCAGGTCAACTTTATTGAGCAAAATCACATCCGCAAAGGCAATCTGCTCCTGAGCTTCATCGCTGTCCCAATGCTGATGAATATGTTTGGCGTCCACCACCGTCACCACGGCATCTAGTAGCAGCTGAGACTGAATGTCTTCATCCACAAAAAAAGTCTGGATCACTGGAGCCGGATCTGCCAGCCCCGTTGTTTCAATGACTAAATGATCAAACTTGTCGCGCCGCTGCATCAGGTTGCCGATGATGCGAATCAGATCGCCCCTCACCGTGCAACAAATACAGCCATTGTTCATTTCAAAGATTTCTTCATCGGCATCAATCACCAGCTGGTTGTCGATGCCTACCTCGCCAAACTCATTCACAATGACGGCAACTTTTTTACCGTGCTCGTAGGTGAGAATATTGTTGAGCAAGGTTGTCTTACCGGCCCCTAAATATCCGGTCAAAACAGTGACTGGCACAGCATTCATCGTTTCATCAGGCAGAGTAGCAGTCGGCATGGGGCAATCGTCCTTCACACAGGATGTGGTTGATAAGATTATGGGAAGCCAGGTAGCCCTGAAATGTTCACAGTAAACAAAATGCCTCTCTAATTGTAAATTTCGTTACGTTTTTGGAGGTTGAACTAAGCCAGATTCAGTGTCAAGACTTGAGGTTTTCCCATCCGGCTTTCTGGATGTGGCCAAGGTTCAACTGTGATCACATTATTCGCCAGCGCCTTGTCTTGTCAGAACATTAACGATATCTGCCTGTTTAATTTCTGCGGCAGGTCGATGAATTTTATAGGTTTGCGGGGGCTGAGTCATCACCGCAATCACCGTTTCTAGCGGTGGGCAACCCGGTTCAGTGCATTTAAGCTGACTGATCGAGACAGAAACTGCTGCATCCAGTGCTAACGCCTCATAAACCCAGGCTTTGAGCTGCTGAAGCTGGGTTGGCGATATCTTTTGGGGTGGCGGATCGAACAAATTCATGGTCCTGACTCCTGGTTCCTCTATGTCAATTTAAAGCTCAAAATGCCCTGCGGGAAGCCCCTAAGGCGTCTACAAAATCCACTACCCACTACCCACTACCCACTACCCACTACCCACTACCCATTACCCATTTCACTCTGTCAATAAAAATTCATTCTCAACACTGCCTGTTCTCTCCATACTTTGCTCTGGGCTGCTAGGCTTGCGAAGCGTATCGGCAACGCGTTTGATAAAGCTAGCGATGGGGACGGCTAAG
>JBCBQD010000149.1:0-13904 GCA_039820425.1 Cyanobacteria bacterium J06635_1
GGCGACCCTCGCAAAAACATCACCCGCTTCAACCGCTTGGGCAAGTTGGCAATCGTCCATCGCCGCAAGCTGTTGTCCCTCAAAGGCAACGACTTGCTTGGACTTTTGGATGCCCATCCGCCCAGCAATCACCTGAGCAGTGGAGATATGATCCCCTGTGATCATCTTCACCTGGATGCCCGCGGAGCGACAGGCGTGGATAGCGGCGATCGCCTCCGGGCGCGGGGGGTCAATCATACCCTGCAACCCGAGAAAGACCAGCCCGGTTTTAAGGTCATCATGGTCGATAGAATGCTGATGATCACCCACCTCTTTTTGGGCAAACGCCAGAACCCGTAGCCCCTGTTGTGTCATTGCACTGACGACCTTCTCAACATGGGCGGGCGCAAGCGGTAGCCGCTGACCCTGTCGATCCATCATGTGAGCACATCGACTCAAGAGCGCTTCGACCGACCCCTTGACATAAATCACTCGAGGGTTGGCATCGTGCAACGTTGCCATGTATTGATACTGCGACTCAAATGGAATTGAATCTAATCGGGGCATCACAGCCGCGAGCCCCGACTGACTCAACTCAGCTTTAGCTGCCGCCGTGATCAAAGCGCCCTCAGTCGGGTCCCCCACCACCGACCAATTGTCTCCGGTTTGCTTTAACCGGGCATCATTACAAAGCACGCCCGCCATTAGGCAGGCTAATAGGGCAGGTGGTAAACCATCTTCAAACGGACTGGTTTCATTGTCGTTGATGGCTAGACCAATCTCGCCTTTGGGGCTATATCCCCCCCCGCTGACCCGATAATAGGCCCCTGCGTAAATCGCCTGGACCGTCATTTGGTTTTCGGTCAGCGTTCCTGTTTTATCAGAACAAATCACGGTTGCGCCCCCCAGGGCCTCTACCGCAGGCAGTTTGCGAATAATCGCATGGCGCTTGGCCATACGATTGACCCCAATGGCCAAGGTAATGGTAACCACCGCCGGTAGCCCCTCTGGGATAGCACTGACCGCCAGGGCAACCGCCGCTTCAAACATGTAGTCCCAGGATTCTCCCTGGCCCAGGCCAATCACAAAGGTCAGGGTGGCCAGGGTTAAAATCCCATAGAGCAGCAGGCGGCTAAATTTAGCAAACTTACGGGTCAGCGGCGTACTCAGGTTGACCCGCTGCTCCATCGATTGAGAAATCTTGCCCACCTCTGTGGTGTCTGCCGTCGCGACAACAATCCCGGTGCCCTGCCCAAAGGTCACAAAACTCCCGGCGTAGGCCATATTGGTCCGTTCTGCCAGGAGAGTCCCTTCAGCCAGAGGCTGGATAGACTTCTCTACGGGCACAGATTCTCCAGTGAGGGCAGATTCATCGACCTGTAAGTTGCGAGTTTTGACCAATCTCAAATCTGCAGGCACTTTGTCGCCCGAGGTTAGCAAGACCATATCCCCCGGCACTAAATCCTGAGAGGGGATCTGCAACATTTGCCCCTCTCGCAGCACCGTGGTTTCTGTGGTCACCGACTTTGCTAGTGAGGCAATTGCCCCCTCTGCCTTAGCTTCTTGTATGTAGCCAATGACTGCGTTAATAATCGTTACACCCCAGATCACAGCAGCGTTTGTCCAGGAGCCTAAAAAGGCTTTAACCGCCCCTGCGAGCAAAAGAATATAGAGTAACGGCTGATGAAACTGCAAGAGAAATCGCAACCAGGCGGGTTGTCCGGGTTTAACCGGGAGCTCATTCCAACCGTAGGTTTCATAGCGACTGGCTACCTCCTCGGCGGTTAGTCCCTTTTCTGGGTTGCTCTTGAGACGTTTAATCACCTCATGGGCAGACAGCTCATGATAAGAACGAGGTTGCGACTGAGTTAGCGTCATGACTTTTAACAATCCTCTAGCAAACTCTCTTAACAATCCGACAGAGGATTCTCTTGAGGCTATTTGTCGATGCTAGCAAAGCCCTGCCTTGATTTTTACGTTTACACATAGAATGTGTGCATCGTAATGATAGGCAATTTATAGACAAAACTCCCCAAAATTAAAATGCTAAGAGAAACTAGTAGGCCAAGGAAAATCCCTGATTGACTAACAAAACTTTCATAGCGGGCGGTCAAAACCGCGCCTGATAATTACGAAACCTGCCTGCGCAGGCTCCTACAACATAGGATATGACTGGGTCGCAGATAGTCCGCGCAGGCGGACTATGTCCCCAGCTCGCCCCAGCTCGCTTAGACCCCCACTGACCTGTCACCGCATAAAGATGCTCGTATTACTGACGGGTAAGGGCTGCGATCGCATCCACCTCGATTTTGAGATCTGGTGAAAACAGTTGTCTAACCTGAATCAGTGCACTGGCTGGCAGATTGTCTTGGTAGGTGCCAAATAAGACCTCTCTAAATTTATCAATCTCGCCAAACTCGGTGACAAAGATCGTTACCTTGAGTAGGCTTTCAAAGCCGGTGCCCTCTGCTTCGAGGATACTTCCTAATTGGTTAAACACCGCGTCAGCTTGGGTGGGCAAATCCTGATCCTGCGCAGGGGTGTTGAAGGCCGTTAAGCCCGACAGAAACAGTAGACCGTTGTAGCCCACTGCATGGACGTATGGCCCGACAGAGGCATCAAGGTGAGGATAGTTTTTGCGCTCAACTGGCATAGTGTTGTCTACTCCGATTGCTTTATGAGCCATTGTTAAACCAGCGGCAGCAACCACCCCTGTGGTGACAACCTGCCGTCGCCTAAAATAAATCACGGTCACATCTCCTTAGAAAACCAAACTTCAACGATTGACGCTGCTCATGTCGGGATAGCGCGCGCCTGCGGCAAAGCCCTGGGGGGCAACTGCCTCAATCCGGTCAAGCTCTGCTGGGGTCAGTTCGATATCGACGGCGGCGGCATTTTCTTCTAGGTATTTGCGGCGTTTAGTGCCAGGGATGGGGACGATATCTTCCCCTTTAGCCAGGAGCCATGCGATCGCCAGCTGACTGGCCGTCACCCCCTTCTCCTGAGCAATGGCCTTTACCTGCTCAACAACCTCTAAATTTTTAGCAAAATTCTTTCCCTGAAAGCGGGGGGAATGTCTGCGGTAGTCATCCTCCGCCAGATCTTCCAGACTTTTAATCGCACCGGAGAGAAATCCTCGCCCCAGGGGACTATAAGACACAAACCCAATCCCAAGTTCACGCACCGTCGGGAGAATATCATCCTCCGGATCGCGACTCCAGAGAGAATATTCTGTCTGGAGGACCGTAATCGGATGCACCGCATGGCCTCGACGTAGGGTTGCAGGCGCGGCTTCAGAGAGCCCTAGATAGCGTACCTTGCCCTGCTGCACCAGCTCAGCCATGGCACCAACGGTGTCTTCAATCGGAACGGTCGGATCAACCCTATGCAGATAGTAGAGATCAATCACATCTACCCCCAACCGTTGGAGAGAGGCATCGCAGGCTTGATGAACGTAGTCTGGTTTACCATTAATCCCCCCAAAGCCACCATCGGCGGTGCGGATAACGCCAAATTTGGTGGCGAGGACTGCCCGATCGCGACGATCTTTGAGGGCTCTGCCCACCAGCTGCTCGTTGGTGTAGGGCCCATACATGTCAGCGGTGTCAAGGAAAGTGACGCCGAGATCCAGGGCGTGGTGGAGGGTTGCGATCGCTTCTGTCTCATCTCGACCGCTGTAAAATTCAGACATGCCCATGCAGCCCAGCCCAATGGCAGAGACTTTGAGTTCTGGCCCCAATTTACGAGTTTTCATTTTTTCTTTCTCCTGAAGCTAATGAGTTGATTTCTCGTTCAGCGAAGACTTGTTTAACAATAGTCATGCCATTGAGCGCAGCGGGGAAACCGGCGTAAACGGCCATCTGCATGACAACTTCTATAATCTCTTCGACGGTGCAGCCCACATTCAACGCTGCGTGAATATGTACCTTGAGCTGGGGCTGGGCGTTACCTAAAGCTGTTAGGGCTGCGATAGTCGCAATTTCCCTAGACTTCAAATCTAGTCCAGGGCGGGCATACATATCGCCAAACGGAAATTCGATGACATAGCGAGCTAAATCAGGAGCAATGTCCTGCAAGCTCTCAATCACCTTTTCACCGGCTTCACCATCGATGTCTTTGAGCATTTGCCAGCCTCGCTGGTAGCGCTCAGAGGTCACGGATTGATGATTTGCAATGGTTTGCATACAATTCTCCTGAATGAATACATTGAACATCAGGGGGGTAGGGGCATTAAAAGAAAAATCTGCCTAAAGAACTGTTTTAGAGATTTTTTGCTCCAGTTCCTTGTAGTGTTGAATTTTCCAGTCAATTACGGCGAGATTTTCCTGTAGCTGCTGTAAATGGTCTAGAACAGTCTGCCGATGGGCCTCCAACAAAGCCCGGCGTTCTTGAACTGCATCGGGTTGCTCCCGCAGTAGCGTTGCATATTGCTGCATCTGACGAATGGGCATCCCTGTCAAACGCAATTTGGTCAGAAACTTGATCCAGTTAATGTCCTGCGCAGAGTAACGTCTATGACCATTTCTGGCCCGGTGAATCGGCGCAATCAAATCACAACGCTCGTAATAGCGCAAGGTGTGAACGCTTAACCCGGTGGCTTTGGCCACTTGCTGGATGGTCAACGTGGCTGAAGCCACGGGTTGGTTCGTCAGTTCCTGTTCCATAGCCATAGCCTAGAAGTTAGAGCACACTCTAAGTCAAGCAGTTTTTTCGAGGGTGTTCAAAATTGGTTACAAAAGGTCAGGGTTGGGAAGGTGATGGGTAGTGGTAGTAGGTGGTGAAGATGGGGGGGATGGGGTAAACAGCGTAGGGGCTCGGGGAGGGGCTACTGTGTCTACACAAATCGGAGAGTATAGTCAAACCTCGAAGGCCCACCCTGCGAGAAGCCGCTTAGGAAAAAGGATTTAATAAAATACGATTTTATATTTGTTGTGGTTGAGCGACATAATTCCATTGAGGTAGATAATCATCAAAGCGAATCGGCATCTGTGACTTAAAGTCATCTGAGGCTTGTCGTCCTGTTTCATAGACGGCAGAGCAGTTATCCATCACAACACAAGCCCCTTTCCAAAGTTTCGGTACTAGGGTCTGGCTGATAAAGGAGAGAGAGTGCATTGATCTTTGTGTAAGCGCTTTTTTCTTAGGCGGAAAAGCGCTTACACAAAGATCAATGCACTCTCTTCAATCTGTTTTAAGCGCCAATCTAAAATCCAATAGTCTCGTACGCCTCGGCTGGTGTAGAGTTTCAGTTTCGTTTCCCGATCTCGCCGCTCATTGTCTACACCAGGTGAAAGTACTTCAACAATCAGCTCTGTGGCAACGGTTAAATGTCCGGCCTCATCTAAAGAAGTCGCCAAACGAGTTTTACTGATCCAGACCACATCAGGAATCACATCATCCGCATCACTAAAAATCACACCCGGAGCTTGAACTTCCTCACCTAACCCAGTCATGATTGACCAATCCCTTAATTCTGCGTAGGCATTACCGCAAGCTTTTTGATGATCCCAGTGGGTTGCTCTGGTCACTAGTAAGTCTCCGTCAATGATTTCGTAGCGATTGCTGCTCTCAGGCAGTAATTCGAGGTCAGTGGTCGTCCACCGCACATGCGGATCAGTGCTTTGGGTCATGATCTCACCTCAGGTGGAGAATAGCCTTATTCTATCGAGGTTAGTCCCCTTCGTGCCAGACTAACTCGTCGGGCTGAGTCCCCAAGCTTACCGCTACTTTCTATTCAAAGCTGCCTACACCTCAAATGTCAGTCGTTTGAGGTGGGTTAAAGACACGCTGCGAATGAGGTTGTGCTGCTTGAGCAGTAGTTCGGGGTCTTCGGTTTTGGCCTCAACTAAGTAGCGCACTGACAAGTCAGCGCTTGCGTTATTGCGATCGCACTGGCCAAACCCAGCGCCCAAAGTCCACCTATTTCAGGTAGAAGCTTATGATATCAACATCCAAAACCGTCCCAGGCCTGCTCCGGGACACCCAATCTGTTGCCGAGCGATCGCGTAGACCGTCTGTTTTGCATTGCTTAAGATAGGAGCTGACTGGATCCTAGGTGCCGTGGTGAATTCTCCGCTAGGTGTGAGGAACCCTTACCTTCTATTTTATCTCAATCTTGGGTGTAAAAGTGCTAAAAAATGTCCAAAAAAGTCCAACGCATTTTGCTAACTTCCCGAGCAATGGTTGCCAAAAGCCTTGCCCAGATTGCTATAACGCTTGCTATGCTTAAAAGCCGATGGCGGGATTTGAACCCGCGACCGCTCGATTACGAATCGAGTGCTCTACCACTGAGCCACATCGGCATGTCGAACAGTGATTATAGCAGCTGACCGGGGGCAGGCGGCAAGGGCAATGATTACCTGTCAGAATGGAGAAGTAATGCTCAAAAGTTACTTTGTTAACCATGTCTGAGTCAGGACCCAATCGTTCAAAACTGAAAAATATGTCGCCGGAAAAGCAGGCTCGTTTGCTGGCGGAGGCGCAGGCCCCTTTTAAGGGGTTGCGAAAGTTTGTGTATGTAGCTTGTGGCGCATCTGGTCTTGTGGGAGGCGTAGTTTTCTTGGCCCAGTTAGCAGCCGGTCGCGATGTGGGGACTGCACTGCCTAACCTTGCGGTGCAAGCAGGGGTAGTCGCACTCATGGTGTTTTTGTTTCGGTTAGAAGATCGAGGGAGTCTTAAGGACTAGATCTTATGAGTGTTAAGAGAAACCCAGTGGTGCTGGTGCACGGCCTGTGGAATACGGTGAATATTTTTTGGAAGTTGCGATCGCACCTCGAAACCCACGGCTGGCCTATCCACGCCCCAAATCTAACGCCTAATAATGGAGATGTGGGCATTGAGGTACTCGCTCAACAGTTACACGCTTTTGTAGAACAACAGCTTGACTCCCATCAAACCTTTGATTTGCTGGGCTTTAGCATGGGTGGTCTGATCAGCCGCTACTATCTACAGCGGCTAGGCGGGGTCAAGCGGGTCAAGCGATTTGTGACGGTTTCAACGCCCCACCGCGGGTCGATGATGGCCTGGTTCCGTCAGAATACTGGCGGGATACAAATGCGGCCTGGCAGTCATTTCCTTAAAGATCTCAACCAGGATACGCACCAGCTTGAACGCATCCAGGTCACATCGCTGTGGACACCGTTTGATGTGCTGGTAGTGCCTGCTTCGAGTGGGCGATTGACGGTGGGCCAGTCTTTGAAGCTATCGGTGGCAAGCCACAACAAGATGTTACGGGCGACAAATAGCCTGGAGGCGATTGCCCAGAGTTTGTCTTGATGTCGATCGCCATATGCCCTGGTGAATGGGTCACGAAAGTTCTCCCGGAAACGAGCGCTGTGATCTCAGTCGTTGTGCCCTTGAAAGGCTTGCTGTTAGATAAGGACATGATTCGCGACTTAAGACATCTAGTCCCCATTCAGTTAGTGTATTTGCCACTACTAAAGTTCAGGAAGGCATTCGCCAATGGCTCAGTGAGGTCGCGATAATTGCCATGCAGACTTGGGATATAAGCCTAAGCTGCTCATGCTGAGCTTTTTCGTGTGAATTCCCACGGTGTGAGCGATTGTCCATTTGCTTAATAGTCCTGGAGTCACAAATACACAACATGAGCGAGTCAAAATATCAAATCAAGCCACAAGCTGGAAAGCTAAAAGTTCAGATTGATACTGGCGTAAAGCTAAATAAAGGAAATGTCAAAATCAATCAAATTGTCACGACTAGAGGGGAAGCGATAGACAAACTTCAGCGCTACTTAGAAGACAACCCGGACGTTGCTTTTGAATACTTCAGTAGTCAGGAATAAAGGGCATTTAGAAAGAAGGTCACGGGTCAAGGTTTCTCCTTTTCAATACAGTTCGTATTTCATCAGTTGGCAGGGGATTGAACCGTTATACACTGGAAATCGTTTGGCTGATTTGAGGCCAATGGTTCTTGAGAGTGCCTTGTTGCCGCTGAGAACGTAGGCGGTCCAGCCTTTGAATCGTTCTTTGAAGACATTGCCCAGTCGCTTATAAAAGTCCCCTAGTTCAGCTTTGTTGCCAATGCGTTCGCCGTAGGGGGGGTTACAGATAATGACGCCCTGGTCAGCAGGGGGCTCAACGTCGGCTAGCTCGACACAGTCCAACTTGACATGCCAGATGACGCCGCTGTGCTGGGCGTTGGTATGGGCTTGTTCGATGATGTCGGGGTTGCGATCGCACCCCCCAATCACCGCACTCAGCTCATCTTTCTGGACCTGCCGTGCCTCCTGCTGCAGCTGTTCCCAAAGCGTTTCATCAAAGTCAGGCCAAGTTTCAAACCCAAACTGTTCTCTAAACAAGCCGGGCGCAATATTCAATGCCTGTAAACTGGCCTCAATGGGGAGAGTACCCGAGCCGCACAAGGGGTCAAAAAACGGCTGATCCGGGGTCCACTCCGAGAGCTGGATCAGGGCAGCAGCGAGGGATTCTTTTAAGGGGGCTACGCCCATGGCGGGGCGGTAACCACGGCGATGTAAACTACTGCCGGAGCTGTCGAGACTGACCACACACTGGTCTTTCTCAATATGAATATTCACCAGCACGTCGGGCTGTTGAGTATCCACATCGGAGCGTGCGCCAAACTGCGCGTCTTGCTGATCGACAATGGCGTTTTTGACCTGGACTGCGGTGAAATGGGTGTGGTTGAGCTGCCGATTTTTGCCCGTGGCCCTGACCGCCAGGGTTTGGTCTGGGGTCAGGTAGTCGCCCCAGTTAATTTGCTGAATGCCCCGATAGAGCGTTTTGGCATCCTGACTTGGCACCTCATCGAGTTTGACTAAAATCCGGAAAGGTAGCCGTGCCCAAAGATTGACCCGGTAGAGCAAGTTGCGATCGCCCTCAAAGCTCACCCCACAAAAGCCAGGCTCAACCGAATTCACTCCGAGCTTTTGCAGTTCCTCTGCGGCTAGCGATTCTAGCCCCCGTGCCACGGTCGCAAAACACTGCATCATGCTTTCTCAGATTCAAGGGGGTGGGAAAATAGTTTGAAATAGAGTCCTTGAAAAGTCTCTTTCAGCGGCAACAACAGGTAGGTGAGCGGATTGATTGTCACAATGATATTACGCACATCCCATTTAGCCAGGGCAATGATTGCCCCTGCCACCCAGTCTGCTGACATTACCCCGATGGGGTTGAGATTGCTCTTAAACGGTCCCAGGATAAGCTTGCGGATCACACAGGGAGAATCTTGTCGGCGCAGCGTAATTAAATCACCAATCAGCCTTTTTGAAGTCTCATAGAGTGGGCTAAAAGCAGGATTAACCTCTGCTTCTGAGGTATTCACCCAAATCTCTTTAGTGGCTCGATCAGCAGACTCATCAACGGTGCTCAAAAACACCTCCATCAACCGCCAGGCAGAGAGCGCATTCACCTCCAGTGAGGTTTCAACCGCAGCGGCGGTGCGATCACCGTGGACATTTACCCCATGGTTAATAAGCAAAATGTCCACATCCTGCAATTGTGGCTTGAGCAAAGCCTCTTGCCCCACTTGCCAGGTGAGGGTGTCGATTGCCCCCTCAATATCCGTCCCACCAGAATGGGTCACCGCAATGGGCTTAGCCCCCTGTTTTGCCAGTTCTCGAATCAAAGCCTGACCCAACGTACCCGAGGCACCCGTCACCGCCACTATTTTTGCCGCTAGAAAACTTGTTTTACCCATGAGAGGGATTGCCCCTACTTTTTTCCCGGTGGGCAATGCCCACCCTACCCATAACCCATCACCCACGACGGCCCATCACCCTCGCTAAACCTCCACCTTCACCCCGCGCCAAAAAGCCACATAGCCTTTGATATTGCTTGCCGCCTCCTTTGGTTCAGGGTAGTACCAAGCCGCATCCTTATTTTCCTGGCCGTCTACCTCGAGGGTGTAATAGCTGGCTTGCCCTTTCCAGGGGCAGGTGGTGTGGGTACTGCTAGGTTTGAAATAGTCTTGCTTGATAGCATCCGGGGGGAAATATTGATTGCCTTCAACGACTTCACAGTGATCACTTTCGGCCAAGACGGCACCGTTCCAGATGGCTTTCGGCATGACATTTCCTGAGCGTGTTTACGTCTTTGATGGTAATCCAGATTCTGACACTTTAATTGCTGTCCTATCAGAGCAGACTGTTTTGACCCTTCAAATTTAGGTTGGTAGTGCGTCAGGCTTAAAATTTCAGCAGAAGAGGTGAGTTGGTGAGGGGTGAGATGGCGAAGGGCTAGTCCACTTACTTTATGAACCTTCATCACAAATCTGATCCTGCGGTATTCTGCTGACAAACAATTAAATAAATCTTGACCGTATCTACCCTCGCCGGGGGTGCTCCCCTAAAATCGCGGAGGGTCTAAGGAGCTCTAAACATGACCGTTGCATCCAAATTGACCGAGCAAGAAAGCCATAACCTGAGTCGAGCCGTTAATTACAGCCAGGTGCAAGGGCTCTCTGAAATTTGGCCCATCGCCGCTCAAAAGTTTGGCAATGTCATCGCACTCCACGATCCCCACGGGAGTCCGCCAGTCAAACTGACCTATGCTGAACTCGCCCAGCAGATTGAGACCTTCGCCGCCGGGCTGCAGTCCCTGGGCATCCAACCCGGTGAAAAGGTGGCGCTGTTTTCTGACAATCAACCCCGCTGGCTGATTGCCGATCAGGGGCTGATGACGGCGGGGGCCATCGATGCGGTTCGCGGCTCTCAAGCCGATAAAGAAGAATTGGGCTATATCCTCAAGCACAGCGACAGCATTGCCCTGATTGTGCAAGACCAGGCCACCCTGAGCAAGATTGCCGACCAGCTCTACGAGGCCCCCCTGCGTTTCATCGCGCTGCTCTCCGATGAAACACCTGTCCTGGAGACCCCCGCGAAACTGCTCAATTTCTCTGAAATCATGGATCTAGGAGCTGGGCACACGCTGACTCCAGTCACCCATCAACGCGATAGCCTGGCAACGCTGATGTATACCTCGGGCACCTCGGGCAAGCCCAAGGGGGTGATGCTGAGCCACAGTAACCTGCTGGCACAAATCTCGGGGGCTTGTAGCGTGGTGAGCTTTACCCCTGGCCAAAAAACCATGAGCATCTTGCCCATCTGGCACTGCTACGAGCGAACGTTTGAATATTTCACCTTATCCCAGGGCTGTAGTCAGATTTACACCAATATTCGCTCCGTTAAAAAGGACCTTCAGGCCCATCACCCTAACTACATGGTGGGGGTGCCCCGACTGTGGGAGTCGATCTACGAAGGGGTCCAAAAACAGTTTCGGGAACAGCCTGCTAACAAGCAAAAGCTGATCCATTTCTTTCTAGAGAAGAGTCATCACTACATTAAAGCCCGGCGCATCTTGGCAAGTTTAGACCTGGATAATCTCACCCCCGGAGCCCTGGAGAAACTGGTTGCGAGTGTCAAAGCCCTGGTGCTGTGGCCATTTCATAAGCTGGGGGATGCCATTGTCTATAAAAAAGTCCGAGCAGCAACGGGGGGCAACATTGATTTTGTGGTGAGTGGCGGGGGCTCCATCGCTGACCACCTGGAGGATTTTTATGAAATCATTGGGGTCACGATTTTGGGAGGCTATGGTCTGACAGAAACTGCCCCGATCACCCACGTGCGCCGCCCCTGGCACAATCTGCGAGGGGCTGATGGCCAGCCCCTACCTGGGACAGAAACCCGCATTGTGGATATCGAAACTCACCAGGACAAGCCTGTGGGCCAGCAGGGGCTGGTGTTGCTGCGAGGGCCCCAGGTGATGCAAGGCTATTACAAAAATCCAGAGGCGACCGCTAAGGCGATTAGCGCCCAGGGTTGGTTTGACACGGGCGACCTGGGTAAGGTCACCGCCGCAGGCGATTTGATCATTACCGGGCGGGCCAAAGATACGATTGTGTTGACCAACGGCGAGAATATTGAGCCCTTACCCATCGAAAATGCCTGTGCCCGTAGCCCCTACATCGATCAAGTGATGCTGGTGGGACAAGATCAAAAGGTTCTGGGAGCGTTAATTGTCCCCAACCTTGAGGCGTTAGAAAAGTGGGCAACTGAGCAAGGGCATTCTCTTCTAAACCCGCCGGGGGACAGCCAGGCTGTTCAGGCCCTGTTTAAACAAGAACTCAACCGTGAAGTTAAAAGCCGACCGGGCTACCGCCCCGATGACCGGATCGGGCCGTTTGTCTTGCTAACAGAGCCATTTAGTATTGAGAATGGACTACTCACCCAAACCCTAAAAGTTCGTCGAAATGTGGTGAGCGATCGCTATCGTGAGATGATTGATAATCTGTTTGTCTAAATTTCATTATCCTTCACCCCTACCCCCTTTTAACGCTTCTTTGGGATAGACTATTCAAGGCATTTTGGTATAAGAGGGTACCCAACTGCGGCCCTATTCTCCTGAATGGGTATCTTTTAGTGTGGAAGTACAGTTCAAGATAAGTTGACATTCATTTAAGTCTTATGGAAGATACACAATCACAATTACTTCTCAAGCGGGTTATTAACGTCAAAGCAGTGGTCACCCCTCTGTGGAAAGAAGAAGCACAGAAGCAGCTACAGAAGCAGATCAATCAAATTGACGGTCGCCTACAGCAGCTAGAAATGCAGGGACAGCGCATTGTAGGCCAACTGCAACAGCAGCAAGGCGGCGGTGATCAGCTTGGCAATGTCCAAAATAAGCTCAACCAAGACAAGAATCAGCTGCTCCAGCAAAAGAATCAAATCCTGCAGCAGCTACAGCAAGTTCAGACCTTAGAACTCAACAAAGAAGTCAGTCAGGGCCAGATTGAAAGCTTTTTTAAGGTTGCGGTCGGCGACAATATGATTCGCAAAATGCAGGTAGAGGTGCTCTTGCGAGACGGTATCATTGAGGAAATTCGCGGCGAACTATAAGCATTTAGCTTCTGTAGTGTTGATTTAACAGCGATTGTTAGCACTTGATAGCCCAATATCAGGGGCCAGATTTTAAGGCAGGGAGGTTGCAAAACCCCAAGTTCCTTAAGATTTGGTCCCTTGCTCATTGCTTGAGGGTTTGTTACATTAGTTAATATTAACGTAGCTTAACAATAGATTCATTTCGGAGTTGTTTCTGACTAGAAGCGTTTCTAAGCCGTGCCCAGTTCAGTTAGAAGCTAGACGGTCTGAAAACTAGATAAGCAATTGCCGGATCGAGTCGGCTCTGTTGAATTGGCTGCATTTACCCCTGTTCAGTTTTATCCAGCTCCCTGTCTTCTCAAAGAAGTTTCATGCAATCAACGTGTTTAATCGAGCTTTATAGCGCAGGTCACCGTCGTTTCGAAAGGGCGGACCTGCGAGAGGGGTATTTTGCAGCTGTCAATCTATCAGCGGCTCGGTTTGATTGGGCTGATTTGACTGGGGCTAACCTGGGCGAAGCTGTTTTGGAGTCAGCTAGTTTCAGAGGGGCCATGATGTGGCGGACTCAGCTAAGCTGGGCTCGTCTAGGCGGGGCAAACATGCATCGTACGGTCTTGATCCGGAGCCGGTTGACGTTTGCAACTCTGGATAAGGCATGGTTACAAGAGGCGGATCTGCGCCTGGCGGATTTGCGGCAGGCCAGTCTGCGCGGAGCCAATTTGCATGGGGCTAAGCTTTGCTATGCCGATTTGAGTGGGGCTGATCTGACCCGGGCTAACCTCTGTGGAGCTGATTTGACCGGGGCTAAGCTTGAGGGCGCAAAGCTGGACGAAGCTTGCTTGACCTCGATGATTGCTTGTGAGAACCAGTTGGCAATGGCTCACGGGATGTCAGCTAATTATTCGTCCTCGGCTTTGAGTCTGGGTTAAGACCTGGTTGACTGACAAATAGCTTAGCTGGGCAGCTGTAGACGCCGGGCTCATTGATTGGTTGAGCGGCGTTCAATTTAAGCCGGGAAACCCAGGTGGTGTAAGCATCCAGGAGTCAGAATTCAGGAGTCAGTGGGGGACTG
>JBCBQD010000150.1:0-13787 GCA_039820425.1 Cyanobacteria bacterium J06635_1
TTGTTTCATGAGCCGAAGATTCTAAATTAGTAATAGCCTGACCAGAAGCAACAGTCGATTCATCCCGCGCTCTCAGGGGCAGACAGATCAGCAAGAGATGAGGTCTTTCAGGCTTGGTGTGCGCGGGATGAATCGACTGTTGCTTCTGGTCAGGCTATTACTAATTTAGAATCTTCGGCTCATGAAACAACTGAAACCATTGAGCGTGATCCACCCCCGGTAATAGATCAAGGCCAGCAGGTAGGGGATCTCAAACAACACTCTTCAAGAGAGAAACACACTCCTTCTGCACTCCAAAGATTTAGAGAGCAGATATTCAAATTGATTAACATGAGGAATAAGTTTCACCCACTGATATGGGTGACGTACTGCTTGGATCAATACACAAGGACAATCCCCTATGGTCTGAGCTGTCGATGAACCAGCGGATTAGAAGGCTGCTCAAAGAGTGCTTGGCCGAGCTGTATTCCGACCAAGCCAAAGAATCGATACGGTCTATATTTCTCTTTCATCAACGGAATCTTCGAGTTGGTTGTGTAATTAAGGGGCTGCCGATAGGGTTATTTTCTCCTCGACAGATTTTGGCGACAGAGCCTGGCATCGAAACCTATCTTACGTTTTACTAAGGCACAATCCCGACATCTTCCCGATTGACTCTTATGATAGATGATGCCAGTCATTGAACCTTGATAAACGGCTCTAGGTCCCATCGCATCTCCACTCATTGCCCCTGAGACTGGCTTTAAAGGTCTCCTACTAGGGCATTACACCCCATCTTCAGGCTCATCAAGGTAGGCCTACAAAGATTTACTCTTCATGCTTAATTTATCTACAGACTCTGAAAACAGTCAACCTGCTGGGCAAGACGTAGGTTATGTTGCTGCCCCTACCGCTGTGTCCCTCCCAAAAGGGGGTGGTGCAATTCAGGGAATTGGCGAGAAGTTTGATGTCAACCCAGTCACTGGGACAGGGTCTTTCAGTATTCCTATAGCCGTCTCCCCTGGTCGGTCAGGCTTCTCACCCCAGCTAACCCTGAGTTATGACTCTGGGGGGAGCAATAGTTCCTTCGGTCTGGGGTGGTCTCTGGGCGTCCCTTCGATTAGGCGCAAAACTCAGAAGGGGTTGCCCCGATATCGAGATGCTGAAAACTCGGATGTTTTTCTGCTATCGGGTGCTGAGGATCTGGTGCCCACGCTGTTGCGACAGGGGGACGCTTGGGTTGAGGAAATTCAGTCGATTTTAGTGCCCGAGCAGGTGATTGACTCAGACCTGATTTCGCCGGAGCAGGCTGATTCTATCTTGACTAGCTACCCTGCTCTGGGGGCATATACGGTGCAGCGCTATCGCCCCCGCGTGGAAGGCTTATTTGCCCGGATCGAACGCTGGCAACATCGGGAAACTGGAGATGTCCATTGGCGATCGGTCACTCGGGACAATATCACCAGTGTCTATGGCAAGACGAGGGAAAGTCGCATTGCTGCACCTGATATTGTTGCGCCTGACTTGGTCGCTGACTCATCAAAACAGTCTCGCGTATTTGAGTGGCTGCTGTGTGAGAGTTATGACGATAAGGGCAATGTCATTCTTTATGAGTACAAGCAGGAAAACACTGAAGCTGTCAACCCGGCACTGGTGCAGGAGAAACATCGACTGGTAAATGCTCAGAGCGATACCCAACGGTATCTCAAGCGAATCTTTTACGGCAATCGCACCCCCCACGGGCGAGACGATTGGCTCTTTCAGGTGGTGTTTGACTACGGCGAGCATGGTAGTGATGCCCCCAACTTAGATGACAGTACCCTGGAGAGATTGACCTTAGACATACAGCAGGCCACTGACACCCCCACCCCCGATGAAACCCAGCCCTGGCAACATCGGCCTGATGCCTTTTCTACCTGCCGCGCTGGCTTTGAAATTCGCACCCAGCGCCTGTGTCGGCGGGTGCTGATGTTCCATCAATTTGAAGGACTGGGTCCGGGATGGACCCTGGTGCGCTCAACGGATTTTCGCTATGACAAACATCCTGTGGTCACCTATTTGAGTCAGGCGACCCAGACGGGCTACACACGGATTGTTGACACTCAGACCTATCAGCGGCGGACTTATCCTCCTTTAGCCTTAGCCTATGACCGACCGCAGATTGATGACACAATTCAAACGGTGGATGAAGCCAGCCTGGAGAATCTGCCCATTGGGCTGGGGGATAACTACCAGTGGGTTGATCTCGACGGCGAGGGGATTGCTGGCATTCTCACAGAGCAGGCAGAAGGCTGGTTTTATAAAGCAAATCGAGGGGAAGCAACGTTCGCCCCGGTGCAGCGGTTGGCAGCGCGT
Organism: Cyanobacteria bacterium J06635_1; assembly: GCA_039820425.1. Lineage (GTDB taxonomy): Bacteria > Cyanobacteriota > Cyanobacteriia > Phormidesmidales > Phormidesmidaceae > SIO4C1. Next base: position 2,335 of record JBCBQD010000150.1, read on the forward strand.
CCCTCGGTGTCAAACTTGCAAGATAGCCAACAGCAGCTGGTGGACCTGGCGGGGGATGGTCAACAGGATTTGGTGTTGCTTGCCCCTGGCTTGGCGGGCTTTTACGAACGGGGGCATCGACAAGATTGGGATTTGTTTAAGCCCTTTGAGTCTGTGCCCAATCTAGATTGGACTGATCCCAATCTTCGCTGGATTGATCTCAATGGGGATGGCCATGCCGATCTCTTGCTTTCGGAGCATGAGGTCTTTGTGTGGTATCCCTCACGGGCAGGGGCGGGGTTTGACGCTGCTGTGATGACTCGGAAGACTCAGGATGAAGAACAGGGTCCTACCCTGGTGTTTTCTGACGTGACCCAGTCAGTCTATCTGTCGGATATGACCGGGGATGGGCTAAGCGATATCGTTCGGATTCGGAATGGGGCGGTGTGTTATTGGCCCAATCTGGGCTATGGCCGTTTTGGCGCTAAGGTAACGATGGGTCAGGCTCCCTACTTTGATCATCCAGACCTGTTTGAGCAGCAGCGGATTCGGCTCGGAGATATTGATGGCTCGGGGACAACCGATATCCTGTATTTGGGGCGAGAGGGGGTTAGCCTCTGGTTTAATCAATCGGGAAATAGCTGGAGTGAGGCCCAACATCTGTCTGAATGCCCGCAGGTAGACAGTCTGGCTGCGGTGCAGCTCATAGATTTGTTGGGCAACGGTACCGCCTGTCTGGTGTGGTCATCGTCACTGCCCGCTGAGAGGCACCAGCGCATGCAGTATATCGATCTGATGGGTGGGCAAAAGCCCCATTTGTTGAGGCTGATTCAAAATAACCTGGGGGCAGAAACGCGGCTGCACTATGCCCCTTCTACCCAGTTTTATCTGGCCGATAAGCAGACGGGCACCCCCTGGCTCACGAAACTACCGTTCCCAGTGCAGGTGGTGAGTCGAGTCGAGACAGTCGATCGCATCTCTGGCAATCGCTTTGTCAGCACCTATCGCTATCGTCACGGCTATTTTGATGGGGCAGAGCGAGAGTTTCGCGGCTTTGGCTACGTGGAACAGTTGGATACAGAATCCTTTGCGGCTTTCCAGGAAACGGGCGACACCAATGCTATGGAGGCGGCGTTCCATGTGCCGCCAGTCCTGACAAAAACCTGGTTTCATACGGGCTTCTATCGAAATCGAGCAGAGATTTCGCGCGCGTTTGCCGCCGAATATTACCGCTTGTCAGAGCCTGGCGACGCGGCGAGTGACTTTTTATTACCCGATACGATCTTGCCCGCGGGGCTGACGCGCTCAGGGGGAGCATATCTACCCCAAAACCTGACGCCATCGGAGGCCTCCGAAGCCTGTCGGGCGTTAAAAGGGAGTGTGCTACGGCAGGAGATTTATGCTCTGGATGATACGGCAAAAAGCCCCCACCCCTATCGGGTGTCTGAGCAAAACTATCAGATTCGCTGGCTACAGCCGAGGCAACATCAGCGAGATGGGGTGTTTGTGGTTACGCCTCGGGAGGGGATGGAGTGGGTGTGCGATCGCAACCCCACCGACCCCCGCATCACCCATCAGTTTACCCTGGACGTCGATGAATTTGGCACCGTGCTCAAATCCGCAGCGGTGGCCTATCCCAGACGCGAGGCAGCGCTCCCAAGCCATCCCCAGGTGCGTGCTGCCCAAAGCCAAACCCACATCACCTACACCGAAGTCGATGTCATCCACTGGCCTGAGGCGCTGACGTTTTACCGAGTAGGGCTGCCCTTTGAAACCCGTACCTATGAAATTACCGGACTGTCCGGCAGCCAACCCTTTACCCTGGAAGGCTTGCTGGCCGAGATCCAGGCAGCTGACGAAATCTCCTATGAGGTGCAGTCTACCCCAGGCACCCTCCTGAAACGTTTGGTAGAGAGAGATCGGATTCAATACCTGCGCAACGACCTCACCGGTCCCCTGCCGCTGGGCCAGGCAGAGTCTTTAGCCCTGCCGTTCGAGACCTATCGGCTGGCATTTACCCCCGCCTTGTTAACCCGCATCTACGGCAATCGGGTCAACAATACCCTTTTAGAAAACGAAGGTCGGTATGTCTTGCAAGGAGGACTGTGGTGGCTACCGTCGGGGCGGCAAATTTTCGATGCCGACCACTTTTATCTGCCGGTTCAAACCCGTGATCCCTTTAATCAGGTTTACACCACCACCTACGATGACGCACATTTGCTCACGGTCCAGACCGAAGACCCGCTGGGCAACCAAATCCTAATAGATAATGACTATCGAGTATTGCAACCTTTTCAGATTACCGATGCCAATGGCAATCGCACCCAGGTTATATTTGACAGCCTGGGGATGGTAGTGGGGCGGGCTGCCATCGGGGATAATGCTGAAGGGGATAGCTTAGACAATTTCCAACCCGATCTCGATGAGGCCACCCTTCAAGCCCATATCCAAGATCCCCTAACGAACCCCCACGAGATCTTAGGCAGCGCCACTACCCGACTGGTCTACGACCTGTGGGCCTACTATCGCAGCCAACAAACTAGCCAGGACCCCGTTCACCCAGGGGTGGTCTATACCCTGGTGCGAGAAACCCACGCCTCTGAGCTATCGGATGGGGAACAATCAGCGATTCAGCACAGTTTTATCTATTCAGACGGGTTTGGGCGAGAGATTCAGGTCAAAGCTCAGGCTGAGCCGGGGCTGGCCCCTGAGCGAGACGAATCGGGTGTCTTGCGCTGCGACCAGAATTTGGTCTATACCGAGTCTCGCTGGGTAGGCACAGGCCGTACAGTTTTTAACAATAAGGGTAAACCCGTCAAACAATACGAGCCCTTCTTCAGCCCTACCCATCGCTATGAAAGTGAGTTGGGTCTGGCGGAATGTGGGGTGACCCCGATCATTTTCTACGACCCGATCCAGCGCGTTGTGGCCACGCTCAACCCCAACCACACCTACAGCAAAGTGGTCCTTAACCCCTGGCAGCAGACTCCCTGGGACAGTAACGATACGGTGCTGCAAACCCCAGCCGAAGACCCGGACGTGGGAAGCTATTTTAGCGCCCTTGCCAGTGACGCGTATCTCCCCACCTGGCACCAACAGCGGCTGGCTGGCGGTCTCGGCCTCGCTGAGCAATCTGCAGCCCAAAAGACCGCCGCCCATGCGAATACACCCTCGGTGGTGCATCTTGATACCCTGGGTCGCCCCCTGCTGACCCTAGAAGACAACGGTGAATTTGGCCAGCATGAGACTCGGATGGGGCTCGATATTGAAGGTCATCAGCTCTATGTGATCGATGCGCGGGGGAATCCGGTGATGGTGAACGCGGTCGTCACCCGCGACAATCAGGGTGTGCCCCTGCGGGACGATCGGGGGAATCCCATCGTTGAAACCACGGCCTACAATCTGTTGGGGCACCCGCTGTATTCCCTCAGTGCCGACGCTGGGGAACGGTGGACGCTGAACAATGTAGCTGGTAACCCGATCCGCGGCTGGGATAGCCGGGGGTTTGTCACTCGCCTGGCCTATGATGCGCTGCAGCGCCCCACCCATCTGTTTGTGCGCAATGGAGAGAGCCCCGAGATTCTCGCAGAGCGAACCGTGTATGGCGATCGCCACCCCGAAGCCACCCAGCGTAATCTCAGGGGCCAGGTCTTCAAACAGTTTGACGCCGCCGGATGTGTCACCCACTGGGAATTTGACTTTAAGAACAATCTGCTGCGGAGCAGTCGCCAGCTCGGGCAAAGCTATCGCGGGCAGATTGATTGGTCGGTGGTCTCTGCGCTAACTGAGGTCGATGGGCCAGAGCTGATCTTGAGTGCAAATCCGCTGCTAGAGCAGCCTGTTTTTGACGTGATCTCCAGCTTTGATGCCCTGAATCGTCCCATTCGAGTGATTGGCCCCGACGGCAGTGAGACCCACCCCCGCTACAACGCCGCCAACCTGTTGGAAGCCATGCAGGTGCAAATCCACGGAGAGGGAGACTTTGTCCCGTTTGTGACGAATATTGACTACAACGAGAAGGCCCAGCGCACCCTGATTGAATATGGCAATGGTGTCCGCACCGAATATACCTACGACCGGGCAACGTTTCGACTGACTCGATTGTTGACAACCCGAGTTGCCGATAGCGCCCGCCTACAGGATTTGCAGTACGCCTACGACCCGGTCGGCAATCTCACCTCAATTCGCGATGCGGCCCAGCAAATCTTGTTCTTTAACGGTGAGGTGGTCTCCCCGCATACGGACTATGTCTATGACCCGCTCTACCAGCTGAGGCAGGCCCACGGCAGAGAGCACATGGGGCAAAATTCTAGTCCTAACCCCGATACTCGTTCTGGGCATGACGACTTTAACGACGCCCCCCGCCGAAACCTGGCCCACCCCCACAATGGTCAGGCAATGCGCAACTACACAGAAAACTACACCTATGACCCCGTGGGCAACCTGCTCTCGATGGCGCACCAGGCCGCCGATGACACCTGGACCCGGCGCTATCGCTATGCCGCCCACAACAATCGTCTGGAGGCCACCAGCCTACCGGGAGACGATCCGCTGGGGCCCTACTCGGCCCAGTATGCCTATGACGCCCACGGCAACATCACCCAGATGCCCCATCTACCCACGATGGCCTGGGACTTTAAAGATCAGCTTCAGGCGTCGTCACAGCAGGTGGTCAACAACGGCGGTACGCCGGAAACCACCTACTATGTCTACGATGCGGCAGGCCAGCGGGTGCGCAAGGTGACCGAGCGGCAGGCGGCCCCTGGCGAGACACCCACCCGCCTAAAGGAGCGTATTTATCTGGGCGGCGTTGAGATCTATCGGGAATATGGCAGCGGTGCCGTGACGCTGGAGCGGGAGACCTTGCATATCCTGGATGACAAGCAGCGCGTTGCCCTGGTCGAAACCCAGACCCTTGAAGTCGGTGATGGGGTTGGGCCAGATTTACCCGTTTCCAGGATTCGCTATCAGCTCAACAATCATTTAGGATCAGCCAGTTTAGAACTGGACCCAGCTGGCGCAATTATCTCTTACGAAGAATATCACCCCTATGGCACCACCGCCTATCAGGCTGGTCGCAGTGTGGCAGAGGTGAGCTTAAAACGCTATCGGCACAGCGGCAAAGAGCGAGACGGTGAGAGCGGCCTAAATTACCATGGTGCCCGGTACTACATCCCCTGGCTGGGGCGATGGTTGTCGAGTGACCCAACCGGCCTCGGAGATGGGGTGAATGTGTATGCCTACGCGCGCAACAACCCGGCTACCTTTGTTGACCTATCCGGCAACAAAACCGGTCCCCCTAAATTTGATCCCAGGTTTGGGCAAATTTTTAAGCTAGAAGCGTACGACGATGCAGGGGTCAGGCAAGCCTATCAAAATGCGGATATGCCAACTGAGGGCCTGCTGTTACCCCAAGAATTTGATACTGTTTTTTCGGCTTACACCGCTGATGCTATCTATTTTGGTCGTCTCCCCAAGGATGATCGGGACTCAGAATATGGGCACTACACCATCCCTGAAAGTAAGGGGGCCTCTAAAAATGAGGTGGTCTTAAATGTGGATATGTATTTTGCCAAGACGTCCGATGGCACCTTTACCTTTATTGGGGACCCGACAGAGGTGTTTGAGACCCTGCTGCATGAAGGACTCCATGCCCGTGCTGGCAACTACCGGGATGAGGGTGGGACAGAAATCGGAAAACCCACCAATACTGACTTTAAACAGCTGGATAACCACGAGTATATGGCAGAGCGGGGGGCGGATGGCGGCGGCGTTGATTTCCTCTATGAGGGCATGAAAAATTTTGACAAACTGTATGGCTTAGCCCACTCCGATGAGTGGTATATCGCCATGATCTTTAAAGGCTCTCTGGGGGATACCCAGGTCTATGAAGGATTTAGCCCAGAGTTTAAGGCCAAGCTCAAAAAGATTTTAGAAAACGAAAAGGTTCTGAGAAACATCAATAAGACAGAAGCCTTACTCAAAGATGCCCAGGAGAAGGGATATACTTCCTCGGCTAAAAAATATCAACTAACGCTGACCCTGTTAAGACAAGAGTTTGATCAGGCGCTCTACGACGAGACCAGGACCGCCAGTACAAAACAGCAGCATGAAGCGGTCTTTAGAGAGTTACCGACCAAAAAAGAACAGATGAGACGGATGAAATAAGGAGCCCCCGATATGAACCTGGACGGACGAAACTTATCTCTTGAAATGCGCGGTGAAGACGTGCGTCGTTTGCAGACAGAGCTCAGGCAGCTGGGGTTTAACCTGGATGTTAGCGGGGTCTTCGATACGGTAACCTTTGTCGCCGTTGAGCAGTTTCAGCGCGATCGCAACCTCACCCCCACTGGCATTGTCGATGCCGAGACCGCTCGCCGCATCAATGCTGAGGTGGATGCCCAAAATGATCAACCCTATGTGGTTCGAGGGCAGGTGCGTCGCGCCGACGGTACCCTGGTCTCGAATGTGGTGGTGCGGCTGCAAAAAAAGCGCCTGCGGGACGATCAGCTGCTGGGGCAGGCCAACGTCGATGTTGGCCAATACAGTATTCCCTACCGCCCCGATGAGCCCCCGATCAGCATCTTTGTCGAGGCCGTCACCCCAGGGGTGGGAGAGCCCCTGGTGACGTCCGCTGTGATTTGTAGCGCCAACCCTGTGGAAGTGGTTGACCTGACCCTCGACGGTGAGTATCGAGGCCCCTCCGAATTTAAGCAGCTGCAAGACGCCCTGCTGCCGATTTTGAAACGGGAACAGGTGGATGCGGCGACCCTGGACGAAGCCGATGTTGCCCTGCTGGCCTGTAAGCATGATCTCAATGCCCAGCACCTGGCCTATCTAGTCGTCAGCGTTCGTCTGGGCCGTGAGATCAATGCCCAGCCTGAGCCCTTTTATGCCCTGGTGCGGCAGGGGCTCCCTCCGGTCATCGAAGCCCTGGTTGCCCAGGACCAGGATGTGCTGCAACAGGCAATGGAAGCCTCTGTGCGAGACAACATTGTCGGGGCCCACATTCAAGATCAGATCTCTGATATTTTAGAGCGCCTGCAGCAGCACATTGTCACACTGGCCCTGCGAGACCCCAAACCCGATCGCCCCACCCTCAAGGCCTATTTAAACCTGGCCAGTGTTCCCCAGACGCGCCAGGCCAGTCTGGTGGATCGCTACCTGAAGCATGAGGGGCCAGTCCAGACCTTTTGGCAGGGACTGCGGGCCTCAGACGACTTTGAAGAGAGTGAAGTTGATCGCATTCAAGACACCCTGCGCATCGCCACCATCAGCCTCAACCATCTTCCCCTGATCGCTCGGCTGGCTCAGCAGTATAGCGCTGGGCAGTCGGGTAGCCTGCGCACCTTTCTGAGTCGGCTGCGCCCAGCACAGTGGCGACAGCTGCTAGAGCAGCCCACTGGCGGTGAAGCCATTGGGGCTCCGGTCATCTTTGGTGAAGATAAAGCCCAGGCAATGGAGCGCTATGCGGCCTTTTTGCCCCGGATGGTGGAGGCGGTTTATCCCACCGCCGTGCTCAGTCAGCAGCTGCAACAGGTGAATCCAGAGCGATTTGCCCCGCTCACCCAGTTCCTCGATCGCACTGGGTTTGAATTTCGAGAGCAACGGTTCCGAGACTATCTGCGGGAGCACCCGGATGAGTTTGAGGGCGATGCCCCGCAGCTGATTAAAACCACCGAACGCCTCTTTCGGATTGCCCCAGCTTTTAACAAAGCGGCGATTGTGAATGGCCTGATGGAGCGCGACTTGGACAATGTTGTCAAAATTCGCCGTCAGGGAGTGGTGAGATTTACCCGCGACAACGCGGATTTGTTTGAGGGGGCCTTTGAAGCCCAACAAACCTACAGCCGCGCTGCCCGTCTGGCCGATACGGGGCTGTTTGTGCTGAGCCAATCTTCACTCTTTAACCCGGTGGCGGTGGCGGCTGTGCCCCATCGCCTGCTGGATAATGCTGTGGCCGACACGGGCATTCCAGATCTCAGCGATCTGTTTGGGCAGCTCGATTTTTGTCAGTGTGAGCACTGTGCCTCGGTCTACAGCCCCGCAGCTTACCTGGTGGATGCGCTGCACTTTTTGATGAACCGGCTGGATGCGGAGGGCAGACCCGTGCTGGAGGTCTTGTTTGACCGCCGCCCCGACCTTGGCCTGATTGAGCTGAACTGCGACAACACCCACACGCCCTTGCCCTATGTGGATCTGGTGCTAGAAATTTTAGAAAATGCGGTGGCCTCACAAGATATTGCTGGCAATATCCAACTGCCCACCGATGACGAGGGTAATCCGATCTGGTTTCAAACCACTGAGTCAGCGGCGGTGCTGGAGGCCATCCCAGAGCATACCAACGCCGAGGCCTATCGGGTGCTGGCAGAGGCCATCTATCCGTGGCAGCTGCCCTTTGACCTGTGGGTCGAAGAAGCTCGGGTGTATTTAACTCATCTTGGGGTGCCCCGGTATGATCTGATGGCCCAGTTTCGGCGCGACAATGATGCCCCCTGGTCTATTGAGGTCGCGGCTGAATATTTGGGGCTGACCCCGCGCGATCGCACCCTCATCACTGGTAACGCCACTGAACACCCCCGACGGTTTTGGGGGCTGCGGCTGATTGGCTGGAATGGGCTGCTATCGACCCGCCGGGTGCGGGTGGTGCTGCAACAGTCGGGGCTCACCTATGACGAGCTGACGGCTTTGCTTAGGGTCGATTTTGTCCATCCCGGCAGCCCACTGCAGGTGCAGTTTGAGCAGCCTAACTGCGACCTTGACCAGGCGACCATCCCCGACCTAGATGCCACCGCCCTGGATCGGATCCATCGCTTTGTGAGGCTGCAGCGAAAACTGGACTGGCCTACCGAGGAATTGGGGATGGCTCTGGCAGTCCTCGAGGCTCCGGACCTGACAGATGAGGTGCTAATGCAGATCGCCCAGATTCAGCAGCTGCGGCAAGATCTCTCGCCAGGCCCCCACGGCAAGCTAGAAACTATTCTGAGCTGGTGGGCCTCCCGACTAGATCGGGTGCGTCGCTCTGACCAGACCCGCTCTCTCTATGGGCAAGTCTTTTTAGACCCGACCATCCACAACCCTAAGTTAGAAGACTTTGAACTGGAGGCCCTGACCCAAAACCCTGAACGCACGATCACCGACCCGGACTATGCAGCCATTGTGCAGGGGGCACTGGGCATCAGCGCCGACGCTCTGGCCCAGCTGGTGGCGCAGGATCTCCCCAATGACCAGCTCAATGTAACAAATTTGACCCGTCTGTTTCAGGCCAGCTCCCTGGCAAAGGCGCTGCGGCTGTCTATCGCTGACTATGTCGCTGTTCGCGCTTTGAGCGGGCTTGACCCCTTTGAGGTGACCCAGCCCGCCGCGATGGGCCAGTTTATCCAACCGGTTCGCGCGATCCAGTCTTCTGGGTTTAGTGTCGCCACGCTAGAGTATCTCTTGCGGCATCAGAGTGTGCCTACGGTGGCCCACAGCGATGATGAGATTGTCGCCTTTTTACAAACCCTCCGAGACGGGCTCCAGCAGCTAGAGGTTGATTATGCCCGCTCTGACGAGATCCCCCTGAGCACTCAAATAGCTTCTCATTTAGCCACGGTGGTCCCTGGGGAGGCGGCCAACCGCATCCTCGCTTTTCTGGATGCCACCCACCAAAATCGAGAACCGCAACCCCAGCAAATCGACCTGATTAATGCTCACTTAAGTGAGTTTCTAGACCCGCTAGAGGCCCAGGCAAACCTCGTAGGAGAGGGGACCTTAACCAATCCGGGTATCCTGACCGCCAACGAAGCTCGATATGACTACGTCCTCACGGCCCTGCTGGCGTACTTAAAACAGCAAGCCCGCCATAATCAGGTGATCCAGGCGGTGTCAGCGGCGTTTGGGATAGACCTCGCGATCGCAGCTCCGTTGCTCACCCAGTGGGTGGTCCACCCGAGTGGTGAGGCCGCCATGGCGCTATTTCTCTCCGAGGCTTTGTTGGGCATCGACCCCCCTCTAGAGATCACCGTTGCCAATTTCCCAGACCAGGTCGCCCTCTTCCAACGCCTCGAAAAGATTGCCATTATCTTGCAGACGCTGGCGATCCCCCCTGAGGCCACTGGGTTAATGTTGACCCAGCTGCCCGCGGTGGGCTGGCTCGACTTAACGGCCCTGCCGTTAGACCCCACAGCGGCAGACCCCAGCCAGTTCGATGCCTGGGTCAGAATGACCAACATTATCCTGTCGGCCCAGGCGCTCCCTGGGGGGCTATCCAGCTTCTTTGACCTGCTCAATACGCTTCATCAGCTCGCCCCGTCTCGCCCAGACTTCCTGTCGCTCTTGGCGGAGCGCAGCGGCTGGCGCTTGGTCGATTTAGAGGTGCTCTGCGGTGAAACCGGCTTTGGCTACACGTTCCCGGCTGACTTTTTAGACGGGGGCTGGCTGGTGCAGCTAGCCCCCTGTTTCACCCTGTTGCAGCGGTTGGGGGTCACCGCTGCAGACGCTCTGGAGTGGGCTGTGCTCAATTCAGGAGAAGATGCGATCGCAGCCGCCCAGGCCACTGCCCGCAAAATCAAACAAACCGTGCGCGGCAAGTATGACGAAGCCCAATGGTCAGCCCTGGCCAAACCCCTCCGCGATCGCCTCCGTGAACAGCAGCGCGCCGCCGCCGTCACCTATCTGGTGCACCATATTACCCAACCCCAGCGGTTGCGCAACGCCAACGACCTCTATGACAAATATCTGATCGATGTCGAAATGGACCCCTGCTTGATCACCTCTCGCATCAAGCAGGCAATTAGTTCCGTTCAGCTGTTTGTGCAGCGGTGCTTTATGAATCTTGAACCGGATGTTGCATTTACCCCAGACGATGCCAAAGAATGGGCCTGGATGAAAAACTACCGGGTCTGGGAGGCCAATCGAAAGGTCTTTCTCTATCCAGAAAACTGGATTCAGCCCGAACTGCGCGACGACAAAACAGAACTCTTTAGGGAGTTGGAAAGTGGCCTATTGCAAGATGAAACCACCGAGGCTGTGGTCGAGAGAGAACTGCTCAAATATCTGAAAAGCCTGAACAGGATTGCCCAGCTCAACATTTGTGGTCTCTACCTCGAAGGCGAGATTCACCGGCAGGTGCTGCACGTGGTGGCTCGCACCCAGAATACGCCCCATATTTACTACTATCGCACGTGGGTTAATCAGCGCTATTGGACCGCCTGGCAGCACATTGATGTAGACATTGAGGGCGATCATCTCGTCCCGATTGTGTGGAATCGACGACTCTATCTCTTCTGGCCAATGTTCGTCGAAAAAGCTGTCGAAGAAATTGTAGATGAGGGCGATGCCAAAAAGCCGAAGCGATTTTATGAAATCAAGCTGTTTTGGACAGACTATAAAGACAATCAGTGGCAACCCAAACAACTCACCAATGAATTTCTAACAACCCCGGCTAAGCGAACCTCCGTCGACCCCAAAATGAAAATTGCTTGGGGTCGACG
>JBCBQD010000151.1:0-13526 GCA_039820425.1 Cyanobacteria bacterium J06635_1
CCGGTGCCCCCATATTTACGGGTGGTCGAAGCGCTCACCTGGCTAAAGGGTTGAAATAGCTGACTAATTCGCTCGGGGGGAATGCCAATCCCCGTATCCCGCACCGAAAATTGCAGGGTAAAGTTCTCTAGGGAGGCAGCATGCGCTGGTTTAGGGTTTTGGAGAGACAGTGACGTTGAGCGAGCAGAGGCAGGGGCAAATCTGACGTAGAGATCCACCTCTCCGCTTTCGGTAAATTTAACGGCGTTGCCTAATAGATTGATCAAAATTTGCCGCAGCCGCACAGAGTCACTGGAGATCACCAGCGGTACGGTCGGATCAATCGCGTAGGCTAGCTCCAGATTTTTTTCAACGGCTCTTGGGGCGACAATATCAAAACTTTGCTCAATGCAGTTGCGCAGATTGACGGGCTGTTTTTCGAGCACCAGCTTGTTGGCCTCAATTTTAGAAAAATCGAGCACATCGTTGATCAGCGCGAGCAGGGTCTGGCTGCTGTTGTGAATGGTGTCGGCAAATTCACGCTGCTTGGCGCTGAGCTGGGTTTCTTGCAGCATTTCTGAGACCCCAATAATGGCGTTTAGAGGGGTGCGAATCTCGTGACTCATGGTGTTCAAAAATTCTCCCCGAGCCTGTAAGAGGGCATTGCTGCGGAGTCGGTCGTTAAAGGCCAGGCTACCCTCGATCATGCCAAACAGCATGAGGGGGGCAATCACCGGCAGTGCGTAGTTGAAGTATAGTGCTCCCCAGCACACCAATATCCAGCCGCTCGATAGCAGCAGCCACAGACCTAATTGGGTAGGAAAGTTACGACCCTGCAAGAGCCAGCTAACCAGCGGCCCTGCTGCTAACAAGGCAAAGATAATGACGAGTTGTTCTGGTGGCTGCAGCCAGTTTTGCTGCAACAGGTTATGCAAAACGGCGGCGTGGATATAGACATCCCCGATGGGTTGTTGTTCATCAAAGGGGGTGCGTAATTCTCTAAAACCGGTGGCGGTTACACCCACTAAGACAATTTTGCCGTCAAAAATGTCGGGTGCTGTTTGTTCAGAAATGGCATCCACCAGACTGACGTAGGTTAACTCTGAGGCAGGCCCAGGCCAGTTGATCAACAACTGCTCGTTTTCACTGGGAATTGAAACGATTTCTGATACCAGGCTATAGGCTTGGGCAATGGCAATGCTAAACGCAGGGGTACCCTGCTCACTGATGGCAATACTCCGGCCAAGTCCGTTGCTATCAGCAAACTGTTGAATGTGGCCAATTGCGATCGCATTGTTCATGAGCGGTGGCGTTGGCACCACAGGAAAACGATCACCGCCCCAGGCCTGGGCTAAAACCACACCACTGTGTGAGGCCATCGCCTCCGCTAAGGCTTCATCATCAGGGCTAGGGTCTGCGAGCAGCAAATCAAAGGCCACGATCTGAGCATTTTTATCTGTTAGCGTCTCTAATAGCTCGGCATAGTAGGACCGAGGCAGGGGAAACTGTCCTAGTTCACGAAAGCTTTCGTCATCGAGTCCTACCACGACGATCTGCTCATCCCAAGCTTGTGAGCCGCGCCAGCGAATCAACTTGCTCAAGGTCAAATTTTCTAGGGGTGCCCATGCTCCCAGCTCAAACAGGCCAATCACCAGCCCACTCATTAACAGACCGGGCAAAAAAGGCTTGGCGCGCTTTAATGGTTTTAGGCGATTATGGAACCACCAACTCATAAACTTGTTCCGTGCCTAAGGGCGTAGTGACGGTCGCCAGCACTTGCTGATCGTCGGGGAAGGAAATTTCCAAATCGAAGCGGCCCTCTTTACTCACAGTTTGGCCCTCTCCATTGATTTGGAAGAGATTAACGGGGTCAGTCGAGCCGACCAACTCAACGATTTGAACCCCATCGCGGTTTGTGGTTTGCAACACTTCAATATCTAACCTGGGATCATCCCGGAGGGGCTCCGGGGGCAGGGGTGGCTCCCCGGGCACAATCAGTGTCTGAAAGTTGGCGGGGACATCAACGCTCACGCCTTCTGCTGAAGAGACCACTGCGCCTTCCAAGGTGGCCACTCCGGTTGAGCCACTTGCTTGCACGGAGACGCCAAATTCAGTCCCGCGAACGCCACTAACCCCGGCGGGGGTGCGAATATTCAGTCGGGAGTCTCGGTTGGTAAAGGGGCGCACCTGGAGCCGGGCTTGTCCCTGCAAAATGTCCAACTCGGTAACGCGTCCACCGCTAGGGGTGGTGCGTAATCGCGAAATCCGCAGATTGGTGTTCTCAGCCACGGTGACAAATCCAATCCCCGTATCGACGGCTAAGCGGGCACTCGAGCGTCGGCCTGTGCGGATAGAATCTCCCACTGCGTTGATCCGAGCCCCGACGCGGGCGCGCTGGGTACGGCCGTTGCTGGCATATTGAACCGAGCCAGAAAGCGTCCGAAATTCGAGCCATCGATTTACTCGAACGGTCAAATCGCGAGCCCTGGCTTGGGTTGCAATCAGGCCTACGCAAGCAACACTTGTCAATAGCCAGGTCAATCTGTACTTATTCAACGGGGCCTCCAGGCTTAAACTCAATCGGTTTGGGAACACGGGGTTTGGGAACGAGGCTGCAAACAGTCTGGGGCATCAGATGGTTTGCGACTCAAAGCGCCACTTCAAAGCGCTAATCGGGGAGATCATTTTGACGGCACTCAGATAGATTGGCCGGGTTAACCCGGCCACAGCTTTAAATATGGCACGGTCTTGAGGACTACATCAGGAAACCCGACAGACGGCCCTCAAATTTCAGTGCAATAGCTTAGGCGAGGCTAACATTTATGCCCGATTTCTAGCGCCCCAGGGTGCGTCGATGGATCACCCTGGCTCGAAATCCTAGATTTTGGAGCGTTTGGGCCAAATAACTGGCTTCATACCGTCGAGAAAAAGATCCGGCCTGTAGATATCGGCCCAGACGAGCCTGGGTTAAAAATGCATCGGGTACACAGGTTCGCACCTCGCTCAGGTCTGTGTCATCTGGGTTAGGAATGATCACAACGTAGGGGCGCTCAGGGAGTCGCCCGATTTGAATGACGCCTTCCTCCGCCGATTGCGTATTGAGCTGCTCGGGTTGGAATAAAAATTCACATTCATCACCGCTGTCAGAGGGCTCGGCTTGAGCCAGTGCCCGATTGTTGAGAAAGACCGCATTATATAGCCCAGTACAGAGCAGCATCGCAACCCCTCGGATTGCTGCCTGCCTAAAGGTGTGTCTGAGGGTTTTGCGAGGGTCTTGATTAGGGATCTGGTGAGCCATGACCCCTGCTGGGCAGTACCGTCGATTTTGGGGGCAGAGTTTAACGTGCTGAGGTAAGCGCATAGGGGCGATTGAGCCGCTCTAACTGGGTGACTAATAAACTTAAGAATAAGCCCACATCGGTCACAACACCAGTCGATTCGATTGAGCCGCGATCGCTCAGCTTGGTGACCACCGCCGGATTAATATCCACACACACCATTTTGACCCCAGCGGGGGTCATATTGCCCACTCCGATTGAGTGCAGCATGGTCGAGAGCATTAAGATCATGTCTGCTCCTTTGATCAGTCGCGCATAGTCGGTTTGAGCCTTGATCAGGTCCATTTGGGTATCGGGCAGCGGGCCGTCGTCGCGGATGGACCCTGCTAGCGAAAAGTCCACTTGGTGGCGCACACATTCGTAGAAAATCCCTCGGGTGAGGACGCCCTGCTCAACCGCCTGGGCAATGCTACCGCAGCGTCGAATGGCATTGATGGCTTTGAGATGATGACGATGGCCCCCCTGCACTGGGACGCCCTGTTGCATATCGACACCGAGGGAGGTGCCCATCAGTGATTGCTCAATGTCGTGGACGGCAATGGCATTGCCCCCCAGCAGTGCCTGTATGTAACCTTCTCGGATAAGCCGGCTGAGGTGACCGACCCCACCAGTGTGAACCACCACGGGGCCCGGTACCACCACGATGCGACCCCCCTGATCCCGCAACTTGCGCATTTCCCAGGCGACCTGCTCGACGATCAGTTCTACCCGCCGTTCGCTGGAGACCCCCGCCCCCATAAAGCTAAACTCTTCGGTTTTGCGATCGCGACTCGCAGCCTTCCGCACGGTGCGAATACCTTCCACACCTACGATGGCCTGTTCTCCGACCTGCAAATCACGAATCAAGCGACAATCAGCGACAGCGCCTTCTGTCGTTTGATTGACCACAACGACACCATCCATGCGCTGATTTTGGACGCGCACCCACTCACCCTGCACCCGCACTTCAGTGGGGTAGATAGTGGTGCTATAGAAATCATTGGGGGCAACCCCAATCTGATCAACCGGCTGCAATTGAGCGTCACAGACCTCGTCTGGGAGCTGCAACGCCCCCAGATCGATCAGCTGCGACATGATATCTTCCATGACCGCCTGGTCGGGGGCCGAGACCTTGACTCGGGCCGAAGAGGTGCTGTGCCGCTGTGCCCCCAGGTCAAAGTTTAAGATCTGGAAACTGCCCCCTGCCTCGATGATGACATCCAGTACCCGGTTGATTAATCCCGAATCTAGCAGGTGCCCCTCCAGGGTAATGGTGCGGCTCTCCAAAGTGGCAGGGGCCGCATGCAAATCGGGCCGCACGGGCTCAGTGACTCGCAGGGTGAGACATTTAGCCGCCCCCCCTGCTTTCAGAAACTCGGTCAGCGGGGTCTCTTTAACCTCAAAGCCAGCCTCAACCAGGCGTTGCTTCAGGGCTTCGCTGGCTTTATTCATCACAATAATGTGATCGATATTGACCGCATTACAGGCAAAATTCACCGCGTCATCTTCTTCTACAGCAATGCGCTTATCGGCAGGTATTCGCATTTCAATCAGACGGTTAGAGTAGGCGTCAAAGGCATCGGGGTAGTACAGCAGGTAGCCATCGGCCAGCGGGCAAAAGCAGGTATCGAGGTGATAAAACCGCTCATCCATCAGCCGCAGCGAGAGCACTTCCACATCGAGCCACTGGGCCACATAGCTGTGGGCATCTAACTCGGTGCGAAAGCCATAGCCTGCCCATAGCATGCGTCCTTCACGGTCAAACAGAGCGTCCCCGGCCCCCTCAAAGGGCAAGTCCTCGGGCAGTTCATAGACCGTGTAGCCCTGGCGCTCAAACCACTGCTTAAAGTGGGGCGCTTCGCCCTGGCGTTCAGGATGCAAAAAGCGACTCAGCACCACGTTATCTCCCAAGACCAGCCCTGCGTTTGCCGTAAACACCATGTCTGGCCAGCCCCGTCGGGGTTCAACCCGATCGACTTCAGCATGTTGGGCCAGGAGTTCATAGAGCCCCTGCCACTGGTCCTTAGCTAGATCCTTGGAAGACCGATGGATATTCCCCTCCATCCAAGGGTTGATCACATAGTCAACGTCGTAATAGCTCGGGGCACACATTAAGAAGCGAATCGCAGCGCTCATAGGATAGTCGGGTAGATTTGTGTAATGGGGTGGGATCTGTTTTTTGGCGGTGTTTGACAACCTTCATCCAATTCCCCATTCTAAGCGCTGGTTGAGGGTTCAGTGCGCTGAGAACGGGGTGACCCCCAATCCGAATTCGGTAACCCCGAATTAAAATGGACAATCTGGTAAGGGCGGATGCGGTTGCAAAGCCTTTCAGGCATGGCTGCGCTTACCGCCCTGCGGTATCGCGGGCAACTCGCCAGATATTGACGATAAATCATGTTGGGTAGATTTATCGTCAAAGAGCCCTGACATTTTAGGGATTTGGTTCGGCTACGGCTGTCTGTTTGTCAGGGCCTCCAGGAAGTTTAAAAGCGTTTTTCGTACTGCTGCGTGGGCATAGGCTGTTTTTGGGTGAGGTGGCTGTCCCAGTGCCTGAAAATGAGGACGTTCTCCATAGATCTCGCCCCACCGGACATTCACCTGTCTGGAAAATTCGGATAGGATCTCTTCGCTATCGATGATCGAGGTCAAAATCTTGCGAAGGGCCGTGAGCGGCTCATCTAAGTGTTGACTCATGCGGGCGTCAGTTTTAACCCAGCTTTTGAGAACACTTTCGAGGGCCCCCTGAGGGTCCTGAAGGTGTGCGGCGATCAACAGATTAATTTGGGCCATCGCTCGCAGCGGTCGCGGAATGGTGGATTCGCCTTTGAGGAAATCCGCCCCTGCTCGGCCAATGGCCTCTGCTAGTGAGAATTTGCGATCGCGCCTGAACGCTTCACCCAGATAAGTCTCGAAATCATTGTTGCTCTGAGTTGGAGCCTTGGTTGTCCCGATTTCCTCAACTTGCTCAAAAATATCTTGGCCCGGTTGAGATAGAGCATTGGCTTGCGCTGGCAAGATCGTTTGCTCGGAGCAGGTATAGAGGCTACACCCCCAATAGCTTGAGTGAGGAACACGGGGTCCCTGCCAACCCAACCGCCGAAGGTCTTGAGCAATCAGTCGATGGGTGGTGCTATGGCCCACTAGAGCGACAGAACCGACTCGACTGGCCTGCTCAATCAGATAGTGGGTAGCCGTCAGGATGCGATCTTGGCGCATTTGAGCAGACGCTGCGCCGATAAGCGTGCCAAACATCCCTTGTATTCTGGCCATGAGGCCCCATGCCCAGAACGGCAAATGTATAGATTTGGGCAATTGGGGCTGAGCAAACCCCAGATCTCGAAAGAGTGAGCTTCGTGTGATCGGGCCTATTGGCTGTAATCGGCGGGCTGACTGATAGGCTGGGGGCAGATCGCTGGTCAACAATAATCCGTTAGCGTTTTGGATAAGGGCTTTTACCGCCACGGGGGGCCGTGACTCTGGCCGCAACTCCGACTGTTGGTAGGCCGTGATGCACCGCGAAAATTCATCACCGTTGACCCAGGTTGGCCATGAAAACTTGGGCTGACCGTAGCGAATCAAAATAATCTGCATTGAGAATTGTCTAGACGGTGCATGATTATTTTAGGGTGTGCTGATTTTAGAGAGCCTGTAGCGACATTTTTTAAGAGGCTCAGGCCCTCAGGTTCTATTCCGTGAGGTCTGTTGAAGATGTGTGATGAGCGCTGTGGAGCTGAATTCTTTGATCGACCCACAAGGCCAAGACTTGACTATCGGGTAACCATTGAGCGCTGATCAGCGTATCACTTAGCTTAAATCGCCGTAGCAAAACCCCATCCCGTTGCCAGATGGATATCACTGGGGAGTCATTCACGGTGGTTTGGATAGCGATCAGTTGGCTATCGGGTGACACATAAAGTGATTGAGGCAGGGCGGCCGGGGTGGATAATTTCAATCTGACAGGCGCTGTTGCCTCATTTCTCAACGGCTGAAGTTCAACGTATCGACAGTCTGATTGGCAATGGGCGTCAACAGCTAGCTGCAAAACGGCTTTAAAGGTGCGATCCGGGGCCGTCACTTCATAGCGGTAGGGGCTAATGAGCTTATCGATGGGGCTTTGGACCGCTAAGGTTTGTGAGGGTCGCTCGGTCAAATTCAAGACGGCACCGTCACTGACCCGAATTCTGCGCTCCTCGCAGAGGATATGTTGGCCATCGGGGGCAAAGATCATGAGATCGCACGGATAACCATTCACTTTCCAAACTGGATTCCCACTGGCTACCTCCCACAGATAGGTGGTCTTAAGATGGAGATGGCTGTGTTGGATGTGGGCAGCGAAAAGCTGCCCATTCGGCGAAAAGCTCCCCCTCATGGGTACGATGCTCCCCGGTGTCTCGGTCGTATAGTAAGTTTCGTCTACCGAAAATGATTGCTGTATGGCTCCGCTATCAGCTTCTATCAGGGCAATAGCCAACCCAAATTTATCTCTACCTGCATCGTCATTACGCAAGACACTCCCTGGTAACGCAATGAGCTCGCCCTCTGGGGAAAACGCAAAGGCGTGAACATTGGTTCGGAAAGCTCTCAAGGCAAAGTGTGGAGAGTCTAATGCTTTGGGATCGACGACCAATGTCTGGAAGCAACCGCTGCGCTGTAATCGTTGATCTAGCGGCTGGCAGGGAGCCAAATTTACCCTGAGTTGCCAAAGGCCGATCATCCCCAATGTGCTGAGAGGGATGACCCAGGCCATCAGTTTTGGTAAGGATCTGGGCATGGTGCCTCCATGGCAACTGTTTCATAGTAGTTTTGCTACTGTTAGCGTCAATAGCGTCACCCCTGATTCCAGACTATTTTCAAGGTTAACCGTCTAGACCTTTCTCCTTGAGTGATTGGGTCATCAGGATTAGCTCGCTTGGAGCAAACCCATTTTTGACGTAAAACCTTTCAGCGAGGATGTCTCTTTGGGTGATGAGATAAACCTGATGGACGTTGAGTTGCCGTAGATGGTCAAGGAGAAAATCGATCAGCTGGCTACCGAGCCCTTGATTTTGGTGTTCTGGGTGAATGCAGATTTCTCTCAAGTAAAATATCCTGTGATCTTCCCAAGGCTCCCAGGTGCCTAAGACGAGTCCGATCAGGTCTGGGTCCTGAACCCCAAAGCCAACAAACCCTGGAGATTTAAAGAGATGAGATAGCCTGACTTGTGCTGTATTTAGGGCCCAATTTTCGCACCAGGGTTCGCCGTTAAAAACGGTGACACTGAGCTGGCTACAGGCGATGAGATGAGTTTCTCGGAGCTTAAAAATAGCCACCATGGTTGATTTTTCAGGATTTCACGATCTATCAACAGCATACGGGTCTGTCCGCCCCTTCCCTTCTAGGCTACCGTGTACACACCAGTCATCGGTAAGGCAGGATTTAGGCTTCCTAACCGAGATCTGCATACAGGGTAGCCTGCCTGGGAGGGATGCTAGTAAAGCAGAGTGGGTTTTGGTACCTGATCCGATTGCCAAGCCACCCACCGTGATACCCCACCTGTCTCACTGATCTACTGACCCTGGCCAAATAAAATCTTTTTGGCCTCGTCATTCATGGTTTTAGACGGATTCACCGCTTGGGCTTTAGCGTAAGCCCGCACGACTGCCGGACGTGCCTGGATGGCCTCAAACCAGCGCTTTAAATTTGGAAAATCGTCTAAGGATTGTCCTTGCTTCTCATAAGGGACAATCCACGGATACATCGACATATCCGCAATCGAATACTCCCCGGCGACAAATGCTCGATCGGCCAGCCGCTTGTCTAATATCCCGTAAAGGCGGGCGGTTTCTTTTACATAACGATTGATCGCATAGGGGATTTGCTCAGGGGCATATTGTGAGAAGTGGTGATTTTGCCCCAACATGGGTCCCAACCCCCCCATCTGCCAAAACAACCACTGCATCGTCTCGGTTTTGGTAGGTAGGTCGGTGGCCAGAAACTGGCCCGTTTTCTCAGCCAAATACTGTAAGATTGCCCCTGATTCAAACACGCTGATGGGTGCTTTACCCTCAGATGGGGACTGATCCACAATGGCAGGGATGCGATTATTAGGGGATATTTTCAGAAACTCAGGTTGAAACTGGTCGCCTTTACCAATATTGATTGGGTAAATCGTGTAAGGGACCTCGGCTTCTTCTAAGAAAATAGTGATCTTGTGTCCGTTGGGGGTGGTCCAATAGTAGAGGTCAATCATAGTAGTTCGATTGTGCAAAATTCTCGAACTATACTAACGCAGCTGCTCTAAAATTGCTGTCTGGGGGATCACGATTCCAGCAGATGCGACAATACACCTAAACCTCGTCCACATCCAGGCCTGTTGTTCGCCCTACGGGACTTACTTAATCTGTTTGCCTGTTGGCAAAACCTCAAGTCTTTAAACGGGATGTGGTTTAACGCTATGGGAGATTTAATGATGTCAGATACGAATGCAACTCTAGGCGCTGGTGGTGTTGACGCCGCGATCGCAAAAGGACTCGATCTCGATGGTTCGCCCATTCCTCCAGCCAAGTTAGATCTATACAACACCGTCATGGCCAAAGAAGCGGGGCGTCAGCGTAGCGGGGTAACCAATACGATGCGATCGCGCATTGTCCGGATTGGGGCCAAGCATATTGCCCAGGCTGACCTCGACGCCATGCTTAAAGCCGCCGACTTTGCCCCGCTCAAGGCCAAAGAGATTGCGTTTTATTACGGCCCTAAGGGATAACCTCCCCTTCCCCATGTAGTGACCTAACCGGGGTCTATCAACCTGCCCTTATCACTTTCGAGCTGTCTGAGCCCATTATGTGCAGGGGGTGTTGAGGGCAGCGCCATTGAAGTGATTGTTAATGAGCTATCGATTAAACAGTACCCATCGGGGGCATAGGGAAGCTTTAATCTCTAGGTTAAGGTTAGGTTAAGAAAGTGAGTATAATGAAATACCTGGTTGGGATCATCCTAAATTGGGGTTTCTTAAAGTTTGAGGCGATTCGCTTCTGATGAGTCCTAGCTATTATTCAGGGCAGTGAAACTATGAATACATACGATAAGAACCGTTTTCTATATAGTCGCAGTACTTATCACGGGGAATTCACACCGGATAAAATGATTTTCAATGCTAATTTGCAAGAGTTTTCGCAGCGAGTTGGCTATATCAGTGCCCTGGAGACAGGAGGAAAGTTAGCCTCTGACGAGGCCTATCAGCAGGTCAGGGCGCTTTGGAAGCAGCTCAAACATAGCTACAAAACTTTGGATTTAGAGGCCTAAGCCCGTCTCAACGGGGCTTTGCTGGTTTGACACTTCTCAACAAGTCAGCCCACGGCATGCCGTGGGCTGACTTGTTGCGGTTTGATATTGAATTGTTGGAATAAATTAGCAGGGCACCACACAATGACTGTTGTCTTTAATAAACCGGGAATGGAATGAATTAAACGGGAATGGGAAAAGCGGCATTTAACCCAGGTTTTTGGTCAAGATGCTGATGGTTTGTTCTCCATAGCGATTGGGAATCATGTTGCCGATCACCTCCCCCGCGCGATCGCAATGAGCTGGCGCGCTCCAGCTATCAATTTGGGCAAATCCACGCCGATGCAAATTTTTAATGGTGTCCACCACATCGGCTTCATCGCCAATGAGTAAAATTTTGACTGCAGGACGCACCGTATTAGATTCGCTAGTGCTTTTAGCGGCAAGACTTTGAGTAACTGTCATGGGATGGCTCTACTGAAAAAACAGTGAAAATGGGATCATGCGCTTCTGCGTAATTTAAGGCACGAGATCGGGCGAAAAGCCATATCCAACCTGAATCATACTACTAGTTGATCTGTATGGTTGAAAGCTGATCCCAAGGCAGTCACTTTTTCCCATAGGATTTCTACAAAACCGCTGGGGTCGGGGTTCTCAAAATTGTAGAATTCTCCAGTAAATCCCCTTGGGGACAGGCTTTTGTCGCGGGGGCAATGACCCCAAACCCTAGCATTATCACGAGAGATAACAAAATGTAGCGTTTCATGAACTTGCCTCCTCTTCCATTGACGAAGGGCGGCATCTCCACTGTTAGTGTGTCAAAAAAAAGTGAGTCAACCTTGAGTACAAGATGAGGGCACCCTGAAAAGGAGGCTATGTTCGATCCGGTTCACGCCATCCACTAAACTGTACGGTTTAGTAGGTGGCACAGCGTTGATGAGCGATTGGCTTGTGGCCAGGCGGTGTGGCTCCATGAAATAAATGCGCTTATTGGGGACAGCTCAAGAACTGTTATAGTTTGCGCCTGAATGGGTAGTCTGTCTCCGAAAAACTACTATATATACCCTCGTTCAGACGAGGGGCATGGCTAAGGTTAAAACATTTACTAACGGTTCCATTCCCATTCCAGTCTATGCACTCCTTCGTTCGCCGACTCACCACCCTCACTGCCCTCACTGCTGCTACCTTACTCACCTCTGCCAAAGTGTCCCCGGCTGCCCAGTTTGGGCAAAGTCCGATTCAGGCTGACCGAGTTGTGGCCGTGGCAGAGCCTGTCAATAATGGTCGGTTATACAACCTTTTAATCATTGAGCAAATCAGTAGCGTTCGCCGTTGCTGGGAAGAACAAGCGGGTACACCGACAACTATCACCCCCTTGCTGCTGAGCTTTGACTTTACGGGGATCTGTGGCCGTAGCTCAGACAGTAACGGCTACTCTGTGCGGATCGGGGGAGAAGACACTCGCTATCGTCTAGAAGTCAGGCAGCGCCAAAATGACTTGGTTTTACAGGCTGTACCCAGCCCGCTTCAGCGTAATTTGCCGGTGCTTGAAATTGGGCGTACCAATGGCGTTGCCAACGGGTTTGTCAAATTTCAACTAAACGCGGGGTGGGAGATGACCCGCCGCATCTACAATGGGCAGGCCCTGGGGCATATTTATCTCACCAATAATCAAACGCTAGATGCTGTGATCGCCGCCGCTGGTGGCTCCCGCCCTACCCCCCCAGCGCCAACCGCTCGCCCTCCGGTTACGCCGCCCTCTTTACCAGCTCCGCCAACCTCGGGGCGGCCATTGCCAGCCCCCGGTAACGCCCAGGGCGATTATATAGTCTTTGTCCCCGGCAACTCAGAAATTCTCCGACGTCGGGTTCAAGCCGTTGAGTCAGGCGCATTTCGGACAACCCTCAATGGTCAGACCGTTATCCAGGCCGGGCGGTTCCAAGAGCGCAATCGGGCCGAAGAACTTCGACAGCGCTTGGTCCGGGCCAATCTGAATGTTCAAATTGCTCAGGGGTCAGGACTGCCGACGCCCAGCTCCCCTAGCCCGTCCCCCAGTCCATCCCCCAGTGGGGATGTTTTCTATCAGGTCGTGGTTCCTGGAAGCTCAGAAATTCTCAGGGCTCGGGTAAATTCGGTCGAGAGCGGTGCATTTCGAACCACGGCCAATGGTCAAGCTGTGATTCAGGCCGGTCGCTTTCGGGAACGCAATCGGGCCGAAAGTCTACAGCGACGGCTGAGTCAGGCGGGGCTGGCGGCTCAAATTATTCAAGGTAGGGGTGCGATCGCATCTAATCCGACCCCCCGTCCAGTTCCCCGTGGACAGGTCTTAGTCATGATCGACCCCGGTCATGGCGGTCGTGATCCTGGTGCGGTTGGCATTGGGGGCCTCCAAGAAAAAGAACTCAACCTCTGGATTTCCCAGCGGGTGCAGCAAAGACTCTTAGACCAGGGCATTCAGGCTCGCATGACCCGCTCAGACGATCGTGAACTCGACCTCCAACCCAGGGTTGATATTGCCGAGCGGGCCAACGCCACCATCTTTGTCAGCATCCACGCCAATGCCATCAGTCTCAGCCGACCCGATGTGAATGGGTTAGAGACCTATTACTATTCATCGGGGATTGGCTTAGCCCGCACCATTCACAACCGGGTGTTGCGCCAAACTGACCTGCGCGATCGCGGGGTTCGACGGGCCCGATTCTACGTCCTACGCAACACATCTATGCCCGCAGTCCTGGTCGAAACCGGCTTTGTCACAGGCCGCGAAGATGTCGTCCGATTCCGCAATCTGTCTGAACGCCAGCAAATTGCCGATGCCATTGCCGATGGCGTGGTGGACTACCTACGTCAAACGGCTCAAATTCAATAGGTCTTACCTAAGCTTGCAGCTGCACAAACTTGGCCTCAGAGGGCACACCGGCTTGATTGACCAGGAACAGCATGTAATAGCCCGGTGGGGCAATATTG
>JBCBQD010000152.1:0-13370 GCA_039820425.1 Cyanobacteria bacterium J06635_1
GTGTTTTTCCACTGGCTAATGACCTCGTCACTGATCCAGAGTGTCAAACTTCCTCGCTTCACCAAGGCAGCGGTATACTCAGACCAGTTGCGGAGTTTGTAGGTGCGTTTCATCGGTACCGTGTTTGTTGTGGTAACTACACTTTACCGGCTCCTTGGGCTCTGCAACTTCCTTATTCATGCACCAAAGTCCTGGCTAGCTGAAAAAGATGACTGAGAATTCGGGGAAACGACAATCTTAAGCATCACCAAAAGCGTGCATGAGCCCATAATTTCCGGAAGCCACAGATATAGAAAGCATAGCGGTCATATTCAAAAGTTATATTCAAGAGTCATATTCAACAAGTGATGTCGGCAAATTACGAGCAGCTGGGCAAGTTTTATCTGGGCAAGGAGTACAGCCTGCGTGACGAGGCGCTGTTAGACCCGCTGGTGCTCTACGATTCCCAAGACTTGACTACCCACGCCATGATTGTGGGCATGACCGGCAGCGGCAAAACCGGTCTGGGCATTGCCCTGCTCGAAGAAGCGCTGATCGACAATATCCCCCTGATTGCCATCGACCCCAAGGGCGATCTGGCCAATCTGCTGCTGACCTTTGAGGAGCTGAGCGCCGAGCGCTTTCTTCCCTGGGTCGATGCCCAGGCCGCAGCCATCGAGGGGATGACGGTGGATGAATATGCCCAGGCGCAGGCTGAGCGATGGACCGAGGGACTGGCCCAGTGGGGGCAGACATCTGAGCGGATTCAGACGCTGCGGCAGCGGGTGCAGATGGCGGTGTATACGCCGGGCAGCTCAGCGGGGCAACCCGTGAGCGTGCTGCGCTCGTTTGAGGTGCCCCCCGAGACGGTGATGGCCGATAGTGACTTGCGTCGAGAACGGCTTCAAACCACGGTGACCAGCTTGCTGGCGCTGCTGGGTATCGACGCTGACCCGATGACCAGTCGAGAGCACATTTTACTGGCAAATATTCTAGAGACGGTGTGGGGCAGTGGCAAAGGCATTGACTTGGCGGGGTTAATCCAGGCGATTCAAGCACCGCCGTTTAAGCGGATTGGGGTGTTGGAGCTGGATATGTTTTACCCAGCCAAAGAGCGGTTTGGGCTGGCGATGCAGCTGAATAATCTGCTGGCCGCACCGGGGTTTGAGACCTGGCTTGAGGGTGAGCCCCTGGATATTCAAAAGCTGCTTTACACCCCAGAGGGCAAGCCACGGGCAGCGATTTTTAGCATCGCCCACCTGGGGGACCGGGAGCGAATGTTTTTTGTGACGATGCTGCTTAATGCCCTGCTGGGCTGGATGCGCACCCAAATGGGGACGGGCAGCCTGCGGGCAATGCTGTACATGGATGAGATTTTTGGCTATCTGCCGCCAGTTGCCAATCCACCCTCGAAGCTGCCGCTGCTAACAATGCTCAAGCAGGCGCGGGCCTTTGGGGTGGGTCTCGTCCTCTCGACTCAAAACCCGGTAGACCTCGACTACAAGGCCCTGTCAAATATGGGTACCTGGTTTATTGGGCGACTGCAAACCGAGCGCGATAAGGCTCGGTTAATTGAAGGGCTGCGTGGGTCAGCAGACCTAGAAGAAACAGCGTTAGCGTCCATCCTGAGCAGCTTGGACAAGCGGGTTTTCCTGTTGCACAATGTCCATGAAGATGGGCCAGTGATTTTTCAGACGCGCTGGGCAATGTCTTATCTCTGTGGACCGATGACGCGGGAGCAGATCAAACAGCTGGCCCAACAAATGCTGCCAGGGGAGAATCCTCAGCCGCAACTCGCTTTACAGGCACCCGCCGCGCAGTCACCTATTAGCCCTGCCGCCGCCGCGAATACTCACCCTCTAGACCTGTCGCCGGAGATCGCGATTTACTTTCTCCCGGCGTCGGGGGCAGGGCAGGCATTAGTGTATCGACCCGCGGTGATCATGGCAGCAGAGGTACACTACATCAGCAAGACCTACAACGTGGATGAAATTCGTTCACTGGCACTGGCGGTGCCCATCGAAGAAAGCCCCACAATGGTAGATTGGGAGGCCGTAATAGACCTTGCCCTCGACCCAGCCGATTTTGCAACAGACCCCCTTGAAGACGCCACCTTTGAGGCGCTGCCCCCAGCTGCCAAGAAAGCAACCTCGTTTGGCAAATGGCAAAAAGACTTTTTGCGATATGTGCGACAGCAGCGAGCCCTGACGATCTACCGGTCTAGAGCACCCAAATTATTGAGTGAAGTCGGTGAAGACAAGGCGGCCTTTTTGGCCCGACTGCGGCAATATCATCGGGAACTGAGAGATCAGTCATTAGGCAAGCTGCAACAGCGCTATGCGAAAAAGCTCAAGACCGCCGAGAACAAACTTCTGCGGGCTGAGCAGGCAGTTGAACGGGAGGCTGCTCAGGCTCAGCAGCAACAGCTTGATTCGGCGATTACAGCGGGGTCTGCATTGCTAGGGGCCTTTATGGGTCGCAAGATCACCAATCGCAGCACCATGAATCGAATGGGACGGGCGATGAAGAAAGCCGGGAGAATCGGGCAGTCGCAGATGGATGTACGACAGGCCAGGGAGAAGGCGGCGCTGATCCGGGATGAGATTGAGACGTTGGAAGCGGAGCTACAGCAGGAGCTGACTGCATTGGAGGCGGAGTTTCAGAGCAATCCGCTGGAAGTTGAGGCGGTTGCGATCGCACCCAAATCCACAAACATTACTCAACACCGCTACGGCCTACTCTGGCTCCCCTACCGCAAAGATGTCCAGGGCCAACTCAGCCCAGACTGGGTGTGAGAGGGCTATGGGAATACTGGGCCAATCCAATAGGGCTAATCTGACAGGGCCAGCAGCAAGACTTTTCTAGATGAACAATCTGTAAAGTCAACGTTCGCTAACATCAAGCAAACTTGTATTGCCTAACGCTGACATACAAGCAAATCGGAACAACTCATAGCGGAATTGCCATCACAAATGCCTATGTTAGACTGGCCGAAAAGTTGATTCTCTCGTATCGACATGGAAGACGTATCGGTGAATACCTCCTCTTAGAGGATATGTTTTATCAATCCCTTAGAGTTCTCTCAGCTCCAAGAAGAAATTGAACTTGACCATCTGAGCTTGACCATCTGAGCTTGACCATCATGGAACTAGCAACACTCGGAGGTTGTTAGATTTATTCGTCATCAATGAATCTCTGACATTTGTCACATGGCTTTTGAAGACAATCGCCAATAAGCAAAGAGGACTGACCGCAAAATGTTAGTAGGCACTGATCACAAACTTATACAATCCACTAGCTCTTTGGTGAGCTTACTGCGAGTTGACTCTGGATATATCAATAACAAGGGTGAGATCTATGATGAAAATGGGGTGTTTATTGATTTCCCAAGGGAACTCGGCAGTAAAACTAGATCGAATTTAGATCCCTCAACTGTTGTTAAGCAATTACGAAATAAACGGGTTGCCTGTCTTGTTCACGAACGCAGAAATTACTCATATTATCACTGGACTTATGAAACCCTGCCAAAATTGATTTACCTGAGCAGGCATAGAAAAGAGCTTAAAGTAGATAAAATATACTTTCACTATGGTTTTTGGGGGCATCCTTATCAAAGACAAGCTATGAGAAAGCTTGGATTTAATCGTTGGCAAATCTTAGACGCAAGACGAATTAGCGCTTTAATGGCTAAAGAGATACTTGTCGTTAAATTGAATGAGATTCGCATGAATCCAAGTGCTGAATTGTGTGAGTCTATCAAGGCAGCCTTCACAGAGCCCACTACAAAACAATCTTTTAGAAGAATTTACGTCACACGAGAGCATGTAAAATCTGGCAGGAAAGTGGTCAATGAGTTCCAGTTAAGGGAGTTGCTCAGCACTTATGGCTTTGAAACAGTCACCGCCGACAATCTAACTTTGGCCCATCAGGCTAAACTTTTTAATGAATCTGAATATGTTATTAGCCCCCATGGAGCCAATTTAGCAAACCTGGCTTTTTGTAAATCAGGCACTCGAGTGATAGAGCTATGTAACCAAATAGACCGCTCAACCTGGCTCCCGGTATATTCAAGGATTGCTAACAGGGGCAGTCTTGAGTTGATCCAATTGGCTCCCAAACAAGTCATGCAAAAGGCTCCAGTGCAAGGCGATATACTGCAAAACAAGAAAATTCAGCATAGGGCCAATTTTGTCGCTGATTTGGGTGCTATCAAAGCGACTCTCACAAATTGGGGCCTCTAGAAAAGTCTCGTAACGCCTTAGCCCTGCCAGGTGGGGTGATCGCTAATCAACCCGTCTTCTAAATAGGTGATGCGATCAGCGGCGTCGGTAATGCGGGGGTCATGGGTAATAATTAGCACCGTGCAGCCATTATCCTTAGCCAGTTGCTGCATCAGCTCGACAACCGCCTGACCTGATTTAGAGTCGAGGGCGGCGGTGGGCTCATCGGCCATAATGATTTGAGGGTTGCCTGCTAGGGAGCGGGCGATCGCAACCCGCTGCTTTTGTCCCCCTGAGAGATCCTTCGGTAGCCGATCGGCCTTATCGCCTAGCCCTACCTGTTTCAGCAAATCATAGGCGGCTTCCTGAGCTGCGATTCCTGTGATGCCCTTGATCTGCATCGCCAGCTGAATATTCTCCGTTGCGGTCAGGGCCGGGAACAGATTAAAATCTTGAAAAATGAACCCAATGTGGTCCCGCCGGAACCGGGTCAACGCCTTGCGTCCTAACCCGGTGATCTCTTGCCCCAGGACCGTCACCCTGCCTGCGGTCGGGGTCAAGATACCCGCTAAAATTGACAGCAGCGTGGTCTTGCCAGAGCCCGACGGCCCCATCAGCAGGCGAATCTCCCTCGGCTGAACCACCAAATCAATCCCTTTGAGTACCCGAGTGGTTTCCGACCCGGCATGAAACACCATTTCAACATTGGAGGCTGCGATCGCTAACACTATCCCTCACAGTAAGTACACGATATATTCTGGACGTCTCAATACGTTTTTTTGGAAAGGTGAGGTGGTGAGGCAGACTTCATTCACCCACTCCCCCACTCCCCCACTACCCACTCCCCCACTACCCACTCCCCCATTCACCTCCTCATGCCTTAAACACAATCCCCGGATCAACCCGCGTCACCTTCTGAATGGCGAAAACCGCAGAGCCGACACACATCAATACCGTAATCCCAAACACACCCAGGGCACTCACCGGGGTAATCAGCACCACCACCCCCTGGGTAGCCGCCGTCCAGGTACCCAGTCCCCAACACAGCAGCACCCCCGGCACATAGCCCAGCACCGCCATCCATAGGGCCTGCTCAATAATTACCCCATAGATCGACTCATCAGAGGCCCCAATCGCCTTGAGGGTGCCAAACTCTTTGATGTGCTCTGACACAGACGTATAGAGAATCTGGGCCACGATCACCATGCCCACAATCACCCCCACCGCAGAGCCCAGGACCAAAATAAACCCAATGCCGGTGCTCTCTTGCCAGTAGGTTTGGGTCTTAATCTTAAGCTCGTCTTGGGTAAAGGCGCGGGTACTTGGCAGGGCCGTCTCCAGGCGTTGTTTGAGCACTTGCAGGTCGGTGCCCGGTTTGGCGCGCACTAACAGATAGGTGACCGGCGCATCTGCCGTTAGCTCACCGGGGGGCGGCGGCATCGTCTCAGCTTGAGCGAGTTGGGAATCTCGCTCATAGGTGTTGGTACAGTTGAGGCCCCCCCCCTCTGCCAGCTGACAGGTCAAATCTGCCGAGAACCCCGAACTGGCATAGGCATTGGCATTTTCTAACGAGGCAAAGACAAATTTGCTCGACACAATCGACTGGGTATCTTGGGTCAGGCCCACCACCTGCACTGGCAACGAGCGAATCCGAGCGCTATCGCCCACAGCATCAATTCGAAAGGACCGCTGGTTAGTTTCATCAATAATGGCGGTGTAAGGCTCCTTTAGAGCTTCTAACATCCCTGGCGGCACTTGCCCCGGTGAGAACAATTGACCATCGGGGTCAAACCCAAAAATTCGCAGCGTCGTCAGCTTGCCCCCCTCGGCATACCAGCGTCCGGAGCCAATCAGCAGCGGCTCTGCTCGGTCTACCCCTGGCACCGCTTGCGCTTCTCGCAGTAGCACATAGGGAAATGGCTCTGTCAGCTCAAAGTTGACCAAGTTCTCAGAAGCCACCCAAATATCGGCCCTCGACTGATCAATCAGCAGCGTCGTTGAGCGGGTAAACCCCTTGAGAATGCCAGACTGAATCGTCACCAAACTGACGGCAAATAGAATACCTGCCTGGGCAACAAAAAAGCGCGGCAGATCTTTAAGCAAATTTTTGCGGGCTAGGGAGACCACGCGATCGCACCCCTGGTATAGCTAAACGAGTCCGGACGCAACTATCCTACCAACCCATCGCAGTTAGCCTGGGTGGCAAAGGGACAGCTCAATCGATTGCCCCCTAGGATTTAACTCGCTAAGCGTTCAGCGTACTTATGACTGGGCAATGGCTCAGGGCGTTGTCCAGATAGGGGATAGCACAGCCGAACGGCATCCATCACCTGACGAATGGCCTGAATCACCAGATCAGGCTGATCGTAATACAGGAGAGGGCCACTGTGTGCCGCCGTAAGCTGCTGACTGTTCGTCGATAACCATAGGAGCTCAGTCTGCAAAGTTTGCCAAACCTCATCCCGCTGCTTGATGTACTCCCTTGTCCAGCCGGGTGGCAAATCATCTAAATCGCTTGCTTGACTAGAGGTGACCACAACCAGCGGTTTATCGCCAAGGGGTTGAGCTTGTTTTGCCGATTGAAAGCTGGCCTCAAATGACTTCATTTCTTGAAGTAGGGCAGTAGTCGAACGCGGCATAAACCCCGTACTAACCTTTTTTACCTCAGTCGGGACATTGCTCGGATTGGGATCAGACCAAAGATGTAAAAGTCTGAGCACCCCAGTCGCCGCAAACCCTTTTAACAAGCTAGCGCCGCGTCCAGACGGAAACGCCTTAACCTGATTGACAGGAAACCGTGCCTCTTGGTCAGGATGGGACGCCTCTACCAGCACCATACCGACCACCTCGTTCGGATACAGCTCGGCAAAAACTCGATTGTAAACCCCCCCGACCGACAGCCCGACTAAAACGTAGGGGGGCGCTATCTGTGCTTTGTCGAGGGCGGCGTGGAGCTCCATCGCCATCTGCCTGGCCTCCCGAGGTTGGGGGCTGGGCTCGCTCCATAAAATGCCAGCCCGATCATAACTGCAAACCCGGGCAAACTTAGCGACCTCAGGCTGCACTTTGCTCCAGGCTAGCGACCCGGCAAAGGTCGGCCCGTCTTCCAAAATTACCGTTGGTCTGCCCTCACCGGTGCAATGCAGGTGCAGTTTGTATCCGCCGATATCGACTAACTTGCCCGGGGGAGGGTACTTGCGTGCCATATAGGCTCTAGCCAGACGCTCATAGAGCAAGATCCCTACAATCAAGGCTAATCCCAGAAACAAATATCCAAGCAGCACCCATTTGAACCAGAACACCATGGCATCACTCCTAAGAGTCGGTCATCTAACGTTGGAAACACGTGGAAAACTCTCAAAACAGGCCCCGAGCCGCACGGACTTTACCAACGTTCGTGCGGACAGAGCAACTACAGCAGTTGCATTCTCGCAGACATGTAGCCCCATGCCCCAGTTTTACAGCTTTTTGGTACGTCTTGCTGGTGCGTTGGGCAATCCTGTTGCTATCAAAAAACTACATTAATGTAGATACATATACTCAGACACTCAGAGCATCATAGGATCTTACTTGTGAAAAACTTGTGAATGGCTGAGGAAAATCTTGTGAAAAATTGGGTCCTGTTGGTGGGTTATTTCAAGATTTCATGACCAGTCGGTTCCTGGTAATTGATCCCTTGTTTTTGATGGCGGTAGTCACCGACGAGCGTGTAGATGCGGCTTCGCAAACGATTCAGAGCCCCCACTGGTCGATGCACAGCTAGGCCATTCCAGGGTGAGAACCGTAGATTCTCACAAAACTCACATTGTTTTTCAAACTCAACCTTTTGATGCTCTACCGTGAGGCGACCCACCTTAAAAAAAGGAGCCTCTACCTCTGGCCAGATCAGGGTCACATCATCGATAGACAGGTCTGGCCGGGTTTGGATCTGGATTTCAAACGCCCAGCAGTACTTAGCGTCTGGGTCTCCAAGGGTTTGGATAAGTTGGTCACGGTAGTAATTATCTTGGCCCCCCTGTTGACTGACCGCCTGAGCGCGATCACGCTCAGCTTCGGGTCTGTCTTCGTAGGGCAGTCGCCCATAGGGAGGCGTGTTGGCTACGGGGGTAAACGCATATTTGACCACCGCCGGATAGGTCACCGATACCTTACCTGGTTGGTTGGGATCAAAGTTTGACGGCAGTCCCAGAGCAGACGCCGAGCCACTCCAATAGCGCTCGGTCAGCAAACTCTTGGGATATCGACCGGTGATCGTTTTGAGGGCCGAAAACTGCTTGGGATGCAAAAACAGCCAGAGTAAGGGAAAGAAACTTCCTTTCATCACCGAGGTAAAAAAACCATAGTAATTTTTGATGGTTTTAATAAAGAAGATCTCGGCATTTTGCGTAATGATGTCTTGCGTATGAGATTCGTGACTTCGGGAAAGTCTTTCCCCCTCTACGCCAATGATCTTGACCGACATTGAACGGGTGTCGGACTCGTAGTCATGCATGACTTTACTTCGCCCATTGGCAAATCGAAGCCAGACCGGATACTGTTTGGGTGCTGCCAGGAGCCCCTGTTTAAGAAGCATCCCGCCAATTTGACTATCCGTTAAGGCGGTCCGCTGCTTGAGCGTTTCTTTAATGGCGGCCGCATCAAAATCAAAGATTTCTAAGGTGCCCTTGACACAAACATGGGTTTTAGCGTGGGTATCCCTCAAGGCTCGATCGGCGTTTTTGTAGAGATTATCCATGTTTGTCCTGGCCGCTTGAGCCACCAAAGCAGAATATTTTTCTTCTTCTTTCTCAGGATATTCGGTGAAAAATTTCATAGGTAGGCCTGAATGAAGGATGGATTGACCGGAAAAACTCCCTACGATTGCC
Source organism: Cyanobacteria bacterium J06635_1 (assembly GCA_039820425.1). Classification (GTDB taxonomy): domain Bacteria; phylum Cyanobacteriota; class Cyanobacteriia; order Phormidesmidales; family Phormidesmidaceae; genus SIO4C1. The sequence goes on from JBCBQD010000152.1 coordinate 9,065, forward strand.
GATAAAAAGTAACCTTAGGAAGCGCGTCAGTCTGGGGTATATTGCGATGGACAACCGCTTCGAGAGCATGGGTTTCGTGAATAATCTCCCAACCGATCGGCGAGAAGGTCTCTTTGTTGAAAATCGTATCGGCCAACAGCGGATTGGTCAGCACCTGAGAAAAGGCATCAATGCCAATCAGTCGCCCGACCAGTGGGCCTAAGGCTGAATTGGGACGGGGGTCTTCTGCGTAGAGACCCACATAAAACTCGATGTTGTCTACGGTGCCATAAAAGTCTTTGAGGTACTTTTGAGCATCTTCGTCGCCAGTCATCTGGGCAAAATCCGTCACCCTTGGAAACTGACACATCTCGCGATAGTCGTTATAGCTGGCCAGTTGCATCTGACGTCCCAGTTGAATACTGGGAACTTCGGTCAGATCCACTAAGAAATCAGGGGTATTGAATAAACCAATTTGAGTGGCAGGTTGGTTACAGGTCTCTGCCATGAGCGCCCCCAATCCCTGATCGATCAGCATCTGGTTATGCCAGAGAGAGCTTGCCATGGGAACCGACTGACCTTCGTATATCAAGGTTTCGGGCAAAGCGCTATGCCAGCGATAGACAAAATTAAATTCGATACTCATCCAATTCTGGCGATACCACTTTTCGTGGGTAAAAGAGAAAGGATCGACCTTAAAGTTGAAGTGGTAAGGGGTGATGTGATTAACGTACTCCTCCGCGACAAGCTTGAGAATAGTCGTGATCAAAATATTTCTCGCCGTTTGAAACAGCCGCTCATCATCCCAATCGGGATAGGCTTGGGTCAAGCGATCGCAAATCCGATTATGTTCTCGCAAACATAGAACATTCAACATCACGTAGCCAATTTGGACGTTGGCACGCTCTACCCCCATAGCAAACAGTTTGGCTTTCTTTTCGGGGGGGAGGCGTTGTTCGTCGTTGAGGGGCTCATAAAGACCTTGAAATTCTTCCTTAACAATGCCCTGCTCCGGGTCCTCGTAATAAAACGGCGGATATTCTTCGCCATTGATCATTTGACTTTTGAGCTTTCCCCCTTGAAAGCTTCTCAACAGGTGGGTCACTTTGGGGCTGAGACCATAGACGGGGGACAGATCAATGTGGTGGTTAGAGGTGTTTTTGAGCCGATTGTCACGCTTGAGGCGCAAAAAGCCATCGGTAAACCACTGCACCCAATAGGGAAAGAGCAGCGTAGATTTTTCTGAAAAGCGGGTTTTGCCGTTTTTTTTGCGGTATAAGATCGCCAACGATTCAGGCGTTGGCAGGGTGTTTGAAGTGTTAAAGGTCAGGTCAGGGGGCAGATGTCGCCCCGTGTAAGTGCGATCGATCAGGGACTCCCAAGAGGTGTAAGTATCGGTTTTTTTGGGAATATCTGTGCCGGGGATATGATCTTCCAGCGTCATCATACTGTATGGATAAGGACGCGTCGGAATTTTATAAATCGCGTTGTTGATTAGAAACTTATTAACCCAGGTCTCCAGCGCGTTATTACTCTGAATCAGCCGCCAAAGTCCTTTGAAGTTAGTTAGTGCAAACGTTTCTAGCTTATTCCGAAAGCCGTCTTTAGAGGTATCTCTGACCATAGCGTCCCTGTGTCTATAACGGCTTATTATCCCAAGCGTCTGGATTGTCCCTAACGAAGTTTGAGCGTTGGGGGCAATAGAGACAGATGGAGTTTCTCTGTGCTTAAAGCGACTCAACTTTAGATGCCCTTACTTCCGTAAGCGTAAACTGCAATCGGGAAAAAGTCGTGAAGATGCCAAAAACGTTCACAATCGCGAACTATCCTTGGGGGATGCGTCACCACTGTGGTAAAAATTCCCACGACAACGTTTTCGATTACAGGGGGCAGGCAAAGGAGAGCGGCATAGCAGGCAGAGATGAGAAAATCCCGCTAATCTAATCTAAAACGTTGCTCAATGGTTAAACCGTTAAGCAGGGTGCGATCGCAGCTAATATGCGGCATTTTGATATCAATCGCCTCAAACTGCCCCGGTTTTAATCGCTGTTGGCGTAGCTGTTGAAAGCTGCCTGGTTTCAGAATACTCAGCTCAGGCGCGTAAATGTCATGTTTCTCTCGTTTGAGCGCGTAGGAACGATTAGCCGATTGCAAACTGTGATCAAAGTCGGCCAACAACTGCTCTGGCTGAGGCAAACGCCCATCGGGGGGTAGCTCAATATTCAAAACATAGCGAGGCGTTAACAAATCAGGGGAGAGGGTCACACAAAAGTCTTCTAAGGGTAGACCATATTTGTTTTGCAAGGCGGCAACAGCGTTGGCGACATGATATTCCGTGGTTTTCTCACTGATGGCCGAGAGGGTGCCCCCCCGCCGATGGCGAAAGGTGATCAGGGGCACCTGCTGCCAAAAGTCGGTCACCTCAACCACATCCCCGATATCGTAGCGGTAAAAACCCGAGTAATTGGTCACCAGGATTCGATAAAAGCCCCCCACCTTGACCTCGTGGGGCAACAGAGTTTTGGGCTGCTCAACCTCCCACTGGTCCATGGGTACAAATTCATAAAAGTTGCTCTCGATGGCCAACAAAGTGCTGTCTGTGTTGAAATTCCAATGGGAGCCAAAGGTGGCCTCTGAGGCAGCATAGGTACCCCCAAAGATGGGCAAATCACCAAAATACTCGCCAAATCTCTCAAAGTAGGGGGCCGATGGCCCGCCCCGCGCCGTGATCATAAAAGCCAGATGGGGCCAGGCCTGTTTGGGGCGCAGGCAGCCCTCGCTTTTACACAGCTGACGCAATTCTCTCGCTCGCTCGGGGACTGCCTCAAATTGTTGGGAGAGTTGCTCCCTGAGGTCAGGCTCAAGTTTGATGCCCTCGGTGATCTCACCGCTGGCCAGGTCATCAATCAGGGAATCGGCATAGGTACCTAGATAGCGGGCCAGCTGCAGGGCCACCATCGGAAACGTGGCGGCGATTAATCCCAGGTTGCGATCGCGCAGGGCAAACAGCAAACACACATAGCTACGGGCCACCGCATCGCTCACCTGTAGCGCCTCAAAGGGCTGGGCAAATATCTGGCGAGACACCATAGATTGGCTGCTGCGCAGATGGTTACCACTGACATGGCCGTAGGGGATACCCCCACTCGTCACCCCCAGAGGCTTAGCACAGGCGGTCATCAGCAGTTTACCGAGGGGGAGACGCCGCTGCCGGGCGCGGGCAAAGCCAAACCCCATGGCGACCTGATTGGCATAGCTGCTTTTGCGTTGCGATCGCGCCGTCACCGGGATCAGCTTTTGCGCCCCCGTTGAGCCACTGCTCAAGTTTAGATATCGCACTGGGTCAGGGGTGACCACGTTGCGCTCCCCCGCTGCGGTGCGCTCAAAATAGGGAGCATAGCGGCTGTAGGGCCATACTGGCACCCGTTGCCGAAACTGCTCTACTGTGGTGATGTCAGCTAGCTTTAACGCCCGGCCCAGTTCCGTATCCTGGTGGTGTTTGAGTAGCGTTTGCAAAAATTTCCCCTGGATCGCCTCTGCCTGAGGCAGCTTGAGCAGGTAAGCCTGCTGCTGCAGCCGAGCCGCCGTTGAGAGCAAAGCGAAAAAGGGATTCGTCATTTAAATTTCTTTACAATGTCTGATTCTTTACAATAATAAGGGTATCGGTTTCCGTAAAACCTGATTTGTGAGGAGGACGTTCATGATTTTTGTCGCTTGCTTTGCCACGGCCTTTGTCCTGGCCAGCTTGGTTGAATACTGGCTACATCGGCTGATGCATCGCTCCCAGCGCATCGGTGCCCGCCACCGTGACCACCATAAGCGCAACGAGGGGCAAGGCGTCCTCTGGGAGTTTCGCGACTATGTAGTGGGCAGCTTGGTAGCGACGGTGATCCCGTTTTTCTTTTCCCTCACGGCTGGCCTCGGCTGGGCTGCGGGCGCAATCATCTATGCGGCTTTCTCGGCCTATGCCCACCAGCTCCAGCACGAAAACCCCCGCAAGTGCTTCTGGATGAAAATGCCGGTCCACTACATCCACCACAAGTACGGCATGTGGCACCACAACTTTGGCCTCGGTGTGGACTGGTGGGATCATGTGTTTGGCACCTACAAGCCGATGGAGTGGCCCGCCGCCGATGACCTGGCCCAGCCAGAACGATCCCGATGGGCGCTGCGGTGGTGGTAAAAGGCCACTTTAGCAAGGCCAGTCTGGGCAACTACCAGCCCGGTGGAGGAGCTTTGCCGTCCATAGCTGCAAGCCAAGGCGTGCCTAATCCAAACTTATCAATTTCAAACCATTCTGATTTCAGCAGTGACCACCAGTCAGAGG
>JBCBQD010000153.1:0-13356 GCA_039820425.1 Cyanobacteria bacterium J06635_1
TTTGGTTTCAGGAAAGGGTATTTTCTCGACAAACTCGTCGGCATTGCTGTAGCCACCCTCCTCGATCCAGGCGGACACATTCCCTGGGCCAGCGTTGTAACTGGCCACGGCAAACAGAGAATGGTTGCTATATTCCTGGTGGGTAAAGTCGAGATACCAGGTACCCAGTTTAATATTGGTTTCTGGGTTTTCTAAAGCCTCTAACTCGACATCGGTTTGTCCAATTTGGTTCGAGACCCAATCAGCCGTGTCTGGCATGAGTTGCATCAGCCCAGTGGCCCCGACCACCGAGCGGATTTTGGGCTCAAAGCGTGACTCCTGACGGATTAAGGCGGTTACCAGCAGTGGGTTGAGCTGTCGCTGCTCGGCCCAGATTTGGATTTGCTCGGCATAGGGAAACGGGTAGACGCCCTGCCAGTAGGTGGGGGTTTGTTTGAGGGCCTGGTATTCTTTTTGCTCGTCGGGCGCGTCGCGCCAGGCCAGACTGCTGACCATAAAGATGCCGTCGAGGTTGTCGCCCACCCCGAGGCGCAAAATACCGTCGGTAAATTGTTCGGCCACGGTGGGATCTTGCTCATTTTTAAATTCGAGCTGCCAGAGTCGCCAGGCGTCTTTGTCTTGACCCAGTTGATAGAGTTCTTGCAGGGTGTCTGACCCGGCGGGCAGAGGGAAACGCTGGCTGGGCAGGGTCACCGATGGGTTGCGATCGCGCACATCTTGAAAGTCCCCCACATCCCAGCCAAGGTGTACCGCCGAGCGCCAGGCAAAGTAGGATTCAGGATGCTCTGCAATCACCTGTTCAAAGGCTTTTTGGGCGGTGTCGTTTTGCTTAAGCTGGATGGCCCATTTCCCGGCCCAAAAGCCTGCTTCGGCGGCCAGGTCGAGTTTAGGATTCGCCTCAATCAGCTGCTGAGCCCATTTGAGTGCTGAGGCATGATCTCCTTTCTCAGCATGGGTTTTGGCATTCTTCAGTCGCAGTTGAGCGGCGGCCTCTGACTGGCTGTACTGCGACAAAATAGAAGCTTTGGCATTTTGGGCAGAAACGGTGCTTTTCATATACTCCAGCCGCTCTGACCGCTTTAGCAGAGCTTCGCCTGCTTTATCTGGGAACTGGGCGATGACCTGGTCTAAAACGGGCAGGGCTTTTTGATCGGATAGCAAATCCGAGAGCTTGAGCAGCCCCGTTGCGGTTTCAGACGCGGTGGGAAAAGCCTTAGCCAGTTGTTGATAGGCTGCGATCGCAGCCTTGCTCTCTCCGGTCAGATGAGCCCCCCGTGCCTGCCGATAGCGAGTCTCCGGGGTCCCGGGGGCTTTGGCATAGGCTTTGCTTGCTTTGCCATAAATTTGAGATTCCCAATAGCCAAAACCGATGGTTTGCCACTGATCGGGGGTTAGCTCCGCACCATATTTGGCAACCAGCCGATCGAGGCTGGCTTCATACTCGGGATGATGTAGCCCGTGGGCAGCCACTAGCAGCAGCAGTTCTTTTTCATTAGCTGCAGTGCTGGCAGCAGTCGCGTCGGCTGGGAGGTTTGCCCCAGTTGGGTCAGCTGCACTGGCATTGGTATCAGGGGTAGAGGCAGGCAGACGCTTTAAAGCCACCTCGACACTGCGGGGATGATCGGGGGTCGTTGCCAGTAGCTGGTCCCACGCTTGCGGATTGATCGCCCCCAGCTCATAGAGGGCTTCGGCCACAGCTGGGTGGTTGGCCTGGCGATCGATGAGCTGTTGCCAGGTTTGGGCAGCTCCCTCACGATCGCCTGCGGCGGCTTGAGCCTGGCCTTGCTTGAGTATCACGTAGGGGGCCAGGGTGTCGTAATCAGCCTCTAACCCTTCTAAAAATGGCAGGGCGTCTTGCCCTTTGCCCTGCCGAATCAGGTCGGTCGCCAGCAGATAGCGGGCACGATAATTTTCAAGATTGAGCTTAGGGTTTTTAGCCAGATGACTGAGGGCTTCGGTCCGTTGGGCCGCGGGTTGGATCGCCAGCTGTAAAACGGCTGAGGGGGCAGCTGCAGCGCTGGCAGGGGCTTGGACACGGGTTTGAGTATTTTGCAGACTGTCTGTAGACTGCAAAACGGCCGCTATCATTCCTAGCGAGAGTGCACTGAGTCCAGCCAGGGCAAAAAAGGGCCACTTTTCCTTTAGACGTTTCCACATTAGGCTCACCTGGGTTGGCAAAGCGCAAGCTTATACTTATATTGATTTAGCTTGCGCAGGTTGGCAGACTCTTTCAGACATTTTCTTGTCGTTTTAGCAGAAAATGGTGCGCTTGGGTGTAGGCCAAGTGGCGCAGTGCCTAAAAAACTTTCTTTAGAGGAGACTGTTTCCTGAAAATCTAGAGATGCGGTCCCCTGAAAAACTGTATGGAGACCCACCATAAGTTATGGTGATCAAAATCTGCGAATTAGGTAGATACTAGGACGGAAGAGAATAGAGATTGGAATGGATTTTGTAGCATCGGATAAGTCTTGTATCACGTGGTCGGGAGACTGCTTAGTCATTGGTCTGTCGGAAGAGTCCCTACCGCTGACCGGGATTTTGTCGGACCTCAACGATCAGCTGTCTGGTTTGCTGCAAGAGCTCATTGACGAAGTCGAATTTACGGGTAAAACCGGTAGTGTTGCCTCAACTCGGGTGGCCGGGGCTTCGATTCGTAAGCTCGGGATTGTCGGCATGGGACGCTCAGATGCTCTGACCCTGGAGGTATTACGGCGGGCTGCCGCCAGCGCTGCCCGGTTGGCCAAGCAAGAAAAATGCGCCACTCTAGGCGTGAGCTTCCCGGTGTGGAACAACAGCCCAGCACTGACAACCCAATCGTTACTAGAAGGAGCGGTCCTGGCGATGTATCAGGACACTCGCTTTAAGTCAGAGCCCGAAAAGTCCAAAGTCGAGCTACAGGCTGTCCATCTATTAGAACATGTTGGCCAAGAAGCGGCTATTGAAAAGGGCCAAAAAATTTGTGAAGGTGTGGTTTTAGCCCGCGAGCTAGTCGCTGCTCCCCCCAATGTGGTGACCCCGGCAAAACTAGCGGAGACCGCGGCGGAGATTGCTGAGGCTCACGGTTTATCCCTGTCGGTATTAGAGCGCGAAGACTGTGAAAAGCAGGGAATGGGAGCCTATTTAGGGGTAGCTCAAGCCTCTGACATGCCGCCTAAGTTTATTCATCTCACCTATAAGCCCGCCGGGACGCCCAAGACTAAACTGGCGATTGTCGGTAAAGGTCTGACCTTTGATTCAGGGGGGTTAAATATCAAGGCCGGTGCTGGCAGCATGATCGACATGATGAAAATTGACATGGGCGGGGCTGCTGCTACCCTGGGGGCAGCCAAAGCGGTTGCCTTGCTCAAGCCTGAGGTTGAGGTGCACTTTATCAGCGCCGCCACCGAAAACATGATCAGTGGCCACGCGTTGCACCCCGGTGATATTCTCACCGCCTCCAATGGCAAGACCATTGAGGTCAATAATACTGATGCTGAGGGGCGACTGACCCTGGCCGATGCGCTGGTGTTTGCTGAGCAGTTAGGCGTCGATGCCATTGTGGATTTGGCGACGCTGACTGGGGCCTGCATCGTAGCCCTTGGCAATGATATTGGGGGGATGTTCACTGAGAGCGATGAGCTGGCAAAAGATTTGATGGCAGCCGCTAACGTTTCTGGTGAAAAACTCTGGCGATTACCCATGGAAGAAAAGTATTTTGAGGGGCTCAAGTCGGTAGTTGCCGATATGAAAAATACTGGCCCGCGGGCAGGGGGCTCGATTACAGCCTCCCTATTTCTCAAGCAGTTTGTCAAAGAGACCCCGTGGGCTCACCTGGATGTGGCAGGCCCCGTGTGGACTGACAAAGAGAATGGCTACAATAGCCCCGGTGCGACCGGTTACGGGGTTCGCACGCTGGTGCAGTGGGTGTTGGCTCAATAGAGGCGAAAGGGGTAATAGGTAATGGAGCGAGTGCTGCCCGCCCTTCCCCTTTCACCCTTCCCCATTCCTGCCTGTTAGCCTCTGCTAGCAGCAAGCTGTCCTGCAGGCTGATTGGCTTCTGACTTCTGGCTGCTAACTTCTGGTGTCTGGTGTCTATGGCCAGAGATACCTTTGGGTTGAGCTTCGTATATGGAATAGGGTCTGGCGACTAAGGTGTCTTTCTTGTTTACTGCACTAAAAGCAGCCGATAGCTCGGGTTGTCGTTTCTCCTCTGGCATCTCTTGACGACAGCTGGGGCAAAACCAATACATCTGGCTGTGTCGAATGTGTCGGAGCAGGTTATCGCTGCACAGGCTACAGCGGTGAGGGGTGACCGACGCTGACGAGTTGCGCATAGGGATTGAGTACCTCAAGGGGATCATTGCTTATCTACAGTGCCCACCGCCTGATCCCCGCAGGCAGCTCTGGTACAAAATTGAACAAAAGTTAAAGATCGCTGACAGGAACCCAGTTTTTATTAAGGCACTCCACGTATCCTGGTTAGGCCAAGAAACCGGGTTGCTGATCAGCTAAACCGTCGTGGGTGATTAAGGCAAGAAACCCGGTTTCTAGACCCAGTTTTTAGCCCGACTGACTGCTTTTTGCCAGGTTTCAAAATTTGCCTGGACTTGATCAGCTTTGCCAGAGGGCTCAAACACCCGGTCGATTTTGCGCTGGCCAACTAGACTCGCGTAGTCTTGCCAAAAATCAACGGCGAGCCCTGCGGCAAACGCTGACCCTTGGGCGGTGGCATCTAGGACGGCTGGGCGCTCTACTGGGATGCCGAGCACATCCGCCTGGTACTGCATCAAAAAGTCGTTATTGCAGGCACCGCCGTCGACTTTGAGCTGCTGGATTGGGGTGCCGCTGTCGTTGTTGATCGCTTCGACCACTTCTCGGGCCTGGTTGGCGATGGCTTCTAATACGGCTCGTACCATATGGGCTTTGGTGGCCCCGCGAGTAATGCCTAAAAATGCGCCGCGGGCGTTCATATCCCAGTGGGGGGCCCCGAGGCCGCTCAGGGCGGGCACAAAATAAACGCCGCCGTTATCGCTAACCGACTGGGCTAGGGGCTGGCTGTCGGCGGCGCTGTCGATGATTTGTAAGCCATCGCGCAGCCATTGGATACAGGCCCCGGCGGTAAACATGCTGCCTTCTAGGGCATAGCCCAGGCTGTAGCTATCATTGGCTTGGGCTCGGGTCCAGGCGATGGTAGAGAGCAGCTGGTTTTGCGATCGCACCACTGTTTCCCCTGTGTGAGCTACCAAAAAGGCCCCGGTGCCGTAGGTACACTTCAACAGCCCCGGTCGGCTACAGCCATGGGCAAACAGGGCGGCTTGCTGGTCACCCAAAATTGCCATAATCGGGATCTCTACCCCCAAAATATCGGCGGTGGTGGTGCCAAACAATCCCTGACTGGGCTTGATTTCCGGCAAAATTTGTTCAGGGATCTGAAATAACTTGAGCAGAGTCGGGTCCCATTGCTGCTCGGTGAGATTCATCAGCATCGTGCGGCTGGCATTGCTGTGATCGGTGGCATGGATCTTGCCACCGGTGAGATTCCATAGAACCCAGGTGTCGATGGTGCCTGCTAAGACATTGTCTAGATTGGCAGGCTGGGTTTTATCGAGCAGCCAATTTAGCTTGGTGGCTGAGAAATACGCATCTAAAAATAGGCCCGTCCGGTCGTAAATATCGCTACGGTGACCTGTCAGCTGTTCGCAGAGTGCGGCGGTGCGCCGATCTTGCCAGACAATCGCATGGTGCAGCGGCTCACCTGTGGTTTTATCCCAGAGCAGGCAGGTTTCTCGCTGCACTGTCAGTCCAATGGCGGCAATCTCCTTCCCTTCAATCCCGGCCTCTTTGACCGCAGTTTGCATGGCCCAACGGATTTCCCGCCAGATTTCGGTGGCATCATGCTCCACCCAGCCGGGCTGTGGATAATACTGGGTGAGTTCTTTATAGGCCTGGCCGACAATGTCGCCGGTTTGATTAAACAAAATTGCTCGGTTTCCGGTGGTCCCGAGATCGAGGGCCATAACATATTGGGGCATATCTAAAATCCAAAATCACATGAGTGGCTCAAACAGTCCAATCAGATTGTTTTCTGGGTCGCGGCAGTAGGCAATCTTTAGGGCAAAATTTGCGTTTTGGGTGGGGGGCGCGGCAAAGGGAACGCCTTTGCGATGCAGGTCATGATAGATGCTGTCAACGTCTGACACTTTGAAAATCAAAACAACTTTATCCTGGCACGCTATCTGGGTAGGTTTATCCGTTGTGTGGATAATTTCGGCCATCTCCTGCTGGCGAAATAAGGACAGGCGCATATTTGCGATTTGGAATTCGGCGTAGCCGTGCTCAAGGTCTTCGACGACCACCGTCAGACCCAGTCGATCTCGATAAAATTCGCAGCAGGTTGTGATGTCTGACACCAGTAGGCGTGTGGAAGCCGCTTGAATGTCCATAAGTTCAGACGAACAACGAAACATTCCTATTGTGTTGCGTTTTTTCTGCTAATGGAGTGAAGCGACGGAAGAGTTTGAGGAATTTAATATTTGTTCGCTGGTTGTCGTCATCGCTAAGATCGATCAATGCTTTGAAAGCTATTAGGATGATTACTTTTATTTTTATTTGATGAAATATATTTGTCTCTAACCATAAACCCTCCGTGATTTCTATCAGTAAAAAACACGAAGGGTCTGATTAATGACTTTGGTTAAAACTTAGGGGTTTGAATTTAAGAGTCTGTTCGGGGAGCATCGCTTTGCTCAAGCAGTCGAGATAGCTGGCCTCGAATAGCATCTAAGTGGCGGTCAGCTTTGGGCACCACCAACAAACGCACTTCAATCTCTGCAATGTTTTCAATGCGGGTCGTTTTTTCCCAGAGTTTTCGCTCTGTATCGGTTTCAGACTCATATCGGAACGTGATTGTCTCAGAGGCAACCTCTAGGATCTCGACGTTTTTAAACCAGCCGCTGCTGCTCTTAATGTAAAGCCATACACCGGACTGTCCTACGAGTTCTCTGAGCTTCTGTTCCATATTTCTCCTGGTGTCTATATCAAGAGTGAAAGCAAACTTTCACTTTTCTTAACCTTGAAGTTGACCTATCTTAGCACTGTAAAAAGTTCTATGAAGGTAGGAAAACTCATATTCTTTTCACATTTCTGAGATCAGGATTCCCATTTTTGAGATCGCAATCTAAAGCGGTTGACTTAAAATCGAAAAATTTTCTGCCCCTTACCCAATTTCCACTACCTGATCAAATAGCTATTGGTTAACCCATCAAATGGGTTGGCTGAGCGAGCAATGGTATTAGTATCCTGGGCGATGGGTTCAAATAAAACCGCCTGGCTGTCTTTGAGCTCAAAGGTGCGCAGATTACTCAGGTCGGTGGTCAGGCTGAGGTCCGGGGTTGCGATCGCAACCCGCCAATGGTCCATGTCAATTTGCAGCCAATCTTCGAGGTGTACTTTATAGGGCTCGCCCCCCATGTGAGCCACCATCGCAAAGGCGTGGCTGGGGGTGTCGGGGGCATCAGCTGGCTTATGTCTGAGGCCATAAAAAAGGGTACGCTGATCGTCGCTAATCCGATTAAATCGATCTTGCCCGCTGAGGTTTTTTTGGAGCCAGGGATGGCGGCGGCGATACTGCCGCAGCGCCAGGTGAAATTTACTGATATCAGGATCGATGCGATCTTTGTAATGGCTGACATTACAAAGATCGTGACCATCTTCCATAAAGGCCATGGCAAAGCGCTTGAGCTTGGGCACATCTAAGGTGGCCAGAAAATTTGGGAGGGAGGGCTCATGCAGAACCGTGTCTAATTCCGGGATTTCGCACGCCCCGGAGCCTTCTTCTGACCTTAGGCAACGGGCGCAAATCCTGGCAACCTCTTCAAGATCATAGTCCGTTACCGTCATGGCCTCTTGCAGGGCCCTGGCAAAATCTCGCAACTGTTCAAAATTGAGAAAGCCAAGCTGTTTGAGCCGGGGAAAGACCTTGGGGTGTGTGTATTGCTCCGACTCGATCTGCCAGTCTAAAAAGCTAATTTCTTCGGAAACGACTTTGACGCCATAGCGGTCGTCCGTGTTGCGAAAGAACCCCCAGGCACTCCCCACGTTTGCGTTGAGAAAATCCATCGGTAGCCCTGGGCTAAAGCCATAGACCCAGAGATGGGTCCCAGGGTTGTTGTAAGCGTTACGTAATACCTCCGGTAGGGTGCTGCCTAAGTTCCAGTTGATCGGCTTATCGAGATCGACCTGGGTGCCACGGCGCACGGTGTCATGGTTGCCGCAGCCCGTAATCCAGTGGTCGCCCTGGTAAATCACTTCGCAGACCCGCCGCCATTTCTGGTCCCAAAAGCCTTGGAGGGAAGGTGTATTGTGGGCAAAGATCAGCGGCCCCCATTGAAAAGCCTCGGGCTGTTGCTCAATCAGTTCTCGATATCGAGAAATGGTTTCCCAGCCTTCCTGGGGCCAGGGGCGACCGTCTTCAAAAATAGTAAACATCAGCCGACGGTAGTCGCCGATTTCTTGTATGAGGTCGCTCATGGCCAGCAAGTAAGTGTCATCTTGCTCGACACAGTCGGTTAGAGGGTTAAAAAAGCGAAAATCTTGACCTCCATCGACGCGGATGCCGTCTGCGCCAGTGTTGATTTTGCGGCGCTGCATCTCTAGTAATATGGCCCGCACCTGGGGGGATTGATGGTTGAGGTCCTGACCATACATATTTGGCCCCTTTAAGTACTGGTGACTGAGCAGCTCCAGGGCCTGGTTGTCAGCGTGGCCATAAACCAGATCGTAAATCAGCTGAATCGGTCCCTCAGAAAAGTTGTGCAGCGTGGCGATAAAGTCAATCACTTCGTGGGGGCGCAGGCTGCCCAACACGGCTGGGTTGGTGGCGCTAGAGCCAAGGATGGGAACGTCGTACCCCCAGTTTTGGGTATCGGGTTTACGTAACGTGACGCTGAGGGTATTGTCGTCGTCGGTTTGGTCAGGGGCGATGGCAAAAAACTCGTAGTCCAGGTGGGTATCTTCTCGTCGGTACTCAATGGTGGGCTCCATCGGCAGTAGCTGGATGGCTTCGTAGCCGGCATAGACGGTCTCATCAGGGGTGAGCGGTGTCCCTACCGCCAGCTTGTCAGAGATGCGTTGATAAACAGCAGTTAGCCCTTCTAAAGTGCCTTCCTTTGAGGCAGTTTTGACATGGATTTGCAGAATATTGGTGGGGGCCGGTACGCGAGGGGTTTCGGCGTCTATATTAGAGACGCCGGTTTCACGAAAATAGGCCAGATCAGTCCGCTGCCGCTGGAGACGATGCATGTCATAGAGTTCGGCAGGGGCAAAGACCCCGTAGGGCAAAGAATAAGCCAGCGGATCGCGAATAATCCGCACCCGCCCCTCTGGATCGACGTAGCGCAGCCAGTAAAAACTACCGGCCTGGTTTCGGTTGCCGGGTCGCAGGCCCTCAATCACAGCCCACACAAATTCTCCCTGTTTGACCACGGGGACGCGCACCCGCTGAAACTGTAGGGTTTGTTCTGAAGCCCGAAAGTCAATCGGTTGACTGGGTGTGTAAATCTCCAGGTCGATTTGATGCTCTGATTGGATAATATCCCCGGCCAGCCCAGGGGTCCAAAACCCAATTTCGGTCAGGCGATCGCGGCGATAGCGGGCCCCTAATCGTCTGGCCAACCTTTGGCCTTTGACAAAAAACGTGTCCGGTGAATTTTGGACGCTCTCAGCCCAAGCAAGCAGGCTTTGGGTTTCATCTTCAACCAGTTGGATCTTTCTCGCAAGGGTAGCAACCACGTCTTATCCCGAATGCTTTATCGGCCAGCATAGTTTGGCTTGAGTTTATAGGCGATATCTATCGTGAAGCGGTCTAAAAAAACTTTCTTAGAAAATTAAAAAATAAACTGAACCTGCTCACTATATTAAGAGATTTTTAAACCGTTAATGTTGAAGACTGGTTGTGGCTTCAGACTTTTTTATCGGGGTTTAGAGTTTGGGTGAGGGGCCACAACAAGAGGGCTCCCAGTCAGGACAGACGGTCTCTAAATAACTGCCTAACCTAGGTCAGGCGGTGGCTGAAATCGCTGTGTAGAAAGATGTTGTGTTGAGGTTATGTTTGCAAACCTCAACACTATGCGCTAATGTCTTTCGAGTAATCCTTGTGGATTATTAAGCAAGTATCCAAAATAGTTTTAAGACGTATCCAGCGTGATTTAACGGCATAGCTGCGGATGGAGCTGAGCGCTGCGATCGCACCAAAGTGATGGTTTTTGAGGGGTCAGTCAATAGTGAAGTGAGCGATTGTTAAATCCACTTCGCAGGCTAGACCCAGTTTTTTTTGGACACACTTGGGACAACTTAAACGTTAGGAGTTAGTACCATGAAATCCTCGCTGGTGATTCTATACCATCGTGAGCCCTATGACGAGGTAAAAGAAAACGGCAAGATTCACTATCGGGATAAAAAAAGTCCCAATGGGATTGTCCCCACCCTCAAAAATTTCTTTGCCAATGCCGACCAAAGCACCTGGGTGGCCTGGAAGCAAGTCACCAGCAAGCAGCAGGTTAACTTTGAAGAACGGGTGACCATGGAGGGCGGCAGCGATAGCTGCGTCGTGCGGCGCATTCCACTGTCGGCGGATCAGGTCAAAAATTTCTATCACATCACCTCTAAAGAAGCCTTTTGGCCGATTTTGCACTCGTTTCCGGAGCACTTTACCTACGACAGCTCCGACTGGGAAAATTTTCAGAATATTAATCGTCTTTTTGCGGAGGCCGCTTGTGAAGACGCCGCCGAGGATGCCCTGATTTGGATCCATGATTACAACCTCTGGCTAACGCCCTATTACATTCGCCAAAAAATGCCGAATGTGAAGATTGCCTTTTTCCACCACACCCCCTTCCCAGCGGCGGATGTGTTTAATATCCTGCACTGGCGTGAGGCGATTATCGACAGCTTGCTGTGCTGCGACCTGTGTGGTTTCCACATTCCCCGCTACGTCCAAAACTTTGTCTCAGCCGCCCGCAGCTGTCGCGAAGTTGAGGTGGTTGAGCGGGTGCCTGTGCCCGAGGCCTTCACCAAGGTGGGTACGGCTCTGGCGGAGCCGGAGATGACCACTAAGCTCAACTATAAC
The DNA here is from genome assembly GCA_039820425.1 of Cyanobacteria bacterium J06635_1. GTDB lineage: Bacteria > Cyanobacteriota > Cyanobacteriia > Phormidesmidales > Phormidesmidaceae > SIO4C1. The sequence goes on from JBCBQD010000153.1 coordinate 11,105, forward strand.
GGTCGGATCGTCAATATTGATGCGTTTCCGGTGGGCACCAGTCCCGATTACATTTTGGGGGTTGCCACCAGTGAGGCGGTGGCTGCGCGGGTTAACGAAATCCGGTCTGAGATTGGAGATAACAAGCTGATTATGTCCGCTGGTCGGGTGGACTATGTCAAAGGAGCCAAAGAGATGCTGCAATGCTTTGAGCGGTTGCTAGCGCGTCGCCCCGAAATGATTGGCAAGGTTAATTTGATCATGACGGCGGTCAAAGCCGCTAAGGGAATGCGGGTTTATCGCATTGCCCAGCAAGAGATTGAGCAAATGGTGGGGAAGATCAACGGGCGCTTTGCTAAGCTCAACTGGACACCAGTTAAACTATTTACCGAGCCAGTGCCCTACGACAATTTAATGGCCTTTTATAAGGCGGCAGACGTTGCCTGGATCTGCCCCCTGCGTGATGGTTTGAACCTGGTGGCTAAGGAGTACATTGCGGCCCACGGCGGCAAAGACGGGGCGCTGGTGCTGTCAGAATTTACGGGCTCAGCGGTGGAGTTGCCCGACGCGATTCTGACCAATCCCTACTCGTCAACCAAAATGGATGAGTGCATTGATATGGCCCTGGCGATGGGCCCTGAGGAGCAGGCGCGGCGCATGGAGCGGCTGAATAAAGCGATTCGTCGTTACGACGTGCAGCAGTGGGCCAACCATATGTTCCGCGAGGCCAAAGCCACCAATTCGCTGCCGGTGGATCAAAATTCTCCGGCGCTTGTCTAGTTCGATTGGGTTCGTTAAGGTAGGGGCGCAGGGCACCTGAACCCGATGCCTGAGCGATGTAGCCAAAGCTACAGCCACCTAAAGAACCCAGAAAATCGAAGGTTTACTATGCGAGATTTTGCCGCGATTGAAGCAGCGACCTACGACCTGATTGTGATTGGGGGCGGTATTAACGGTGCGGCGGTTGCCCGTGATGGTGCCCTCCGTGGGTTAAAAACTGTTTTGGTCGAAAAAGGTGACTTTGCCAGTGGGACGACTAGCTGGTCGAGTCGCTTGGTCCACGGTGGGCTCCGATATCTTGAATATTTTGAATTTAATTTGGTGCGCGAGTCCCTGCGGGAGCGAGAGATTTTGCTGCGCACGGCTCCCCATTTGGTGAAGCCGATTCCAATGACGATTCCAATCTATGGCGGTGGTTCCCGTAGCTATTGGGAAATCCAGGCGGGGATGCTGCTTTACGACGTGCTCAGCTACGACAAGAGCCTGCCTAATCACCGCATGTTGCCAGCGGCGAAGCTCCAGCAGCTGTTTCGAGCGGTTAACCCAGAGGGTTGCAAGGGGGGTGCTCAATATTTTGATGCCCAAGTGGAGTACGCCGAGCGGCTGTGTTTAGAAATTGTGCTCTCGGCCCAGGCTGCGGGAGCCGAGATGCTCAACTATGTGACAGTGACCCAGCTCCAGCAGGAAGGCAAACGGATTACTCACCTGACTTGTGAGGACGGCCTCACTGGGGAAACCTTTGCGGTCAAGGGTCACGATAAAACGGTGGTGATCAACACGGCAGGTCCCTGGGTGGATGAGGTTTGTCGGCGGGCTCAGGTCGGTGATATGCCTGCTGAGATTGCAAAGACCCGCAAAATTGGTGGGACTAAAGGCAGCCATATCATCGTAGATCGGTTCCCCGGTTCCCCCGACTCGGCCTTTTATGTTGAAGCCCTGACAGATGGTCGGCCCTTCTTTATCTTGCCTTGGTTAGGCATGTGCCTGATTGGCACCACCGATTTGCGGTTTGACGGCGACCTCGATCGGGTCAAGGCCGACAATGATGAAGTGGATTATTTAATTCAAGAGACTAATCGAGTGATTCCGTCGGCGCAGTTAACCCGGCAGTCGGTGAAGTTTACCTACTCTGGGGTGCGACCGCTTCCCTACGCCGAAGGCAAGAAAACCAGCAGCATTACCCGCAGCCACGTCCTCTATGATCACACTAAAGAAGGGGTCGATAATCTGATTTCCCTGGTGGGCGGTAAGCTCACCACCCATCGCCAGGTAGGCGAAGAAATGGTCGATGCTGCCTTCCGCAAGCAGCAGCGTCAGGCTCAGCCCAGCCCCACCCGTGAAGCCCCGCTGCCCGGTGCTATGAAACCTACCGATGAACGAGTGCTGACGGCGATCGCAACCTACGGCGGCACAGTTAGTCGTGACCTGATGGACCACCTGTTTACCCTCTACGGGGCACGCGCTGTTGAGGTCATGCAGCTGATCCAGGCAAC
>JBCBQD010000154.1:0-13218 GCA_039820425.1 Cyanobacteria bacterium J06635_1
GCAGAAATTGTCAAAACGATCATTGCCCTGGGTCACAACTTGAACATGAAGGTCGTGGCTGAAGGGGTAGAAACCGAAAGTCAGGCCCAAAAGCTGCGCGATCTAGATTGTGAATATGGTCAGGGGTACTTTTTTGCGAAGCCCCTTCCCCCTGAGGCAGCGGAGGCCTTGTTGAGGGATGCGCCTCGATATCTAACCCCAACGCCTATAACTCCAGCTCCTATCTTTCAGAATTGAGCAACCGCTGATGTAATCCGAAATTCTGGCTGGCTGCCTCCCATACCAAAGGGCAGGCTAATACACAACTCAAAATCGAGGCTTGGTTTGACCAAGCCTCAATCTATAAAAGATGCCAAGACATAACGAGATACTGAGCTAATGCCGACAATACTGTTTTGTGCGATCACACAAAGATGAGCCACCCATCAACCCCGATCCTAGTGGCGCGCGAGGAATACCCCAGAAGACGTTTCCTGCCCAATATTTTCTAGCCCCACCGTTTCTAATAGCGTTTCCCACTCGGTCAGAATTGCCAAGCTGCTGGGTTGAGATAACCTTAGCTCATTCAAAATCAAAACAGCCTCGCTCCATAGGCCAGCCTCTTGATAAAGCAGCCTGGCCAGCTCTAGCCCAGACGCATCTGCGATGCGGGCAGCTAACGCCTGTCCCAAACCTTGCTGAGCAATCCAGTCATTTAGTTCGACCCGGCGGACCCAGCCGTCTACAGAAATGTCTTTGGCTCGATCCTCTGCCACGATCGAAAAATACCACTGATAGTCTTGATTGAGGGCCAGCTCAGGTAGCTGATCTGGGTCAGTCAGGCCTATGCTGACCATCCCACCCTGGGCAGACATCTGAAAAGTGGTGTCATAGACCAATTCATCATCAGCGTTGCGCAACACAAACTCAATCTTCTGCGGCCCATCTGCCTGGGGCACATAAAATAGTAAATCTGGATGCTCTGCCGTCACAACCCCCAAGTTGCTGTCAGGCATCAGCGCCGTTAGAGGCTGCTGTTCGTGACTAAAAGACGCATCCGGAGTCCGAGTCCCTCCACCGATGCGGCGACCGGGGAGCCCTTGAGATAATTCTTCACCATCGTTGGAATCTGCGACACCAGGCGCAACCCCCAATCCTAAGCTTAGGAGATTGCCCAACGTGATTGCGATCGCAATCTGATAAATTTTGCTGCTTCGAGCCATAGCGTTTGTTCCCGCTGAATATCCTACAGGGGTGGAACGATTAAATATCGGTACACCCTTCGATCAATTTAGTTATGTAGAGATGCAGCTATGCCCGTCTCCCCACATCCCCATTTTGGAGACAGCGGAGCCGATGTATAAACAGTAGGGATACGCAAATCCCCCTTATCACCCTGATTAAGAGCGTTTGCGAGAACTAAAGTATATCCTCGCAAATTCGATAGATGCTTTAAAGGGCTTTTATCAACGGGTCAGAAAAAACCGCTTGTTTAAACGCTCGTTTTAAATTCAACTACATAATTGACCAATTCAAAATCCGTAGTATGACTGAACTCTTGTGATATTCGTGAAGAAAACTAACTTTTTTGCAGTTTGTCGGCTGCCTAAGCATTCAGAACTTCATCTTTAGTTGTCCTACATATCAAACGTCAGGGGTAGTAAAGCGTTTGAAACAGCTATTTTATGTGTCCCACGATACGTGAAACCACGTAAAAAATCAAAGTTAAAGACATCAGGTTTTTTAATAGGTAAATCTCAATACCTCCCGCCAGAGTATTTGCCTCTGTACCTATAACTTCAGGGGTTTATAGGCGAATATGCGTAGTTATCAGCCATTTAGCCGACATGACTTTAGGACATCTCTTGCTTTTTTTGCGTGATCTCACGGGGATCAAGATCCGTGAGACTCTACGCACGTAAGTGTTTTCCCCACAAACACCCCCTAGACTCACCCAGGCAGTTCGATTTAATATCACCTCAATGAAATTAAGAACCTTAAACAGTTTCTTGATTTTGGTGCATTTTCTACATCACATAGCCAAAGGACCGTTACAGGTCATTTAGTTGTGTTGCGTTTTCTACATCATGAGACTAAAGCGACCCTAAAGGTCATTTGGTTTCATTTCTACAACTACCTACCATCAGGATTTCAGAACATCATGAAACTCAATATCATTGCGTCCATTGCACTTGGTGCAATCGTTTCTGCTACCGTTTCTTTGCCCGCTGCGGTCAGAGCTGAGCAATCTAGCAGCACTCTTGAAAGCAAGGCAACCACTGTTAACCTAGGGGAAGATGCTAAGCCCGATGCTCAGAATAAGGGCTGCCGCTGGATTCCTGGCCTTGGCTGGCGTTGCTAATAGCAAGATGTTTAGTGGCTGAAAGAGCGTTGTCAAATTAATGTGCCCTGCGGGTTGCTTCGTCGCATATCCAGCAAGGCTTCAATCATTCAGATGCCATAGGATGCTTTGCCCCGTAGCACACTCTTTTTGAGAGATACCAGCTTAGTTGGAAAGCCCCCTTCATATCCTTGCCCCCAAAGCTTGCATCATTAAGAAATAATTTGATGTTTGCCTTTTGATCTACTTCGCATTTCGTTCAGGGAAGACTGTTTCTGTATATTTTTGGATCTAAGACGCCTGCCGGGTTGAGGGTCAATTGCTGGAAATATGGTCTTCCCTATTTATTTTTCAAAGAGTTTCTGCACTAAAGGCCTTGTACTACGATTTGGCACACTTTTAGCTACGTTAGGGTTTTCATCCGCAGTCTATGGCCAAGTAATTCCCGATAGTGCCTTGCCAACTAATAGTCTGGTCACATCAACCGACGCTACAAATTTTGTGGTTGACGGAGGACTTTTGATTGATGGCAACCAACTTCACCGATTTGCCAGCTTTTCTGTTCCACCCGCTGGCTCCGTCATGTTTGATGGCGTATCAGTCCAAAATATAGTAGGTCTCGTTACGGGCGACTCAATTTCCGATATCGACGGTGTCATCAGGGCAAGTGGCGATGCTAACTTATTACTCATTAATCCCAACGGCATTATCTTTGGCCCAAATGCATTCTTAAATGTTGGAGGGTCTTTTGTAGCCAGCACTGCAGAAAAGGTACTTTTTGATAATGGTGAACAATTCAGTGCGACTCAAACGCCGAATAATTCTCCATTGCTGAGCATTAGAATGCCCACAGGACTGCAGTTTGGGAATATGGCAAGCTCAATTGTCAACCAATCTGATGCAAGTCCTGCAGGTGCTGTGAATTTTATTGGGGACCCTGTTGGGCTATCTGTTCAAGATAATCAAACAATCACTTTTGTGGGTGGTGATTTACTCCTTGAAGGTGGTAATTTAACAGCTTCTGGGGGACACATTGAATTGGGCAGTGTTACCCCTAATAGTACTGTAAGTCTAGTTCCTGCTGAACAAGGATGGGTTACAGGGTATTCGGATGAGCAAAATTTCCGAGATATTAGCCTCATCCAAGAATCTGTGCTGGATGTTAGTGGTGAAGGTGGAAGTCTCAATGCTAGAGGCAATAACATAGCAATTACTGATAGATCTGCAATTTTGAATTTCACACTAGGAGCCATTGATTCTGGAGATATTACGCTAGAAGCTTCAGAATCTTTTGAGCTTCTAGGTAATTTAAGTGGCGTCTTTTTTACAGTATTTCCAGGTAGTTCCGGGAATGGTGGCAATCTAGTCATTGAGACACAGCGATTAGTTATGAGAGATGGTGCCGTCATAGCTGGGGGGACGAGTGGGATTGGTTCAGGAGGTGAGTTGCTGATAAACGTCTCAGAATCCGTCGAGCTAGAAGGAACGGGTGACTCTGTAACAACCTTAATTACTTCCTCAACAGATAGCCCTAGTGATGGTGGCAATGTAACTATCAACACTATGAAGTTAATACTTCGTGATGGGGCTCAGGTGCAAGCTGCAACCTTCGGTACAGGGCAAAGTGGGACGCTGACAGTTAATGCGTCAAGTGCCATCGAAATAAGCGGTATGGGCAGTACATTTTTTGAGTCTGACTTATCTAGCGGTTTATTTGCATCATCTGGGATTGCCGGTTTTGGGCAGGTGGCAACGGGCAACGGGGGAGACTTGCAAGTCAACACCAACGAGCTATCTCTTAGAGATGGAGCCCAGGTAGCCGTTGATAGCCTGAGTACGGGTAATGCAGGTAATCTGACTATTGATGCTAGTAGAGTATCCCTTGATAACCAGGCGCAAATTACGGCGGAGGCCGCGTCAGGCAATGGGGGAAACCTGCGGTTGCAAAATGTCGATACGTTGTTGCTGCGCAACAATAGCCTGATCTCTACGACAGCAGGCTTTGGCAATGGTGAGGGCAATGGCGGCAACATTGATATCGACGCCAGATTTATTATCACGTTGCCGAATGGAGATACCGATGTTATTGCCAATGCAGTCCAGGGGCGTGGGGGCAATATCAACATCGCCAGCTCAGGGCTGCTGGGCATTGCCCCAGGGCGGGCTGTACCAGGTAATGGCACCAATGACATTGATGCCAGCTCTGAGTTTGGTTTTGATGGTGAGGTGGCGATTGAACAACCCTTGTCAGATGAGGCTCAGGGGCTTGTTGAGTTGACTAATGGGCCACTTGAGCCGTCATCTTTAGTGGTGTCGCAGTGCGGTGATCTTGACAATAATCAGTTTGTGCTCACCGGTCGGGGGGGCATTCCCATCAACCCCGGTGAAGTCTCGGAGGCAGACAGCCCGCTGGTTGATTTGGGGACCTCAGACTGGCCAAATGAGTTTGAGGCACAACAGCGACCCGAGCTTAACTTACCAGACATGACAGAGCCCCATCAGCTCATTGAGGCCCAAGGGTGGTATGCCAACGATGCAGGCGACATCATACTGACAGCGGAGGTTCAGGGTTTGGCATCCAGTGTTGCCGCATTACCCTACGCTAACTGTCAGGGACGCTATGGCTAGGGACTGACTAACATTACTATGGATTTAAAGCCCATGCTGCTAAGCCCAAAAGATCGCCGTCAGCTAGTGTCCTTGCTGTTGATGCTGTTGGGTTTTCTGATTTCCATGGCCTTGTCAAGTGTGGCCGTGCCCTCGTTTGCGTCCTCCCAACCGACTTCGACCATTTCTACCCCAGCCGTTTCTGCCTCAGCCATCTCTACTGATCCTGGCCTCCCGGCAGAGCAGCGGGGCAACCAGCTTTATCAAAATGGTGAATTTGCAGCAGCGGTAGTGGCCTGGCAAGCAGCCTATCAAAGCTATATGGCTCAGGGTGATAGCCTGGCCGAGGCAAGGGTTTTGAATAACCTGGTCCTGGCGTATCAGGCCCTGGGTGACTGGTCTAGCGCTCAGCAGGCCTTGGCCGATAGTCGCCAGCGATTGAGTCAGCAGGCTAGCGATCAGCCTATGGTACAGCGAGTCTTGGCCCAATTGCTGAATACTCAAGGGGGTCTGCAGCTAAGCCTGGGGCAGGCAGAAAGCGCGTTAGAGAGTTGGCAGCAGGCGGCGGTTGTCTATGGGCAAATTGGGGATCAAGCGGGGGAGTTGCGATCGCAAATCAATCAAGCTCATGCACTGTACAGTCTCGGCTTTTATCGTCGTACCCAGGAGACCCTGGCCCCCATTGCAGCCCAGCTAGATAGTCAACCTGCTTCATCCTTAAAAGTGGTCGCTCTACGACGACTGGGAAATGTATTGCGTTTGCTCGGCAACCATCAGCAAGCGGAGGCGACCCTAGAAGAAAGTTTAGCAGTGGCCCAAGCCCTGCAATCTGATGAGGAGATAGGCGCAACTCTTTTGAGTTTGGGCAATAACGCGTTAACTCAAGAACAATATTCAGTTGCCCTGAAATACTATCAACAAGCTCAAGGCATTCCCACTTCACCCCAGACGACAGCGCTCATCCAACTGGCTGAGCTCAGAACCCGTATAGAGATTGGTCAGTGGTATAGGGTGGAGGTTTTGAGTGAGCAAATAAAAGCTCAGCTCGATCAGTTGCCCCCCAATCGCACCGTTATCTATGGTTATGTCAGCTTAGGTCGCAGCTTGATGCGTCTCAATAAAGCCTATGCCACCCTGGGGGCAGAGATTGCCCAAGCGCCCAACTGGCAACCATCTGCACAGCTTTTAGCAAAGGCGGTACAGCAAGCTCAAGCCATTGGCGATCGGCGGGCAGAAGCCTATGCCCTGGGAACCATGGGCAACATTTACGAAGAAACTCAGCAGTGGGGAGATGCCCAGGACCTCACAAACCAGGCATTGCATATCTCTCAAGTAATCAATGCAGCCGACATTGCCTATCAATGGCAGTGGCAACTGGGTCGGATCTTGCGCAAACAAGCCAAGACAGAACCTGCCATTGACGCTTATGGTAAAGCGATTGAGACATTGAGTACCCTGCGGGGAGATCTGGTGGCCATTGACTCAGATATCCAGTTTTCTTTTCGCAATAACGTTGAGCCGGTTTACCGAGAGTTTGTGGATCTGCTGCTGCAACCAGACCAGGCAATCGACCAGGCGCGGTTATCAAAGGCACGGGATGTGGTGGAGTCGCTGCAGCTAGCGGAGTTAGACAACTTTTTTAAGGAAGCCTGCCTCGATGTCAAACCCGTCGATATTGAGAGTATTGATCAACAGGCTGCGATTTTTTATCCAGTGATCTTAGGCAATCGTTTGGATGTGATCCTGCGGTTGCCGCAGCAGCCTCTGCAGTATTACTCTACCCCATTGCCCCAGGAGAGATTGGAGTTTGTTATCGAAGAGTTTAGAAAGCGGTTGGTGATCCGCAGTCGCAGGGAGTATCTGCCGCTTGGGCAACAGCTTTATGATTGGATCGTCCGCCCATTAGAACCCCAACTCAAAGCCAGCAACGTGAAAACCCTGGCGTTTGTCTTAGACGGGGCACTGAAAAATATTCCCATGGCGGCCCTGCATGATGGTGAACACTTTTTGGTTGAGGATTATGGGATTGCCCTGACGCCGGGGCTCAAGCTTTTGGATCCTAAGCCGTTGCCTAGACAAGATCTGAAAGTGCTGGCTGCTGGCATCTCTGAGAGCCGTGATGGGTTTGCCCCGCTCTCCTATGTGGCCTCAGAGATTGAGGCGATTGAGACAGCGGTTGCGGGGGGTAAAACGCTATTGAATCAGGCCTTTACCCGTGACGCGCTCAAAACTGAGCTTCAGGAAACGGCTTTCCCGATTATTCACATTGCCACCCACGGGCAGTTTAGCTCTCGCTCTGAAGAGACATTTATTTTAGCCTGGGATGATCGGATCAATGTGACAGACCTGCACCGTACGCTGCAAGGCCAGCCGGCTCAGGAGAAAGACCCGATCGAGCTGTTGGTACTCAGTGCTTGTGAGACTGCGGCCAGTGATAAAAGAGCTGGGTTAGGGTTGGCAGGCACTGCGGTGAGGGCCGGGGCGCGCAGTACATTGGCAACGCTTTGGTCGGTGAATGATGAGGCGACTTCGGAACTGGTTGATCAGTTTTATCAGCAGCTCGATCAGCCAAATACAACGCGGGCTGAGGCACTACGACAGGCTCAGCTTAGCTTGCTCAATAATCGGAAGTATCGACATCCGATTTACTGGTCAGCCTATGTGTTGTTGGGGAATTGGCTGTAGGGGTGAAGTGACCCACTGGCCCTCATCCCCCAGCCCCCTTCTCCCAAATTTGGGAGAAGGGGGCAAAGCCCCATAAGACGGGATTTTTACCCTTTATAGGGATTCATTTGGCAAAAGAAAGTTTCTACTCTCAAAGTCCTTCTCCCAGATCTGGGAGAAGGATTTAGGATGAGGGCTGGATAGTCTATGCGACAAGGGACATCTTCTTAAAGTTGAAACGAATGGAGGTGATCTCGCTCCTACAGCTATCGGTCTTTGATCGCCTGCCTGTCATTCAGGTTGTCGGGGGGATATAGAACAACCTGATCGCCTGACTGTAGCCCGGATTTGACAACCGCTTCGAGGGCATTACGCTGGTCGATGGTGATCTCACGTTGTTGGGCCTGACCCTGGTGAGCGACAAAAACACACCAGGCTTGCTGACAACGAAAGAGGGCGCTGACGGGGACTTTGAGCACCTCGTCTGAGGACCAAACCACAATCTGGGTGTCAACACGGTAACCGTCGCCCAGGCGGGTGGGGGGCGCTGACCAATCAGCGATGACGTTAACCCGTTGTTCTTCGACGCCGAGGGCGGAGACTTCTGTAAAGGCGGAGGGTTCTACATATCGAACCGTGGCTGAGGGAGGGATGCCTGCACCCTGTTGCTCTAGGGTGACGCGATCTCCGGGCTGGACCTGCACGGCATCGGTGGAGAGGATGTCGATGACCAGTTCTGAATCAGTCGGATCACCCATTTCTACCAGAGGCGCACCGGCTTGCACAAAGTCGGCGCTTTCTTGATAGAGGCGCAGTACTTTACCGGCGGCAGGGGCGACAATGTTGGTGCGCTGGGCCTGATCGGCTAAATTGGCCAGCTCGGCTTCGACGCCCATGATTTGAGCCCGGTAGGCGTCGAGTAAATAATCGGGGTCGCTGCGTTCTGCCTGGAGCACGGTGAGGGCGTCTGCGGCGGCTTGGGCGTCTGCGATCGCACCCTCTAACCGCTCCTGAGCCGCCTCAAGCTCCTGCTGTTGGCGGGTTTCGGTAAGCTGATCGGCTTCGAGCTGCTGGCGGGAGATGGCCCCGTCGGTGAATAGGGATTGTGATCGCGCCCGGTCGCGGCTGGCCTGGGCTAAATCGGCCTGGGCCTGGGTGACCTGGGCCTGGGCGGCTTGTCGATTGGCCTGGGCTGCCTGGATTCTGGCCTGGGCCTGATCGAGGGCTGCGGTTTTGGGGCGCTGGGTTTCGACCCCGGCCAGCTCTGCCTGGAGCTGCTGAAGGCGACCCTGGGCTGAGCGCACCTCGCTGTCGTAGGGCAGCGGATCGAGCTGGGCAACGAGGGTATCTTTTTCGACCGTATCTCCAGTGTCGAGGTCAATTCGGGCGAGACGTCCGGCAACGGGGGCAGAGACTATGTAGCGATCGCGGACGCGGGTTTTGCCTTCGGCGGCGAGGGTGACCTGGAGGGGGCCGCGTTCGACCGTGGCCAGGTCTACGGCAATGGGGGAAGGTCTTAATAACCAGCCGATCAAGATGACACCGCCCAGGCCAGCTAGGAAGTAGGGCCAGGGTTTGGGGAGTTTGAGGCGTCGACGACCTCCGGTGCGACCTCCGGGTTGGGCAGGGGGGGCAGAGGGGGTAGGGGGGGCAGAGGGAGCCTCGGTTTGGAAAGGGATGGGTTGGTTTTCCATGGGGGTCTCCTTATTCGCGGGTCTTGAGGACGGCAATCAGATCGAGGTGGTTGAGCTGACGGCGGATCAGCCAGCCGGATGCGATCGCAGAGGTGAAAATCATGGTCAGGGCAAAGGTATAGGTGGGGCGGGTAATCACTAGGGGCAGGCGATAGAGTTCGGTGTCGTAGGCTGAGATCATCAGGGCGATCAGGGCCAGACCGATGCCAATGCCGATGGGGATGGCAAACAGGAGCAAAATCGCCTGTTCGCCCAGCAAGATCACGGCGATTTCGTCCTGGGTGAAGCCAATAATGCGCAGGGTGGCCAGCTCTCGGCTACGCTCTGAGAGGGCAATGCGGGCGGCGTTGTAGATCACCCCAAAGGCAATGATGCAGGCAAACAGGGTAATCACGGCGGTAAAGATGCCCAGGCTGGCGGCGATGGTTTCCTCAAAACGATCGATGGCGTTTTGTCTGAGGGTGACGCTAGCGATGGCGGGCATCTCTTTGAGGGTTGTGTAGAGGGGCTGTAGCTGGTGCGTATCCACTTTGAGGTAGGCCCCGGAAAGGGTAAACCCTTCTTGCATGACCCGGTTGAGGGCATGGATATCCATGTAGACGGAAATGCCCACCATTTCATCCACCAGTCCAGAGATAGGCAGTTGCAACGTGGGTCGTTCTTCTTCGAGGACCTCGACAGTGACCGTATCGCCCAGATTTAAATGCAATAGCTCCGCCAACTTGGAGGACAGCACTAACCCCTCGGGCGGGAGCTGCACATATTGCCAGTGGCGGTCGATCAGCCGGTGCAACGCGGCCCCTGGCGGCACCCCCGTAATCGCGGTGCGGTAGGTACGATGCTCAAACCGCAGCCTGACCGGCACCACCCGAAATGGTTCGATCTGCATCACCCCAGGCAGGTGGGTAAGGTCGTAACGGGCGCGATTGGACTTGACCTGGTTGAATACCAGGGTGATGTCTTCTCGCTGGATGGTGCGAAACTGCAAATCAATCAGGTAGTGAATGGCGTCGCCGGAGTAGCGCCCCACCAGCAAAATTGCCACGGCAAAGGCAATCCCCAATGCAGAGAGAAATGCCTGAATGGGTCGGCGTTCTAAATGGCGCAGAATGATCCGTCCGGCGGGGGAGAACCACTGCTGTAGCCCCATTTTCTCAATCAGGGTGGGGCGAAACTGGGCCGGGGGCTCCGGGCGCATGGCCTCCGCCGGGGGCAGGTTGATCGCCTTTTGGACGGCGTTAAAGGTGCCCAGCAGGGCGGCCCCCCAGCTAACCAACACAGACACGACAATCAGCCCGCCCCCCATCTGGTACCGCAGCACCGGGAAATGGTAAAAGTTGCCGTAGTTTTGGGTGACCGCACCGCCAAACCAGCGGCCAATGCCAATCCCCAGCAATGACCCCAGGGTCATCACCACTATTACCAGTTTCAGATAGTGCAGCCCAACCGCTTGATTTGTATAGCCAAAGGCTTTGAGGACGGCGATCTGATCGCGCTGGGTGTTGATCAGTCGGGCCAGCAGCAGGTTCAGCAAAAAAGCGGCAATGCCGAGAAAAATGGTGGGGATAATTATGGCAGAGCCCCGCAGTCCTTTGATTTCGTCGGTGATAAATCGATTGGAAATTTGATCTTCTCGGGCTACGGCACTCAGCCCACCGTAGTCGTCGAGTACCTGATCCAGACGGAACAGCACGTCGCTCTCGTTTGCACCCCTTGCCAGCTTCAGGGTGACATCGTTAAAGGCCCCTTTCATATCAAAGGCGGTGCTCAGAGCCTCTTGTCCCATCCACATCACCCCAAAGTGGCGGTTGTCAGGGAGAATGTCGGTCCCGCGAATTTCGTAAATATATTCCGGAGACAGGGCCAGGCCGACAATGTGTAGCGACTGCCAGCGCCCGTTGATCACAGCGCCCAGGTCGTCACCAACGGTGAGCTGATTTTCTAGGGCAAAGGCTTCGCTCACCAATATCTCCCCGGTGCGACCGGGCTCGATGTAGCGTCCCTGGCGGATATGTAGCGCATTCAAGCTGGGGGGATGGGTTTCGGGAATCGAGACCAGTCGTCCGGTGGCGGGTTCATTTAAACGGGGTACATCCAGATTGACATCCTTGACCACTCGCGTTTGCACCTGCTGCACCCCAGGGAGCTGAGCGATTTGAGTCGTGAGGCTATTAGGAGCCCGCTCCAGTTGGGCAAACACATCGGCAAAGCGATACTGGGCATAATAGGCATCTTGGGAGAGCTGCAGCGAGGCATAGGCGCTCATCATGGTGATCAGGCTGGCGATGCCGCAGGCCACGATCAGCACAATGGCGATGCCCTGACCGCGCATTTTCCAGAGATCTCGCCAGAGTTTTTGGTCGATGGCTTTCATATCACCACTCCAGCTCCGATGGCGACACTTTAGTGGGGTTGGTGTGAATGGTTGCGATCGCACCGCTGCGCATCGTAATCACCCGGTCGGCCATCGCCGCAATCCCTGCGTTGTGGGTGATCACCACGGTGGTGGTGCCAAAGGTTTGGTTAACCCGCTCCAGGGTTTCGAGCACCAGCTTGCCGGTGGTGTAATCCAGGGCTCCGGTGGGCTCATCGCACAGCAGCACTTCGGGGCGTTTCGCAATAGCCCGTGCGATCGCCACCCGCTGCTGCTCACCCCCGGACAGCTGGGCCGGAAAATGGTTTAGCCGCTCCCCCAGGCCCACCAGCGTCAGCGCCTCCTCTGGCGACATCGGGTTTTCGGCAATCTCAGTCACCAGGGCGACGTTTTCTCGGGCGGTCAGGCTGGGGATGAGATTATAAAACTGAAAGACAAACCCCACCGCCTCCCGGCGAAAGTGGGTCAGCTGACGCTCGCTGGCGCGGGTAATGTCTTGCTGATGAAAATAAACATGTCCACCGGAGGGCACATCCAGCCCCCCCAGAATATTCAGCAGGGTCGATTTGCCACTGCCCGACGGCCCTAGCAGCACCACAAATTCGCGTTCGTACAGCTCCAGATCGACGGACCTCAGAGCCTGCACCGTCACCTCACCCATCCGATAGATTTTGCTCACCTGCTCGGCACGAAAGACCGCAGGGGTGGCTACAGCAGAGCGGGTTGGATAGGGGACCAATGGCGGTGCCTCCGAACATCGTCTAGAGCAAGCCTAGAAAATGATCGTGAGGAATCCGTGAGGGTTAGTTTTGATAAACCCCACTGCGCAAGACCAAATCGCGCAACTGCACCTTTGCGCCGCACTTGGAGCACACCGCTGTGGGGGTATAGTCTGGATTTGCACCCACTGCCTCCGTTTGCCACTCGATAAAAATCTGCTGACATTGGGGGCATTTAACCGAAATCATTCGGGTTGACATGAATGTAGCACTACCCGCCAGACCGTACGCTATCAAGCTTCTTCACAAACAGATCGCTAAAGAAGGTAATGACGCGACGCTTGCGCAGTTTGATATTGGCATTAAGCGACATGCCTGAGCGCAGCACCAGCTCAGTCCCATTTGAGTCAAGGGTTTGGCTGTCTAGCTCAATCTCCACCGGGAAGCGATAAAACGGGAAAACCTCATCCGGAGGTAGGGCATCGGAGCCAATGCTGAGGATTTTGCCATCCACATCGCCAAACTCGCTGTACGGGAAGGCGTCAATCCGCACATCGACGGTTTGGCCAAGTTTGACAAAGCCGATATCTTTGTTGGGCACAAACACCCGAGCCACCAGCTTATCTTCGGGCACAATCTCGAGGATAGGCTCGGTAGAGTTGGCGGCATAGCCGGGTTGGTTTGCCTTGAGGTTAAACACGGTGCCCCCGACCGGGGCGGTCAGCACCTGATATTTGAGGGTTTGCTCTAGCTGGCTGATGCGGCTTTTAATTTCTTGGAGTTGGCCCTCGTTTTGAATCAGCGCCTGACCCAGGGTGCTATCAATTGAGGAGATGCGTT
>JBCBQD010000155.1:0-13186 GCA_039820425.1 Cyanobacteria bacterium J06635_1
CGTGTTTTGCTGACCCCGTTCGTAGGCAAGGGGGCCTAGCACGTCGCTCATGCCGTAGGTGGTGACCATTTGCTCCGCTACATCGGTGGCTCGCTGCAGATCGTTCGAGGCTCCGGTGGTAATCGAGCCAAACACGACTTCCTCGGCGGAGCGGCCCCCCAGCAGGGTGGCGATCTGACCTTTTAGCTCCGCCTCAGACCGTAGGAACCGATCTTCGGTGGGCAGCTGTAACGTATAACCCAGGGCGGCCATACCGCGTGGCACAATCGAGATCTTGGCGACTTGATCGCCTCCGGGCATGAGCACCCCCACCATGGCGTGGCCGACTTCGTGGTAAGCCACGATCTTTTTCTCGGTTTCATTGAGCACCCGGCTTTTTTTCTCTAAACCAGCGACCACTCGCTCGATGGCCTCGGCAAAGTCGGCCTGGGCGACTGCCTGGCGGTTATTGCGGGCAGCTAGCAGGGCGGCTTCATTGACCAGGTTCGCCAAGTCTGCCCCGGCAAAACCAGGGGTGCGGGTTGCGATCTCGTTGAGATCAATATCGTCCCCCAGCTTCACTTCCTTGGCATGGATATTCAGAATAGCCTCGCGACCTTTGAGGTCTGGGCGATCGACCAGCACCTGGCGGTCAAATCGGCCTGGACGCAGCAGTGCGGGGTCCAGGATTTCGGGGCGGTTGGTTGCTGCCAGCACAATGATGGTGTTTTCACCGGCATTAAACCCGTCCATTTCGGTGAGTAACTGGTTCAGGGTTTGCTCCCGTTCATCGTTGCCGCCGTAAAAACCGCCGCTGCTACGGGACTTGCCAATGGCGTCTAGCTCATCAATAAAGATGATGCAGGGGGCCTGCTTCTTAGCCTGCTCAAACAAGTCGCGCACTCGAGAGGAGCCTACCCCAACAAACAGCTCAATAAATTCAGAGCCTGAAATACTAAAAAAGGGAACCCCGGCTTCGCCTGCAACAGCTTTTGCCAGTAAAGTTTTACCCGTTCCCGGCGGACCCACCAGCAGTACCCCTTTAGGGATTTTGGCTCCAATATCGGTAAACCGCTTGGGCGTTTTGAGAAAGTCTACAATCTCAACCAGTTCGGTCTTGGCTTCCTCAACCCCAGCCACATCATTAAAGGTGATTTTTGTCGCTTCATCCTCGGCGTATACTTTGGCTTTGCTCTTGCCAATCGAAAGGGCTCCTGCGGCACCGCCACCCCCCCGTGCCAAAAAGAAACGCCACACGCCTACGAAAATCAGCGGTGGGATTACCCAGCTCAGCAGGCTGGTAAACCATTGGTTCTTAGGCGGTGGGGTCGCGGCAAACTCAACCCCATTGGCTTCTAGCAGGTCGGGCAGCTTCAGGTCAAAAATGGGCGTGGTTGAGTAGAGCTGACCGGGCTCCCCCACGTCGCCCTTGAGCTGATAGCGAATTTCGTTTTGGCCGACCGACGCTCGCACCACCTCATGCTCTTGGACGTGGTGGATAAACATGCTGTAGGGCTCCTTGGGGGTGGGCGTACCCAAGAAAAATGGAGATAGTGCGTTGAGGAAAAGCAGACCACTGAGAATCAAAAATACCCAATTGGTAATCTGCCGAGAACGCGGCGGTCGTGTGTCTTTCACCGGCATAACATCGGCTCCCTGTCATTACTAAAAAGTTTTAGCGTTAGTTCTAGCGTATTAGTAATAGCCTAACAGGGCTGCTAGCCTCCGGGCTCAACAGAAAACCGTCCTACTCTGGTACGGTTTTCTGTGGTTGGCGGGCTCTGCTGTTCTAAAAACCACTGGCATTCCAGATATGCCAGATATGATTGAGGGGAAATTGACAGCAAGCATGATGACTCTCCACGACGTTGCAATTGACAAGATTCGTCAACTTCCAGAACCCCTTGTCAAGTTAGTTAATGACTTTGTTGACTTTTTGTTGACCCTGAATCAAAAAGCTGAAGACCAAACGGAGCAACGTAAACAACCTCGTAAAGCCGGTTCAGCTCGTGGGTTAATTCAGATGTCAGACGATTTTGATGAACCGCTGGAAGACTTCAGAGAATATATGGAATGAAAGTTCTTCTAGATACCCACAGCTTTTTATGGTTCATAGACGATAATCCTAAACTGAGCGATTTTGCTCGATCAACCATTGAAAATGGCGATAATCAAGTATTGATGGGAATTGCCAGCCTTTGGGAAATTGCTATTAAGTACCAACTGGGTAAATTAAAGCTATCTAATCCCTTCGATACGCTTTTCCCGGCTCAGCTACAGCTAAATGACATTCAGCTTTTGAAGATTGAAGTTGCCCATCTCTCGATTGTTGCTCAATTGCCAATGCATCATCGAGATCCGTTTGATCGTTTGATTATTGCCCAAGCAATAGCTGAAAAGCTTCCTATTGTTGGAACGGACAGCGTTTTTGATGCTTATGCTATTCGAAGAATTTGGTAAAGCCAGTCTCAAGATGCTTGTTTAGCCAGCAGGGGTGCGGCTGCCAGTAAGGTTTTCGTGTAAGGATGCTGTGGATTGGTAAAGAGCTGATCGGTGGGGCCGAGTTCGACGATTTTGCCGCCGTTCATGACGGCGATGCGATCGCATAAAAACCTTGCCACCCACAAATCATGGGTAATAAACAAGTAGGTCAGCTCCAATTCTTCCTTGAGCTCAAGCATTAAAGCCAGCACCTGGGCCTGCACGCTGGCGTCAAGCATACTCACCGGCTCATCGCAGATCACCAGTTTGGGTTTAGTAATCAGGGCTCGGGCGATGGCGACCCGCTGCTGCTGCCCGCCGGAGAGATCGCCGGGGTAGCGATGGTAGTAATCGTCGGTGGGGGTGAGACCCACCCGTTTAAGCATGGCGTGGACCTGCTTTTGGGCTTCCGCATGGGTGGTCAGCCCGTGGATTAAGAGCGGATCGGCGATGCCGCGACCTACAGTCATCATCGGGTTAAGGCAGGCGTGGGGGTCTTGAAAAATCATCTGAATCTCGCGCCGCTTGGCTTGGAGGGCTGCCCGCGACAGGTTTACCAGATTTGTGCCCAAAAACTCTACTCGCCCAGAGGTGGGGGCGATAATCTGCAAAATCGCGCGTGACAGGGTACTTTTGCCGCAGCCCGACTCCCCTACCAACCCCAGGATTTCCCCCGGATATAGATCCACAGAGATGCCATCAACCGCTTTAATCGTTTCCGGGGGTTTCTGGTTAAACAGCCTGGCTAGAAACCTCTGCTCGATGGTGTAGTGCTTTACTAGATCTTGAACATGGAGCAGGGGTTTATCAGTCGAGGTAATTTGGTCCAGGGTAGCCGCAGACCGTTCAGTCCCCTCGGTTTGCAACTGGTGTGCTGCTGCTAGCAGCGATCGGGTGTAGTCAGCCTGGGGGTGATAAAACACCTGCTCGGTGGGGCCAAGCTCCACCAGCTTGCCCTGATACATGACGGCGATGCGATCGCAATATTCCCCCACCAAAGCCAGGTCATGGGAGATTAAAATTAGCGCCATGCCCCGCGCTTCGCATAGCTCGGTGAGCAGGTCTAAAATTTGGGCCGAGATGGTGACATCTAAACTGGTGGTGGGCTCATCGGCCACAATCATTTTTGGGTCGAGCAGCAGCGCCAGGGCAATCGCCACCCGCTGTCGCATGCCGCCGCTAAACTCATGGGGATATTGGCTCCAGCGGTTTGCGTCCAGGTTAACTGAGGCCAGGGTTGCGATCGCAATCTCCTTAGCCGCAGCCCTTGATAACTCTGGGCGATGGGCGCAAAGGGTTTCAATGCAGTGCTCCCCGATGGTCATCAGCGGGTCAAGTCGGGTCATTGGATCTTGAAAGATCAGCGCCACCGCCTCACCGCGAAACTGACGCAGACGGCCGGGGGAAAACTCAAAGATTGACTGCTCTTCAAACGTGGCCGAACCCTCCATCCGCGACCCGTTGGGCAATAGCCGGAGGGCTGCCCGTCCCAGGGTAGATTTGCCACAGCCCGATTCCCCCACCAGGCCAAGCTTCTCACCGGGCTGCAGGGTGAACGAAACCTGATCGACGGCCCAGGTAGACTGGCCTGGATAGGCGACGCAAAAATCCTCTACAGCTAGCAATGGCTTACTCATTTAATTCCTATTTCTTCCCCATGACCGATTGCCCTTTCTCTCCCATTGCGTATGAACAGCCACGTGATATCAGATGCCGCAGGGCAACCACAAGAGATTGCCCCTACCCACCCCCTACTACTCACTACCCCTACTCTCTACCCCTATGTCTCAAACCGTCGCATCAAATACGCCACCCCAAAATCCCCGTTAGGATGCTTTTCCAAAAGGTTTGCTAGCTCAAATATTTTTTCGGCAATCTCGTGGCCAAGCTTGTCGATGGTGGCCTGCTTTTCCCGGTATTCACCTTCTTTGGCTCTGATGTGGGTTTGCCAGTCATCGGTAAAAATCAGCGGGATCAGGCTGTCTAGCTTAAGCTGTTCGAGTATTGCCCACTCGCCGCGATCGCACCACATGCCTTTGCAAACCGGACAGCGCTCAACAAAGAAAGCCGTCGAGCGCAAATTAATCCGTCCCCTGACTAAATAATGACCGCAATTAGGGCATAGCCCTGCTCGACCATCCAATGGAGAGGGCCGATAGTCAATCTCCAAGGTACTTGGTAGGGGAAGATCGTCTAAGTTTTCACTCAGATCAACCTGGCTTCTTTGCCACTTTTGATAATCTTCAGATTCGATCCAAGCGCCTTGACACATTGGGCAACACTCAGCGGATAGATCTTCCGTCAGTTGGCCGGTTTCTAAAATGACATCAAAATCTTTTGGACAGCGCACCGCGTCGGCTCCCTTGTTGGCCCCGATACTTTCATAAAACACTTTCAGTATTAAACCATTCGACTTGCCCACCTCGCCAAATGATTCCGCAAGTTCACGGCATCAGGGTGAGCAATCCTTGACTAAATTCTTTGAGCGAGGCCAACCGCTGCTCCACCAATTGCTGCCGTTGTTGCTGTGTTGCCAATTGCTTAGCCGCCCGTAAAAAATTGAGATCAACCCCCAAAAGACGCAAATGTCGATGCATTTCGGTGATGATTGACACCCCGGAGTCCGACTGCTGGATACCAGCCATTACCTGCGCCCGTATTTGAGTTTGAAAGAGCATATTCAAGCTAACTAGCGCCGTTTGCAACTCGCCAAAAGAGTCAGCACCGTGGGCTAGCGACGCCTGCAGACTAACCAATTGACGCTCAAAATCTTGAAGGGCTCCCTTGAGCGTTTCCGACGATTGCATGGCCAAATCCCTTCCGAAATAATCACCTTTCTAGCAACACTAAGCACCACTTTACATCTATTATGAATTAAATATAAGATTGTTGCCTGGGATACATTTTTTGCCCTATGGGGGGCGTGCTTTTTCGTGCAAAGAACCTTTCCATCCATTTCTAAAACCTTCCCAAAAACAGTGCTCAAAAACCGCTTAGATTCAGAAAGTCAGGATTAAACATCAAGATTCACATCAATCTAAAATACCTATAGTAAAGTAGTTTCTTAACCTGGTGATTGCACAACCTACCACCGTTAGGTCAAGCTCTTTTAATTGATCCCGAACACTTAACAAACAATCATTGGTCGTACATTTGTTCGATTTAGAGCTAATCGCGTTAAGCCTCATAGGCGTTAGCGGTGTGTTTTCCACTTTTTCTATTTTTTTCTCTCTGTATGATGATTTTTCTGTAGCCGAGCTTGATCCCACGCTTTAAAATCTAAAGCAAGGGTATCGTCGATGGTCTTACACACATCCACCCTCAACCCTCCTGAAGTGCCATGACTGTTACAGCGCCCGCTATCCCCATTGACTGTCCGCTACCCAATTGGCTAGAAACCTGCATTATTGAGCAGACTCAAACCCCTGGGGTAGCATCAACATCAACGGGTTGTAAGGATAACAATCAGCTGGTTTGCCGGGCCTTTGAGTTTGCCTATCAACTGCACAAGGGGCAAACGCGAGCCTCAGGCGAGCCTTACATCGCCCATCCGGTGGCTGTGGCAGGGCTGCTGCGTGAGCTGGGGGGGGACAGCGCCATGATTGCAGCCGGGTTTCTCCACGATGTGGTTGAGGATACTGACGTCACAGCGGATGAAATCGAGGAGCACTTTGGGCCAGAGGTGCGTCAGCTGGTTGAGGGGGTCACCAAGCTATCTAAGTTTAACTTTCGCAGTAAAACAGAGCGCCAGGCAGAAAATTTTCGGCGTATGTTTTTGTCCATGGCCCAAGATATTCGCGTGATTGTGGTGAAGCTGGCGGATCGGCTCCACAATATGCGCACCCTTGAGCACCTCGCCCCCGAAAAGCAGCGCCGTATCGCTCGCGAGACCATGGATATCTTTGCGCCGCTGGCCAATCGCCTTGGGATCGGACGTTTTAAGTGGGAGTTAGAAGATCTCTCATTTAAATACCTGCAAACAGACGCTTATCGGGAGCTGCAATCCCTGATTTCTGAAAAGCGAGCCGATCGAGAAACCCGGCTCAAACAAGTGGCCGATAGCTTAAAAGAGCACCTCACCCAAACCGGCATCAACTGCATCGAAGTCAGCAGCCGCCCCAAACATCTCCACAGCATCTATCGCAAGATGGAGCGGCAGCAAAAAAACTTTCATCAGATCTACGATATCGCTGCTATTCGTCTGATTGTTGAAAATAAAGACGAGTGCTATCGTGCCCTGGCCATTGTCCACGACATGTTTCGGCCGATCCCTGGCCGATTTAAAGACTACATTGGTCTGCCTAAAGCAAACCGCTACCAGTCTTTACATACCGTGGTGATTGGCAGTTACGGCAAACCCATTGAGGTACAAATCCGCACGGTGGAAATGCACCATATCGCTGAATATGGGATCGCCGCCCATTGGAAGTACAAAGAAACTGGTAACAGCAATACCCAGGTCTCTGCCGACGATGAAAAGTTTACCTGGCTGCGGCAGCTACTGGAGTGGCAGAGCGACCTTAAAGATGCCCAGGAGTACCTGAGCGATGTCAAAGACAATCTCTTTGACGAAGAAGTGTATGTCTTTACCCCCAAAGGGGATGTGATTGCCCTGGGTCGAAACGCCACACCGGTTGATTTTGCCTATCGCATTCACACTGAAGTAGGCCATCGCTGCTGTGGTGCCCGGGTCAACGATCGCATTGTTACCCTCGATACCCCACTCCAAAACGGGGACATCGTTGAAATTCTTACCCAAAAGAGTAGTCACCCTAGCCTGGACTGGCTCAACTTTGTGGTGTCGGCGGGGGCACGCAATCGCATTCGTCAGTGGTACAAACGGTCTAACCATGACGAAAACATGGCCCGTGGTCGTGAAATGCTTGAGAAGGTCATGGGTAAAGACGGTCTAGAAGCGTTGTTGAAATCGGCCCCAGCCCAAGAAGCTGCCCAGCGGTTTAACTACCAAAATGTAGACGACCTGCTTGCTGGTTTAGGCTATGGCGAGATTACGTTAAATTCTGTCGTTAACCGTTTGCAAGACATTGTCAAAGCACAACAGCCCGTAGAGGTGAAGGACTCTGATCTGGTGGAGGCAATTAACGCCACCCCTAAGTCCATTATCAAAACTGCACGCCCCACCGTTAAGGGCAGCACTGCGCCCATTGCTGGGGTAGAAGGGCTGGTTCACCATATCGCCAGGTGTTGCAATCCACTGCCAGGGGAGCCCATCATTGGCGTGGTAACCCTGGGCAGCCGCGGCATTGCGATTCATCAGCAAGAATGCCCCAACATCGAAAAAGTCGACGGAGATCGCCTGATTCCTGTCAGTTGGAATTCGCCCGAGTTTAATTCGGGTCGCCCACACACCTACCCGGTTCAGGTCAAAATTGAGGTAATTGACCGGGTCGGGGTGCTCAAAGATATTTTGTCCCACTTATCAGACCTTAAGATTAACGTCCACAAGGCGGCGGTTAAGACGTTTCCAGGCCAGGTGGCCGAGATCGATTTGGGGCTAGATGTCAAAGACCATACCCAGCTCAATCAAACTTTCAATCAGATTCGCAAAATGGCCGATGTGCTCAAGTTATGGCGCGTAACATCCGTCGATCATTAATCCGCTCGTGCACCCGATGGCGGGTAATCCCATGGCTGATAGCCCCAATCCATTTCATCAACTCATCTATGAGCCTGCTTTAGAATCCCTTGGCGATGAGTATTTTGATGTGGTTACTGCAGCTGAGTTTCCACAGCATACGCTACGCTTTCGGAACGATAACTTACTCACCAAACTTAACCTGATCTCAGGCCAGGTAAGCGATCGCAACTTTATCGACGCCTTTGGTAAATTTCAGGCTCGATCACCCCTTCTGGCTCTGCGATACCACGGCTACCAATTTGGCGAATACAATCCCTATCTAGGCGACGGTCGCGGCTTTCTCTACGCTCAGGTGCGCGGCCTTGATGGCGAACTGTATGATTTCGGTACTAAGGGCTCCGGTACTACCCCTTACTCCCGTGGCGGCGACGGTCGCCTAACCCTCAAAGGTGGCGTGCGTGAGGTGCTGGCCTCAGAGGCGTTGCATGCCCTTGGGGTGTATACCTCTCGCTGTCTGAGCCTGATCGAAACTGGGGAATCACTCTGGCGCGGGGATGAACCCTCCCCCACGCGCTCGTCCGTGATGGTGCGGTTTAATCGTTCCCATATTCGGTTTGGCACCTTTGAGCGATTGGGGTTTATCGATCGCCCCGATCTGATTCAAACCCTGCTCAACCATGTGATTGAGGTCTATTACCCTTCACTGCAAACCATTGCCGATCCTCAAGAGCGCTATGCCCGGTTTTATGCAGAGCTAGTCGAGCGGGTTGCTGACCTAGCCGCCCAGTGGATGTCGGTGGGCTTTTGCCATGCCGTCCTCAATACCGACAATATGTCGATCACCGGAGAGAGTTTTGACTATGGGCCGTATGCCTTTATGGATCAATACGATCCCACCTTTACCGCTGCCTATTTTGACTACGGAAGGCGCTATAGCTACGGCAACCAGCCCGGCATCTGTGAGTGGAATCTGAAAAAGCTGCAAACCCCCCTGGCGATGGTAATCGATCAGGCAAATCTAGATGCTGGCCTAACCCTGTATGAAGAACAGTACAAAACAGCCTATCGAAAACGTCTGCTACGTAAGCTAGGGTTTGAAACCTTAGAACCCGCTTCAGTGACGCCACTCCTGGTCCAGACCTTAGATATGCTCCATAAGACCCAGGTCGGCTATCACGATTTCTTTTTGGGGCTCACCCAACAGTTTGCACCCCAATGGCGTCAGTCTCCCGAGGGCATCTTTGAAACCACGATTCAGAACTCTGACACGGCAGCAGCAGCCCTGTTGCGCCAATGGCGACAGCGTTACCATGCCTGTTTAAATCAGCTACCCAAAGATGAAATGCCTGACGTGGCTAAGCGTCTGAAGCAAACCAACCCAGCTACGGTGCTGCTCAGGCCCGAAATCGAAGCCATCTGGGAGCCGATCACGGTTGATAATGATTGGCAACCGTTTTATGAACTGGTTAAGAAGGTCCAAAACCCGTTTTTAGCATCTTAATTGCCATGCCTCCAAACATATCAATATCTTTAGACAGAATAAAATCTCAGACATAATAGAATCATGGCTCGTCGAGGATACAACAGCAATGGTTGCCTCAAAACCCACCGCTAACCCCCAGTCTTATTTAGCTGCTTCCCCCAAAAGCAAAAAGTTTTATGCCCTCGAAGCTTTTATCAAGGACCCGATCGATGATGCCGAGTGGGTAGACGGCCAGATTGTAGAAAAAGCAAATATGACAGTTAAGCACGGGAGCGTACAAAGCCGCCTGACCCGGCTATGGGGTAATTTTGCCGATACCCAAAAGCTAGGCGACGTTGTTGTCGGAGCCCCTTGCTTTACGCTTAAGCAGGTTCGGCGACCGGATGTCGCCTTTATTTCCACAGTGCTATTTGAGAAATATGGCCAGCCTGCTACCTTTCCTGAAAGCTTTCCGTTAATTGCAGAGATTGTCTCACCGACCGATCGGGCAGAAGATGTTTTTGCTAAAGCTAAAGAGTATCCGGCCTCTGGCTGTCAAGAAGTGTGGATGGTGTTTCCAGACGCTCAGTGGGTTTTGGTGCTGACTGAGAAGCAGCACCTCTGGTTTACGGCGGATGAGGTTGCCACTACCCAGATCGTTCTAAAAGGCTTTAGCGTAATGGTTAAAGATTTAGTGAGTTAGCCGTAGACTTATAGCTCAGGTAAGTTGTCTGGGTCGAGGCCGAGCGATCGCAAATACTCAGCCATCCGCTCCGCCCGCTGTCGCTCTGCCTCCGTCCGCTGCTGCTCTGCCTCCGCCCGTTGTCGCTCTGCCTCCACTCGCTGCCGCGCTGCCTTGAGCTGTGCCTGAATCTCTCGGATTACCTCATCTGCCATCGGATACGCTTTACCTTGAGCACTATGCCAAAGCAGAACTTCTTGTTCGATGCCACCAATGGTTTGCCGACCGCGACCGATGCCCAAACTGACCTCCGGCATCCAGTAGGGTTCACCAATTTGAAGGCGATAGGTTTGGCCCTCAAGTTTATACACCTCAAAAGGCTGATGTCGGTCCCGCTGCCAAAACTCGGGGTTGTAGACCACGTAGTAGAGCACACCAAGCTTGGCATAGAGATCGAGCTTATCGTCATACTCATCATTGGGGCGGTGTGACACCATTTCCAATGCCATGATCGGCACCGTATCGTTTTCTTCCCAGGTAGCGTAGCTTCTGCGGGATTTGCCCCCTTTTTTACGCTCCACCCCCAGACTCAAAAAGGCATCTGGCACGACAGGCACTTTGGGGCTGACCCCGGTGGTGTGATACACCGCCATATCCACTGCAAAGAACCAGTCCATCCGCTCTGACCAGAGGCTAGCTAAAGCTAGCAGGAGCAGGTTCGGGAGTAAATTTTGATCCTCATTATCCACAGGGGTATCGTCAGAGCAGGGCAGGTCTGCGGTACTCGGCAGCGTAATCTTTAAGGGGTTGGAAACCATGACTATGCACTGGAGTCTCTATGAACATTATTGTAGTCTGCGGAAAGTCAGCGGGAGCCATGGAGGAATAACCGCTTATATTCGGAATGGCGCTCTAAACGCCTGAAGATTTATTTATTCATTGAATAACGACGTTAAAGGAAAGCCCCCTGATGTCGAATGTCAAACGAGGATGGGTTGTCACTGGTTTAGTAGTGGGTGCGATCGCACTCCTTCCCTCTCCTGTCACCCCATCCACCCCGCCGCAACTCACCCCAGCGGATGCCGATAGCCTGTCCCAATTTACCCCCGCGACCCAATCCAGCATTCCAGACACCTTAGGCATCTCCGGTGACCCAGGGCCAGGGCCAGAAGAAGCGCGGGGCGTGATTGGCCCTGACGAGCGCACTGCCGTCCTGAGCACGAGTTACCCCTGGTCAGCAGTCGGTCGCATCTTTGGCATCACCCCCGAGGACGAAACCTACATTTGCACGGGCACCCTGATCGGTACTGACGTCGTGCTAACCAACGCCCACTGTGTGATTGACCCGAATACAGGGGAATTGGCCCAGCAGGTCGAATTTCAACCCAATCTGATTGAGGGGACTGTAGCCAACGCTGCCGATATCGCTTATGGGGTAGATGTCCTCTATGGCACCGATTTCAGCGATGTGGAGGAGCCACCCCACCCCGATGATTGGGCCCTGATCTTGCTCGATCGCCCGCTGGGTGAGAAATACGGCATTATTGCCATGCAACCTTTCGACACGGCAGAGCTAGTAGCATCCCCTTTTGAAGCATCACTGGCCATGGTGGGCTACTCAGCCGACTATCCCGAAACCGGCCCGGGTGAAACCGCCAGCGCCCACGTGAATTGCAGCATCACCGAAGAGCAAGACGATGTGGTCTATCACCTGTGCGACACCTTTGGCGGCGCATCGGGGGGCCCCATTCTGGCGGTGCTTGATGATAATGAAATTGGCATCGTAGCCCTGAACTCTGCCCAACTCACCAATCGCCATGGAGAGGGCTTAGTGAACTATGCGGTCAAAATTCCTCGCGTGATTGAGCAGCTAGAGGCGCTGGGGGCAATGTAGTTTTGTCCAGCCTGGTAGTCTGTCAGTCTTGAGTTTTTTGCAAGCCTGACGCGGTGACGCGGAGAGAGGGGAGACACGGGGTTACTTTGCTTAGACTCACCGCGTCTCCGCGTCCCCCCCTCTCCGCGTCCTCCCTCTCCAGACTTTGAATCTGGTGAACAGGCTGCAACCAAGGCTAATTGCCAACAGTAACGGCGTTAGCCAATCACCCCAGCGAACATAGAGTGTCTGGGTTTGTCGTCGATAAAGGGTATCCGCGTGGGTGATGAACTGGTTGGGGGTTGAAAGCCAAACCGGCTGGCCATGGGGGTTAACAATGCCAGAGAGTCCCGTATTGGTGCCTCGCACGGCCCAGCGGTCGGTCTCCACGGCACGCATCACATCCTGGGCATGGTGCTGGGCCATCATCTGGAGTGGATAGGGGTCATTGTTAGAGGCTGTGATGATAAATTCGCCGCCCCGCGCCACCTGGTTGCGAAACACCCAACCGTAGGCAGAGTCATAACAGATACCCACCGCAGCTGGGCCAACCCCCGATTGAAACTGCTGATCGAGCTTCCCCGGAATCATGCTGGTATCCAGGGGCGAGAGTCGCGAGATAAACTCTCCTAGGATCGATTGCAGGGGTATATATTCTCCCAAGGGCACCAGCTTGATTTTGTTATATTGGCTTAGCTTGGTAACGCCAGGGACCACTGAGAGCAGGGTTTGGGTGATGTGAAAGTTTTCTGTCGGGGCCACTACAAAGGTGCCTAGCCATAGCGCCGCTTGGTTTGGCTGCACGGCTTTGTAAAACAGATTGGTCTCTTGGGTAAACGGGTCCCAAATCTCTGGGATGGCCCCCTCTGGGGTGAGCACCGCATCGACACCCGCTGCAGCTAACGCCTGGTAGCCTTGTAGATACTTCTCCCTCGCCTGTCGAATCCCTTGCATAGAGAGCTTTTCACGGGTGGGGACATTGCCCTGGATGATGCCCACTTTGAGCGCTGCTGCAGGGGCGTCTACCAAGGGCTGGCTGCACGGCTTTGTAAAACAGATTGGTCTCTTGGGTAAACGGGTCCCAAATCTCTGGGATGGCCCCCTCTGGGG
>JBCBQD010000156.1:0-13155 GCA_039820425.1 Cyanobacteria bacterium J06635_1
GGGCCTGATCGCGCTTATTGCTGTCGTTGGCAATCACCACCTGTAGATTGACGCCTTGCTTGACGGCCACATCATGGGCCTGGGCAAACCCCAGCACAATGCTCATGCTGTGGCGGTTGAGCAGGATTGCCGAAAACAGGTGGTGATTGCCAACGACAGCAATAGGCGCGATCAGGCCCGACAGATTGCCGAAAATCTCTCTAAAGACAAACAGGTTCTGGCGGTGGTCGGGCACTATACCTCCCCCAATACCTGTGCGGCTTTGAATGTTTATTCAGACAACAATCTGGTGGTGATCGCCCCCACCAGTACCATGGTTAATCTGCCGTCTAATCAAAATTGCGGCGGAGATCCTAACAAGGTCTTTTTTCGCACCGTCTCTAGCACCCGAGTAGAGGCCCAAACCTTAATTGGCTATCTGGTGAATGATCTCAAGCAAACCCAGCCCAGGGTGGTGGCCTTTTATAACCCCAACGAGCTGTTTAGCAATGATATGTTTGAGCAGTTTGAGCAGGTGCTCACGTCCTATGGGGGAGAGCTGATCGCTGCCTTTGACCTCTCAGATCCTAAGCTTCAGGCCGATCAGCTGCCGCCCCAGGTGAGTCAGGCGGATGCGATCGCAATATTGCCCGACGGCGGCACCGATAGTGATACCGCTCTACAAAAGGCCGTTGATTTCATCAAGCTCAATGACGGTGATAAACCTATCCTGGGGGCGAATACCCTTTACCTGCAAAAGGTGATTAATGAAGGTCAGGATACTCTGGTAGATCGTTTATTTATTGCGGTTGACTGGCATCCGCAACAGTGTGGAGCCGAAACCTTTTCTCAGCAAGTCCGAGAGTATTGGGGGGGCGACTTAAACCGGCGCACTGCCCTGGCCTATGAGGCCCTCCAGGTGATTGTTTCCAAATTGCCTGCTGCACCAGCATCAAAGGTCACCCGTGGCTATATTCGCCAAAAGTTGTCTGAAACAGGGATCACCGAAGGTGCTGCCCCGCAAAGCGACGTGCTTGCAGGGCAGACAATTAGCTTTGACGCCCGTGGCGATCGCAGGGAGATTACAACACGGGCCATTGTGACCGTCAACGATCAGCTCAGATTCGCGCTAGCTAAAGATGACAACTGCCCTGGGATATGACATGTCTCAAACCAGGCATTCGCTTTCCAAGACATGTAAATTTCTGTAAACAATCCGTCTTTTTCAAGTCCTCACGCCGATAGCCCCTTAGTTGTCGGCAAACCCGTTTAGGAGGACCCAAAAAATTGAGAACAATTCTAAGCAAACCAATTTTGATACAAAGAGGTTTATGTGCTTCTTCGAGAGGTTGAAACACCTTCTTTGCGGTGTCATTTGTACTGCCACTGGTATTAGCGGTTTCTACAATTTGCTAAATGGCTACCTCGATACAGTATGGATAGGCACGCCCGTCGCCTTAAATTGCCAGATTGTCACTGCGAGTCGGACTGATTGCGGGTTGAGACATCAAGCCCTGATTCGCTCTTCAACCCACACAATCAAAGGGTTTCAGAGTATTCAGGTCGAAACTGAGACATCTTCTAGTGAGGATGAAACGGAGACTGTTGTTGTATTACACGCTCAAAGCGGCAGCTATCGACTTAAATCCTATTCATCGACAACGCATCCAGAACTACAAGCCTTAAACCGGCGAGTTAAACAGTTTAGTGACACTCCAGCAGAGAACTTAAATCTGTCCTTTCGATATGAGTGGAGAGAACCTATTGTCGATTTACTTATTGGTTTTCCTATCCTCTCAATCTTTTCTGTGATATTTACGGTTATTGGTGTGATGGGCCTTGCTGCTACTTGCCTTGATTCCTTGGATTGGGACTCTCCTCCAGAAAGAGGGCCCGTGGGGTTTCTTTTAAACTCTATTCTTTTGATCGGGTGTTTTCCTTATTTTCCCATAATTCTTTTGTTGCTGATTGTTTGTATAATTTGTACTCTCCTGAATATGGCTCTCAAATTTTCTTTTGGGCGTGGTCTGCCCCGGCTGTCCTATACTCAGATTTTGTTGGTTGGCCTCTCGGTGGGCTATGTCGGGTTTGTGGCTTGGCTGGGGTTGCGGCTGATGGTGCTGGTGAGTGGGGGTGCGATCGCACTCACCGCCCTCCTGATCTGGTATACCCAGCCCCAAAAAACAGACAATGTAAACAACCCCCACGATCTGCTGCAGCCAGAGATTTTTCTCACGCAAATCAATGGCCTGGGCAATCTCATCCCAGTGACTTATCAAACCCCACTGTATCAACAACACTGGGACTATGCCCAAGCACAAAGTCAGGCCATTCACCAAATTGTGATTGCCATCGCTCAACAGGAGTCTACCTTTATCCCTGATTTGTTAGATGCCCTGCATACTGTTCTAGATCTAGTGGCTCAGCTCGTTCAGGCACTGAAAGTCACCCAGCAGGTGCAAACCCCCCAATATCAGGACCTGGCGCAACAACAATTAGACACCAGCGTGACGCGCCTCAGACAAACCCACGATCAGCTGCAAGCGCTCCACGACCAGATGGCGGTCGAAAGCCTGGATCGACGGCTGAGTCACCCTGCCAGGCTGACCAATCGACTGCAACTGCTGATCGCCGCCAACCGCAATGGAATTTTAAAGGACTAATCTCACCATGAAAAAAATACGATTCAAAATTTGGCTGGCTGTGGGCCTCTGCCTTAGCCTGCTGTGGGCCTGCAGTACCGCAGCGACGATTCATTCCTTCGACGGTGCCGATCGCTATCTTCGCGAACAGCTGCTTCCAAATATCCGAATAGAAGAGCAACTGGTCACCGACACAGAAGCCTATAATGTAGTGCTTCCGCCACCGACTGAAACCGTTCCCGACCCCACCACCTATCCCCTGTCCGGGGCCGAACCGACGGATGATCCCAATGTGGTCTATGTAGAAGTCTACAGTTCGGCGGAGAAAGCGAATGCAGCCCGAGAAGATGAGCGCTGGCTGGTGGACGTGGCCGACAAGTTTAACCAACAGCAGCAGCGGCTCCCCTCCGGGCAGGTGATTCAGGTGGGGGTGCGCAATATTCCATCCGGGCTGGGGGCGCAGATCCTGGCGGCGGGCAAAGGTAAACCCGCTGGCTATACGCCGGCCCACGCCCTGTGGTTAGAGCTGTTAAAGGCCGATGGCATCCAGATGGAGGTGCTTTCCCCGGCGCTGGTATCAAGCCACGCTATCTTTGCCCTGCGCCCCGAGATTTATGACCAACTGGCTGAGGGCGGGGACGTCACCTTTGACCGCGTGATGGACGCCATTCTCACCGGAGAAATCCAGGTGGGGTATTCTAACCCCTATATCGCCTCCTCCGCGTTGAATTTTCTCTACACGATGTTTTGGCGGGCGGCGGGCCATGACCAGGATGGCAAACCACTGACGCTCGAAGACCTTGACTCCCCCGCCATTAGCTCAGTATTTAGCGCGTTTCAAAAACAGGTGAGTTTGATCACCCCCACCTACCTCGACCTCAAGCAAATATGGCTGCGAGATCCCCAGGCGTTTCAGGCCATTGTGATGGCCCATCAAAGCTATGAAGCTTTAATCGAGAAACCCGGCTTTGGGGAGTTTGCCTATGTGCCCTTTGGGGTGCCTGAGACCTCTCCCCTGGTGAGTTTTGACTGGACCACTGGCCCCGAGAAAGCCGCCCTGGAGAAATTCGCGGCCTTTGCCACCTCTGATGCGATGCAACAGCTGGCGGAGCAGCAAAACTATGAACGCACTGACTACTTAAAGCAAGGCGATTTTCCGCCTATCCCCTCCGGTGATGTGCTCAAAGCCGCCCAGGCGTTTTGGAAACAACGCAAGGACGGTGGAAACACAGTTTACATGGAGTTGGTGGTCGATACGAGTGGATCCATGGCAGATGATAATCGGCTGACTGCCGTTCAAGAAGCGTTGCGATTGGCTAGCCAACAAATCAATCCAGCCAATCAGGTGGGGTTAATCACCTTCAGCGATTTCCCTATCCGTCGCATTCACCTTGCGCCCTACAGCGAGCTAGAACAAAAGCGACTGTTTAGAGCCATTGAACAGTTCCGAGCAGATGGTGCGACCGCTCTTTATGACGCCCTAGCGGTGGGTCTGACTGACCTGATGGCAAAACAAAAAACAGATCCAGACGGGCAGTATTATCTCTTGCTGCTGACCGACGGGGAGCGTACCGATGGCTTGGGGCTAGGGCAACTGAGAGAGGTCATCCGACACAGTGGCGTCAGGGTGTATCCAATCGCCTACGGTGAGGTCAATCACCAGGAATTAGCGGCCCTTGCCGAAATCCGAGAAGGGACCGTCTACGAAGGCACCCCCGACAAGGTGCAGGTGCTGCTCAAAAACCTCTTTCAAACCAATCTCTAGTGATGTCCAACCAATGAAACGACCGACTCGACGATTGCTTAAAACCCTGGGCTTTAGCTGGCTGGCTTTTTTGATTACTGGGCTACTAATCCGGGGGCTTTGGGCCGCCCCCCCACTGACGGTGCTGATTGATCGCAGCTATTGCCCTACCCACCAGTGGCAGCAAGTCTCCCAAACTTATGCCAATCTGTACCGTCAGCACCAACGGCAACAGGTGCGCTTACAAGCTGTTATCGTGTTTAGCCACCTGGGTCAGGAGAAAATTGACCCACCGCCAACCCCTACCACAGTTCAAACCTTGACCACCTACGGTCAGTTTGACAAACAACGCCAAACGGTGTTGCAAAAGTCCTACCCAAACGCAAAGTTGCTGGGCTGTCGGGGTTAGCAACGGCCAGCCCCCAAGCCCTCAAACAGTATCTGCGACGAAAATTGTAGAAATGATTCGAAATCTTTGCCTGGCTCAATCTGGAATTTGTGATCCAGGGCAAGCATAGATTGACCATGCACCAGCGCCCAGGCAACCCGGGCCATATCAAGCGGGTCCGCTGCTCGAAATATCCCCGCGGCTTGACCGTCTACGATGGTGTCTACTAGCACCCGAAAGGCTTGTTCTGAGGCTTTTTCAAGGTCTGGGTATTGACTGAGATCGCAGCGATATTGACCAAACATGACCCGATAGTGAGCCGGATTTGTCAGGGCAAACTCAACATAGGCCCTGCCGAGCGCCTGCAAGCGTTGCGGTGAGTCAGCAGATATCCCCTGCTGGGCAAATTTTAGCGCCGCTTGTAAAGCCTGAAACCCCTCTTCTGAGACGGCGGCTAGCAGGGCCTCTTTATCGGCAAAGTGACGGTAGGGCGCATTGTGAGAAACCCCCACCCGACGAGCTACCTGGCGCAAAGAAAGCTGATCAAATCCGGTCTCACCGATGAGATCAATCGCCCCGTCGATCAGGCTTTGTCGGAGGTTGCCGTGGTGGTATGAGGTCTTTGCAGCCATGGGTTAGCAGGCGGTTAGGCAGTCTTTACAAAAAAAGTTTACCCTACCATGTTGACGCCGCCAACATATCGAGTTATTTTTAAGTTGACGATGTCAACATTTGGTTTTCCCAAGGAGGCATGATGACGAGTCATTCTCAGCAAAAAGCCCAGCAAAAGGCCCAACGAGACCCTTTGGATGCAGGCTCAGCGCAAACCTTCGACGCGCAAACCTTCGACGCACAAACCTTCGACGCCATCGTGATTGGGTCAGGGATTGGCGGTCTGACCGTGGCTGCCCTGCTGGCTAAGCTGCATCACCAGCGGGTGTTAGTGCTTGAGCAACATTTCACGGTGGGTGGGTTTACCCATGGCTTTAGTCGCAAGGGTAAATTTCATTGGGACGTGGGGCTGCACTATGTGGGGGATATGAACCCAGGCAGCACAGGTAGGGCGGTGTTTGACTACCTCACCGAGGGCAATCTGGCATGGCAGCAAATGCCCGATGTCTTTGAGACCTTTGTCTATCCTGATGTCAGCTTTGCCGTCCATTCAGACGCTCAGCGGTTTCAAGCTGATTTGGTCCAACAATTTCCCCATGAGAAATCCAGTATTCGTCAGTACTTTCGAGATGTGCAAAAAGCAGAATTTTGGTTTGCTGCCCACGCCCTGTTAGAGCTGTTGCCATCCCAATTACATCCCTTGCTCAGGAGAGGGATTCGGCTTTTTGGGGCGATTGCCAGACAAACGACACAACGCTATTTAGACGATCATTTTCAAGACCCCCATCTCAAGGCGCTGTTGGTTTCCCAATGGGGAGACTACGGGCTGCCCCCTTCCCAGAGCTGTTTTGGGATTCACAGCCTGATTGTGGCCCACTATCTTAAAGGGGGATGGTATCCCGTTGGGGGTGCCCAGGCGATTGCCCAAACAATGGTGCCGGTCATTGAAAAGGCAGGCGGTCGGGTGTTGACCCAACGGCGTGTGAGCGAGGTTTTAATCGACGCCAGGGTTGCGGTGGGGGTCAGGGCTCAACATGGCGCGAAAACGACGGCGGGTGGCAGTGCTGTTGAGACCTACTATGCTCCAACGGTGGTGTCAGATGCTGGGGCCTTTAACACCTACACAAAGCTGATCCCCCAGGACTATTCACTGCCGATGCGATCGGCAATTCAGTCGTTTCCAAAAGGGAACAGTATGGTGACGGTGTATTTGGGGCTGAAGGAAAGTGCTCAAAAGCTGGGATTCCAGGGAGAAAATCACTGGATTTATACAACCTATGACCACGATGTCATTGCCCAGGCTTCGCCATCCGATCAATCTCCTCAATTTTGCTATCTCTCGTTTCCGTCTTTGAAAGATCCCCTGGCTAAGGGACATACGGCAGAGATTATTGCCCATATTCCCTATGATTTCTTTTCGCGGTGGCGGCAGCAGCCCTGGCGGCGTCGGGGGCAAGATTATGCTGACCTAAAGGCCCAACTGACGGAGTCACTCATCCAACTGGTGGAGACCCACTATCCAGGCTTTGCTGATTTGATTGAGTATGCAGAACTCTCGACCCCGCTAACCGTTGAGCATTTTGATGCCAGCGATCGCGGTGCCATCTATGGCATTCCCTGTATCCCTGAGCGCTTAGATCAGCCCTGGGTCGCAGCGAGAACCCCGATTAAGAATCTCTATCTCACTGGGGCTGATACCTTTTCTCCCGGCATTATGGGGGCAATGATGGGAGGTGTAAAAACGGTTGGGCTTTTGGGTGGGCCATTAGGCTTTTTTAAGGTGATGGCAACCATTACAAGAGCATCGAGTAAAAAAGAAACCCGTCGAGATTGCGCTCGGATGATATCAACCTGAAGAAACCACTGCCATTCCGTAAATCAACCCAATGTAGTTACAAAAATCATGGCCCCCCCGCTCAGCATCCCCACCTATTCCCGTAGCCCAGATTACGACACTAGGCAGCACTTCCCTGTATATCCATATAAAAGCCAAGTTGCCCCACCATGACGATTTCCCTCGAAAAGCCCCGCCAGCTCCCCCAGATCGACCCCGTCACCGCCCAGGTGATTGCTGGTGCCCTCAACGGCATCGCCCTGGAGATGGGCCATAAGCTGGCCCGCATGTCTTACTCCAGCATCATTCGCGAATCGGAGGACTTTGGGGCCGCCATCCTGGATGCCGACTGCCAACAGCTGGCCGAATGCGCCTACAGCACCCCGTTGCAGCTCGGCCCCATTCCCGGCTATATGCGAGGGGTGCTTAAAGCCATGGCAGAGGATGGCGAAGAATTCTATCCGGGCGATGTGATCTTGCACAATCACCCCTACTACGGGGCATCCCACGGGCCAGACATTGGCATCGGCATTCCCATTTTTCGCAGTGACGAGCTGATCGGCTACTCCTTTACCACGGCGCACCATCTCGACATTGGCTCCTCCTCCCCCGGCAGCTGCGGCATCGTCGATGCGGTGGATGCCTTTGCCGAGGGGCTGCAATTTAAGGCGGTTAAACTCTATGAAAAAGGCGTCAAAAACCGTCAGGTGTGGCGCATCCTGCGACAAAATATCCGCAGTGCCCAGGTGGTGGTCGGCGATATCGAAGCCCAGGTGGCCGCCTGCCGGGTGGGGGAACAGCGGTTTTTGGAACTGGTCGAGCAGTACGGCCTGGAGACGGTGCTGGCCGCCAGCGAAGAACTGATGGACTACTCTGAGCGGATGATGCGCCAGGCGGTCGAGAAGCTGCCCGATGGCACCTACACCGCTGAGGGCTTCATCGATGGCTTTTTAGACGACCCCGACCCCAGCAAAAAAGATCTCAAGATTGCCGTCACCGTCACCATCGACGGCAGCGACATGACCATCGACCTCACTGGCACCGCCCCCCAGGTAGACGACCGCCCCATCAACATGCCCTTTGTCGGCACGGTGGATATCGCCATTTTCGTTACCCTGCGCTCGGTGCTGCTCGACACGGCCCTGATAGCCTACGTGCCGCAAAATTCGGGTCTGACTCGCCCGATCCACATTGTCGCCCCCAGGGGCTGTCTGGCAAACCCGATTTACCCCGCGCCGGTAATTGCCCGCTGCTGCCCCGGCAACATTGTTGCCGACACCCTGATGAAGGCCCTGGCCCAGGTCGCCCCCCACAATGTCAGCGGCGGCATCGGCAATATCAAAGTGGTCTCTTACAGCGGTGCGGTGGATGAAGACTACTGGGTGTATATGGACATCACCGAGGGCAGCTACGGCGGGCGCTATGGCAAAGACGGCATGGATGGCGTCGATACCCTCTATGCCAACACCCGCAACAACCCCATCGAAGATATCGAAGCCCACCTACCCCTGCGGGTGACCCGTTACGAGCTGATTGAAGACGCCAGCGGTGCGGGCAAATGGCGCGGCGGGCTGGGTTCGATTCGCGATATTCAGTTTCTCTCGCCGGGACAAATGTCTCTGGAAGGAGAAGGCAACAAGTATGCCCCCTGGGGTGTATTTGGCGGGCAGGATGGCACCCCCGGTGGGGTGGAGATTTTGCGGCCCGATCAAGATGAGGTGGAAGTGCTGCCATCTAAGTTCCCCTGTCGCAAGACCCAGCCGGGCGATACGTTGCGGACCATTAGCCCCTGCGGGGGTGGCTATGGTAACCCCCTAGAGCGGGATCCAGCTTCGGTTCTAGAAGATGTGTTAGATGGATTTCTCTCCGTTGAGTCAGCTAAGCGAGACTATGGTGTAATCATTGATCCGGTCACGTTAATGCTCGATGAAGCGGCAACGGCATCCTTGCAAGCGGATATGCGCGGGTAGGGTCCGCCTGGGTTGTGATTGACTGTGTGAGATGCCACAATCAAACGCCTGTACAGACAGCATATAATGGTTAAAACGACCCTAAAGCGGCCTGAGCGCAGAACCATGATTGCGATCGCACCTATCAGATCCTTGCCAGATGGCTCAGTGGCAACCATCCCAATGGGCTGGGCAGAGTATCAGCAACTGGTCGCTAATCGAGGTGATCACAGTATTCCGCGTCTCAAATATGCCAATGGATATTTAACCCTAAAGATGCCCACATTCGAGCATGGACAATTGGATGCGATTGTGGCTGATTTAATTGTTGCCATCCTCAATCAGCAGTTACGCGATTACATCCGCACGACACCCGTTACGCTGCAAATTCCTGAGCGGGCAGGCATTGAACCCGATCATTGTTTTTGGCTGAGTCACTGGGCGGCTGTGAATGGCAAGCGCCATATTGACCTGGCCACCGATCCACCACCTGATATTGCGGTTGAAGTCGATGTCACTAACTTTACGAATATCGATGACTATAGACCTTTTAAAGTGGTTGAGGTATGGCTAATTCGAGGAGATAGCTTAGAAATCTTTGTCCTAACGCCTGAAGGCTATCTCCAGACTGAGTCTAGTCAGTTTTTCCTTGATGTGGCTATACCGGGGTTATATCAGCAGGTGATTGCAGCAGTTGCTGAGGGTGCTAGCCCGCCAAGGGCAATTCGATCTGTCATCTAGCGTGTGAAGGGCGAAGGATAAGCCCTAATCTTAACGAATCCTGGAAATTTATCGCTCAGCAGGTGACTTCGGGAAATCGGTCTGCATAATGGCAAAGAGGCCCCTCGTTTGGCCCATCCTGTTCCTGACCTGAGACCGCTCCTAAAAACTTATGTCCGAATTTGTGATCGAAAAAGTCATTGATGCTGTCTTAGAAGCCTCGGGCATCAAAGAAAAGGTCGGTCGCCATGAGCGGATGATACGCCTGTTACAACGCTTTGGCTTAGATGACCTCGAAGCGCTCACCAAATTTGAAGATGTCTATGCCTATGCCCTGGTGCAATATGCCTTTGATGACGTGGGTTTGTGTAAGCCTGAGCCCCTGGTAAAGTTTTTCAAAACCAAGGAAGTCCGGGAGCTGTTTCAGGCAGTTTATTCTCAAAATGATCCGCAGGGGTGGCTGCGCAAAGGGGAAGAGATTGCCCAATATCGGCTGAAGGGGCAGCTACCAGGGTTAGACCCCAGGCGAGAATTGGGAACCTTTGCAGCGGTTTTTGTGGAGCTGGTTAAACAAACCCGGTCTCCTCAACAAATTCGTCAAGAACAAAAACTAGACAGCCTGCAACAGCAGCTCCAGGTCCTCCAAACCCAGATACGGCAGTTGCCAAGTCTAGAAGCGATCAATCAGACCGTGGGGCAACTGGCGGGGGCTGACACCCTGGCCCTGCCCGCTGCGGCCCAAACTAGTCACGCAGCTGAGCTGGCCCGTCAGCTGGGGGAGTGGTTTGAGGTTTTAGATTATGACCGCGACCCCGATTACGAAGTCTGGACCCCTGACTATTTTGAATGGATGATTAACTTCCCCCTGACCCGTCGCAAGGTCTCCCGGATTTTGGTGCGCGGGGTGGCCGGTGAGGTGGGTATGGACGACCTGCAAGGGTTTCACCAGGCGATTGAGCAGGCAGGGGCGGATGAAGGCTGGCTGGTGGGCAATCGGCGGGTCAGTAAAGCCGCCCGCACGGCGGTCAAACAGGAGGTCCGCTACGAAGAGATTAGCTGCTATACCTTTGATGAGCTGTTGGATGAGGACGCGGACTTTAGCAAGTATCTGGACTGGCTGGCGGCTGATATTCAAGCCAAGGGGGTAGATACGGGCTATTTGCCCCTGGCCTGTCGCAAGGATGAGTTAGACCCGGTTACGCAGCGCAAAATCGGGGTCAGCCTCTACGGTGAGGAAGATGGCTGGATCGACGGCTACGTAGACCAGTGGCTAGATGACCCCGCCAAAGAGCACCTGTCAATCTTAGGGGAATTTGGCACCGGCAAAACCTGGTTTGCCCTGCACTATGCCTGGGTGGCGCTGCAACGCTATCAGAATGCTAAACAACGGGGTCTAGAGCGCCCCCGCGTGCCGATTGTCGTGCCCCTGCGGGACTATGCCAAATCGGTAACGGTAGAATCTCTCTTTTCAGAATTCTTCTTTCGCAAGCATGAGATTTTGAAAACCTACTCTGTCTTTGAGCAGCTCAACCGCATGGGCAAGTTGTTGCTGATCTTTGACGGCTTTGACGAGATGGCGGCGCGGGTGAATCGTCAAGCCATGATCGACAACTTTTGGGAACTGGCAAAGGTGGTGGTGCCGGGGGCCAAGGCGATGCTCACCTGCCGCACCGAACATTTCCCCGATGCGATGGAGGGGCGGCGGTTGCTCAATGCGGAGCTAAAAGCCTCAACCGATAATCTGACGGGGGAACCGCCCCAGTTTGAGGTGCTGGAGCTAGAGAAGTTTAGCGATGGGCAGATCGCCACCCTGTTAGAGCGTCAAGCGCAGGAGAGCACTGTACGCGAAGTCATGGGTAACCCCCAACTGTTAGATCTGGCCCGGCGGCCCGTGATGGTGGAGCTGATCTTAGAGGCGCTGCCCGAGATTGAGGCGGGGAAACCGGTGGATATGGCGCGGGTGTATCTCTACGCGGTGACCCGCAAGATGGCGCGAGATATTAAAAACGAGCGGACGTTTACCTCCCTGGCGGACAAGCTTTATTTTTTGTGTGAGCTGTCGTGGGAGATGCTCTCGACCGATCGCATGAGTTTGAATTATCGTGCCTTCCCTGAGCAGCTACAGCGGATGTTTGGGGAGCGTATGCGGGAGGAGAAAGAGCTCGATCATTGGCGCTATGACATGATGGGGCAGACGATGCTGATCCGCAACTCAGAGGGGGACTATAGCCCAGCCCATCGGTCGCTGTTGGAGTTTTTTGTGGCGTATAAGATTGTGGCGTCGCTGGGGGCGATGGCGGAGGATTTTACTGCGGTGGCGCGGCAGCAGGTGGGGGTGAATGGGGTGTTGGCTCCCGAGGCATATACCTGGAATCGTTATTTCAGAAGAAGCTGTGATGGGAATGGCACCCTGGAAACTATTGCACCTCTGTCCACCTTTAGCAGCCTTGACTTTGAGCAGCTATTGTTGCTCGTAGGGCGCTC
The DNA here is from genome assembly GCA_039820425.1 of Cyanobacteria bacterium J06635_1. Classification (GTDB taxonomy): domain Bacteria; phylum Cyanobacteriota; class Cyanobacteriia; order Phormidesmidales; family Phormidesmidaceae; genus SIO4C1. Next base: position 12,353 of record JBCBQD010000156.1, read on the forward strand.
AAAACTGGCGAAGGCGGTGCTAGACCTGGCCGCACCGATGTTAGATCCACACACGATGCAGCAGCAATTGCTGCCCAGCATTCAGGCGACACGGGGGCAGGCGGCAGGCACGGTGGGGTATCTTGGCAGTAACCTGATCGAGCTATTGCTAGCCCAAGATCGACGGGCGTTAGAATATGCCGATCTTGGGCAGACGGTGTTGTTAGAGCCAGAGTTTGCCCAGGCCAGTCTAAGAGAGGTTAATCTAGCCCAGGCTACTTTGACCTGTCCGGTGTTTACCAAAGTCTTTAGTTGGGTCCTGTCAGTGGATATCAGCCGGGATGGCAAATTAATGGCGATTGGCGATCTCAATGGCGTGGTGCAAATTTGGGATGCCGCTACCTATCAGGTGCTACACATTCTGCGCGGACATGAGAGTTTTGTTTGGAGTGTCAAATTTAGCCCGGATGGCAAAACCCTGGCCTCGGGCAGTGCTGACAACAGCTTCAAACTGTGGGGGAGTGAGTCTGGGGAGTGTGTGAAAACCCTAGAAGGCCATCAAGCGCGTGTCTTGTCGGTGGTGTACAGCCCGGATGGCAAAACCCTGGCCTCGGGCAGTGATGACAACAGCGTCAAACTGTGGGGGAGTGAGTCTGGGGAGTGTGTGAAAACCCTAGAAGGCCATCAAGCGAGTGTCTGGTCGGTGGTGTACAGCCCGGATGGCAAAACCCTGGCCTCGGGCAGTGCTGACAACAGCGTCAAACTGTGGGGGAGTGAGTCTGGGGAGTGTGTGAAAACCCTAGAAGGCCATCAAGCGAGTGTCT
>JBCBQD010000157.1:0-13155 GCA_039820425.1 Cyanobacteria bacterium J06635_1
GAAAAAAACTGGCCAAAATGATTTGAGAGCCACAGATTAGCAATGTAGCAGCAGGAATCGCGATTCTCATCACCACGGTTGGATCTAATTGACCAAATCCGCTACCTTTCCAAAGATTTAGCGTGTTTAAGGTCAATATACAGCCCATTACCCAAAAAACTGAGCCCAAAATCAATCCCTTCTCCAGGCTGAGGGCGCGCATTCGTCTGACCAGATGATGTCTATCGGGTAAAAGCCCTTCGCTAATGGCAAATAACTTGGTGAAGAGTGCAAACAGACACGACTGCAGCCCAACGATGATGCCTGTGGCCGAAAAAAGTAAGGTATGAATATCAAAAATCCCGCGAGGGCCAGAGATCAGGAGTAAACCCGCCAACAAACCGCAGCCCATCAAAAACAGGCCAGGATATAGAAATAACCAGCGGGGACTGTAGAGCAATAGAAACCTGAGATGTCTCCAACCATCTTCCCAGCGTTTTAAATGGGGGGGGCGGCTGCGGCCATCCGGAGCCAACGTTGTGGGTACCTCAGTGATCCGTAAACGCCCCAAAGTGGCCTTAACAACCATTTCGCTGGCAAATTCCATGCCAGTGGTGCGCAAATTGAGTGACTCAATGGCGGCCTTGTCAAACCCCCGCAGCCCACAGTGAAAATCGCCACAGGGATTCGGAAAAAAGAGTTTGCCAATCCCGGTCAATACAGGGTTGCCCAGATATCGATTGAGCCAGGGCATGGCTCCCGGCTGAATGCCGCCCCTAAAGCGATTGCCCATAACCAAGTCATAGCCTCCCCGTAGCTCCCGCAGAAAGAGGGTCAAATCTGAGAAATCGTAGCTATCATCAGCATCCCCCATCACGATATACTCGCCCCGGGCAGCGTTGATGCCCGCCATCAGTGCACTGCCATAGCCTTTTTCTGCGGCATCGATAACCCTGGCCCCCAAGTTCTGGGCAATGTCTCGTGACCCGTCAGTGCTGCCGTTATCAGCAATCACAATTTCGCCTCGAACAGCATATTTACGAAGGTATGTCGCTGCTTTATGAATACAGATGCCCAAGGTTTCGGCCTCATTTAGGCAGGGCATCACAATCGATAGCTCAATCGCTCCATCGCTTGGGCCATAGGCAGCACTGGGTTGAGTGAAAGCCTCTATGCTTGCAGATGTCATATATTTTTCGTGACAGTGCTTGAAAATATAAGTGCTTGAAAATATATATGAAATAAAGGATAAATCAATAAAGTGCAATACCCATACTTTTTGAAGACTGATCGCTTCGGATGACCCCACAGAAACTTTTTAGATCTCAAAACAGGGAGCAACCTGATCAATTCTCAAAAAAAGAATTTTGGATTGCCCTGGTTGGATTCACAATCGCTTGTTTGCCGATTTTATTTTGGCAGCTGGATCAGCCTGGCTTAAGAATGTGGGACGAGGCCAGACAAGCTGTTTCAGCCTTAGAAATGAGCTTTAATCACAGATGGCTGATTCTATATTTTGATGGTCAGCCTGATATGTGGTCATCCAAGCCCCCTCTATTGATCTGGTGCATGGTGTTCTCAATGAAGCTGTTTGGCTTCAATGAGTTTGCCGTGAGGCTTCCCTCTGCCATCAGCGCATTGGGTACTGCAACTGTGCTGGTTCTGTTTGGCAGCCTCTATTTTCGCCGGCTCAGTGCTGGCTTGATCAGCGGATTTGTTTTAATCACAACATCAGGCTTTGTAGGTGAACATGTTGCCAGAACAGGTGATTACGATGCCATGCTCCTGTTTTGGGTAACCCTCTATTCTATTTGCCTATTCATGTATGCCAATGCAGAGCTAGAAGGTAGAAAGTCGAAGTATCTTCTATTGGCAACCATTTTTGTAACCTTAGCTGCACTTACAAAAAGCATTGCAGGTGTGCTTATGATACCTGGGTTTTTAATGTATCTTGCTCATCAAAAACAGTTAATAAAGAGCCTGACAAAACCTCAGACATACCTGGCTATCATAGGGTTTGTCGCAATTATATCCAGCTATTATGTCATCCGAGAATTACAAGAGCCAGGGTTCCTGCAGGTGGTGATGACCTATGAATTTGGCAGGTATGGCAGCACCCTTGAGAACCACAACCATCCCATCACATTCTACTTCACCCAAATACAGAAAAAGTTCACTCCCTGGTTTTACCTATTACCTTTCTGCTTCTTTTTGACCCAATTAAGCCATAGCTTCAAAGTCAAGCAGTTCGGGAAATTTGCTTTGTGGCTTTGTTCTTCTTATCTCCTCATTATCTCTTTGTCAAAGACCAAACTCCCTTGGTATGATGCTCAATTTTATCCCCTAGCTTCAATTGTGATTGGACTAGGGTGTTCAGAAATTTTGGCCCTCGTTCAAAACATCGTCTCTGAATATAGGACAGGACTTTTACGCCCTAAAAAGACGATTGTTAAATACGTTCTAATCGCCAGCCTGGTCACCTTGCCCTATGCAAATACTTTCTATGCGACGATATATCAAAACAAGGGCTTACTCTACACATCTGTCAACAATCCAAGGCTGATGTACGGTGATTATTTGAAACACATAACCCGTTCCCAGCCATTTCTAGAACGGTTCACTGTTTTCTACAATCCTATTATTGTCTACAGCCAACCCTACAATGCTCATTTACTTTTCTACTCAAAAGTATTGAATTTAGATAAATACTCAATCAACCTCAAAACTGACCGAGAGCAACTCATAGCAAATGAAGTCGTCCTAACCTGCGATCCTGAATCCTCAGACGTAATTCGTACCGGTTACAAAGCTGGGTCAATTGACAGCGTCAACAACTGTCAAACGTATCGCATTCAGCGCTAACCTTAGTATCGGCATGATGGCAAATCTGGCGGGGCTAACTGCCAAGCTTGTGAGTGACTGGGGCAGAACTCAAAAAATGGCAGCATTCTCTCTTAGATCGTCGAGTTAGAAAACGCGATAAACCAAATCAACAGTGCCAACCACCTTAAATCAGTCCCCTAAGCCTACCCAGCCAAATATTCGCGCATATCGCTTTGACGCTTACGCAGCTTATTTAGAGCCTCGCGCTCGATTTGGCGGACGCGCTCACGGCTAATACTAAGAATGTCGCCAATTTTAGCGAGGGTCATATTTTTGCCGTCTTTGAGGCCAAATCGGAGGGAGAGTACCTGTTGCTGCTGGGGAGTCAGATCGGCCATCAGGTTTTCTAAATCATTCCGCAGGGCAGACTGGGCGGCGAAGTCCTCGGGCTGCTGACCGGGGTCTTCGAGCAGATCGCCGAGTTGGGTGTCGTAGTTATCGCCAATTTTAAGGTCTAAGGACAGCGGCTGACGGGACTTTTCTAAGTAATCTCTCACCTGCTTGGGGGTGAGACTGGTGACCTCGGCTAACTCTGCCACGGTGGCGGCGCGACCGAGTTGCTGGGAGAGCTGTCGCTGGGCTTTCTTGATTTTGTTGAGTTTTTCGGTGATGTGGATCGGCAGTCGAATGGCGCGGCTTTTTTCTGCGATCGCACGGGTAATGGCCTGGCGAATCCACCAGTAAGCATAGGTTGAAAACCGATAGCCTTTAGTGGGGTCAAACTTTTCGACGCCGCGCTGCATGCCGATGGTGCCCTCTTGGATCAGATCGAGCAAATCGACATTCCGCTTAATGTACTTCTTGGCAACTGAAACCACCAAACGCAGATTAGCTTCAATCATCCGGCGCTTTGCCAAGCTGCCTTCTTTCACGACATGGGTAAGGTCTGCCTCGGACAGATCGGCTGCAGTTGCCCATTCAGCATTGGTGGCTGGGCGCTCCAAAGTTTCTGATAGTTGCTCGTGAACTGCTTGCAAAGCTACGAGCTTTTGCACTTGTTTACCGTAAATAATCTCCTGCTCGTGGGTCAAAAGGGGTACCTTACCAATTTCTTTGAGGTAGGTGCGGACCAGATCATTTGATGTTTGAGGCGCTCTCATAATCCCAACAGGCTAAACTGTATAAGACGAAAAAATAGATGAACCGAAGGCAAGCTTGAAAAGCTATAACAGGGAACTTTCACGGTTAAAGCTCACCTGACAAGTCACCTCCCAAAAACCAACTAGACATTCGTAAGAACGAACAATAACCCAATATTAAAGCAATGTGACTTTTATGAGGAAACATAAATTAAATCAAAAATCTTATGACAATAGATGCCTGATGTCATAACTGACTGATTTTTTCTTGCCCATAGAGTACCCGCTTAAATCTAGCCAGATTGCATCATTGGCAACAAAACCGATGAAGATTTGGGGTCAAAAAAGATACATTAATTTTTGTAAGGTTTCTTAAAAAAATCAGGCTGACGCCAGTTGTTCTGAACATGAACGTTCACACATTCCCACAGATGACGTGGGATTAGTAGCGCAATTACGCTGATTTTTTGACGATTTTTGCGTAGACAAAGTGCCCACATCCGATTTATGGTTCAAGTGTACTATAAAGAAGATGGAAGAGAGGATGAGTTAACAATTTTTTCGTTATATTCCGGCTGGTTCGGTGCTGAGCGTTTTCTTGGAAAGTGAGTGATGAGATAGAGAGTTGGTGAGATAAGACTGATGCGATTTTAGCCCAAGAGTAAAGCGTCATCCGAGATCGCCTTTTTTTGACTGGCAAACCTTTCGAGCAGATCGCTGACTTGTAGGTTAGCGCGCTCAGCCCCAACGATATCCAGGGCAATACGACCTTCATGGAGCATCAGTGTGCGTTCCCCAAAATCGAGGGCTTGGGCCATGCTGTGGGTAACCATCAGGGTAGTGATTTTCTGTTCTGCGACGAGGGCTTGGGTGAGCTCCAAAATGAAGGCAGCGGTTTTAGGGTCAAGGGCGGCGGTGTGTTCGTCGAGGAGCAAAATTTTAGTGGGGGCCAGGGTTGCCATGACTAGACTGACCGCTTGGCGCTGCCCTCCAGAGAGTAGTCCCATGCGATCGCGCAGTCGATTTTCTAGCCCCAGACCCAGATCGGCCAGCCGCGCCCGAAATTGCTCCCGCAGTCGCCGATTAAGGGCAGGCTTTAACCCCCGACTGTGACCTCGCTTAAACGCCAGCACCAAATTTTCTTCGATCGTCAGGTCAGCGCAGGACCCCGCCAACGGATTTTGAAATACCCTTGCCACCATAGCCGCTCGCCCCGCCGCCACCCAGTCGGTCACGTCTTTTTCTTCGATCTTGATGCGTCCCTGATGGGGACGAATATCACCGCTAACCACATTAAGCAGGGTTGATTTGCCTGATCCGTTACTGCCAATTACGGTGATAAATTGCCCCGCCGGAATCGTCAGGTCAATGCCCCGCAGCGCTAACTTAGCTAGCGGCGTGCCAGGGTTGAAGGTGACGTGGATATCGGAGAGGGAGAGCATAGGTGTGTGTGGAGAGTAGTGTGTGGTGTGTGGTGTGTGGTGTGTGGTGGGTAGAGAGTAGAGGGTGAAGGGCAGCCTTCGACAAGGCTCAGCCGCCCACATACCAGGGATTGCACCTACAATTCCTCTAAAATTCTTCCCCCTTTCCCCTTTCCCCTTATTACCCATCACCCTCCCCCATCCTCCCCATCTCCCTCATCTTTTACCCACTACCCTCTACCCTCCACCCTCTACTTCCTTCTCAGCGAAAGCTTAGCCCCTGGCAGAACTAAAGCAATCACCACCAAAATGGCGGTCACTAAGTTGAGATCCTGGGCGCGAAAGCCAAGGAAGTCGGCGTTGAGGGCGAGGGCGATCGCAAGGCGATAAATGAGGGAGCCGGCAATCACGGCAAAGGTGGCCCAGCGGACGGTTGGGTTGGGGAAAATGGCTTCGCCCAGGATGACAGTGGCGAGGCCAGCAACGACGGTGCCGACGCCGAGGGTGACGTCGGCAAAGCCGTTGATCTGGGCGAATAGGGCACCGGAGAGGGCGGCCAAAGCATTGCTGAGGGCCATGCCTAGCAAAATCAAGTGATCGGTGAAAATCCCCTGGGCTTTTGCCATCAGAGGGTTCATGCCGGTGGCACGCATTGCCAGACCCAGGTCTGAGGTGAGGAAGGCATCGACAGCGACTTTGGCGATCACCAGGGCGATCAGTAAGGGCACCCAGACGGGCAGGTGTGTCTCAAAGCCGTCGAACAGGGTGGGTTTATTCAGCAAGGGCAGGTTGGGTTTGCCCATGATGCGCAGGTTAATGGAGTAGAGCGCAATCATGGTGAGAATGCTGGCCAGCAGATTCAAGATTTTGAGGTGAACACTTAAGACGGCTGTGCATAGGCCTGCAAGGGCACCTGCGACTATGGCGATGCCGGTTGCTAACCAGGGGGAATGTCCGCCCGCGATCAACGTGGCGGCCACGGCTGCTCCCAGTGGGAAACTGCCGTCTACGGTGAGGTCGGGAAATTTAAGTACCCGAAAGGACAGGTAAACTCCCAGGCTTAGAAAGCCGTAGAGTAACCCGGTCTCAATTGCGCCCCAAAAGGCAAACCAACTCATCCGCCCCTCTCCGCGTCATACCCGACCAAAATCTGAATCTTGATCCAGGACTACTGTGCCTGTTTGCCAGATTATAAGGGGCAAAAGGGGAAGTTTTTGAGGTTACTCAATGACTTTGTCGGCCCTGGAGGTGACGGCCTCGGGGAGGGTGACCCCCATGGACTCTGCGGCGGCTGGGTTAATCGCCAACTCGACCGACTGGACGGTTTCTACCGGAATTGTGCCGGGGGCTTCGCCGCTGAGAATGCGGAGAACGACCTCACCGGTCTGGCGGCCCACGTCGTAATAGTCGAAGCTGATGCCTGCGATCGCACCGCGCTCCACCGAGTCCGTATCCCCAGCAAACACTGGGATCTGATTATCAGCACCGACCTTGAGCACCGACTCCAGGGCCGATACGACGGTGTTGTCAGTGGGGATATAAATCACATCGACCTTGCCCACCAGGCTATCGGCGGCGGTGGCCACATCCGCAGAGCTGGAGATAGTCGCCTCAACGACGTTGCTAAGGCCCTGCTCGGGGGCCTCTTGCTGGATCAGCTCCACCAGACTGACTGAGTTGGCCTCGCCAGCGTTATAAATCACCCCCAGGGTTTTGGCCTCGGGTAGCACCTCCATGATCAGGGCCATGTGCTGATCGATGGGGGACAGATCGCTGACCCCGGTGACCCAACCGCCAGGGGTGGCCATATCCGTCACCAGCTCCGCCCCCATTGGGTCCGTGACCGCTGAGAACACCACTGGCGTTTCTTGATTCGCTGCGACCACGGCCTGGGCTGAGGGGGTTGCGATCGCGACAATTACATCCGGGCTTTCGCCGACAAATTTCTGAGCGATTTGGGAGGCTGTCGCTGGCTGTCCCTGGGCGCTTTCCCAGGTCCACTGTAGGGATCCGCCTTCTTTATAGCCCGCTTCGGCGAGCTCATCCTTGACCCCATCGCGTACGGCATCCAGAGCCGGGTGTTCCACGATTTGGGTGACGGCAATGAAGGGCGTGTCGGTGGAGCCTGATGTGTCGGCAGAGTTCCCGGTTGGGCCGCAGCCGATCAGGGCCGTGCTGAGGGAAGCTGCCAGGGCGAAGGTTTTCCAGGGTCGAGAAGCTAAATGGAGCATATTATTCAATCAATTCAAAATTCAAAGTTCAAAATTGACCACTTTTACTTAAGTAAAGCGCCCGCATGGAAACTTTTAATTTTTAATTTTTAATTTTTAATTCTCCTCACTCTCCCCCATATTGGGTCTTCAGCTCCGCCACCCGATCATCGTCGAGTTTTTGGAACAGCGGCGGCGGCACTTCAAAGGGGCGACCCGCCTCGAGGATAGTCAGATCGATGGCATCCCCCATGCCGGCGCTGCGTTCGGTGTCGGTGAGCTTGAGGGCATCGAAAAGGATTTCGGCGGTGAAGGGGATGAAGGGAGCGGATGCGATCGCATACAGTCGAATCAAGTTAATGCAGGTGCGAATGACCACCGCTGCGTCGTCTTTGTCTTGCTTAAAGAGCGCCCAGGGAGCCCGCACATCAATGTATTGATTGCCCGCTGTCCAGAGGGCATTCAGCGTTTCGGTGGCCTTGCGAAACTCCAGGTTATGCAGGTGGTTACGGAGTTTCTCCACCAGTTCTTGGCAGGTGGATTGCAGGCTAGTCTCGGCATCACCAGGAGTCCCCCCAATCGGCAGTTCATTACCAAAGCGAGAGGCGGTAAACTTCAAAATCCGGTTTACAAAGTTGCCAAAGTTGTCCGCCAACTCCTTGTTGACCCGGTTTTGAAACTGCTCCCAGGTAAAGGCCGAGTCCGACGACTCAGGGGCAGAGGCCATCAGCATGTAGCGCCAGTCATCCGCCGGGGCAATCTCTAATGCCTGATCCAAGAAAACGCCGCGCTTGGAGCTGGTCGAAAATTTGCCCCCGTAATAATTGAGCCAGTTAAAGCCTTTGATGTAGTCCGCCATCTTCCACGGTTCGCGACTACCCAAAATCGTGGCGGGCCACATGATAGTGTGAAATGGCAGATTATCCTTCGCCATGAACTGGGTGTAGCGCACGTCGTCGGCACTTTTCCACCAGCTTTCCCAGTCGCGCCCTGGCTCGGCCTCGCCCCAGGCTTTAGTGGCAGCCACATAGCCAATCGGCGCATCAAACCAGACATAAAAGACCTTATTCTCAAAGCCCTCCCTAGGTACAGGCACCCCCCAGCTCAGGTCGCGAGTGATGCCCCGGCTTTGTAGTCCCTCGTTGAGCCACTTCATCGCAATGGACTTAGTCAGGGTCGGCCACTGGGTCTGTTCTTCAACCCAGGCACGAACCTCGTCGCTGAGCTTATCAAGCAGCAGGTACAGATGCTTACTCGTTCGCACCTCCAGGTTGGTGCTGCCCGAAATGGTCGAGCGTGGATTAATCAAGTCGGTGGGAGAGAGCACCTTGGTGCAGTTCTCACACTGATCGCCTCGGGCCTTTTCATAGCCACAGTTGGGGCAGGTGCCGGTGATATAGCGATCGGGCAAAAACCGCTCATCATCGAGGGAATACACCTGACTGATTTCCCGTTCTTCGATGAACCCGTGGGCATCCAGCTGTTGATAAAAGTGTTGGGTGAGGGCATGGTTCTCAGGGCCTGAGGTGCGGCCAAAGTAGTCAAACGAAAGCCCAAACCGCTGGTAAATATCGGCCTGACGCTCGTACTGGCGCTTACAAAACTCGGCCACGTCTAACCCTTCTTCGAGGGCGGCAATCTCTGCCGGGGTGCCATGCTCATCTGTGGCGCAGATATAAAGCACCGTCTCCCCCTCTTGCCGCAAAAAGCGGGCATATACATCCGCTGGCAGCATCGACCCCACCAGGTTACCCAGGTGCTTAATCCCGTTGATATAAGGAAGTGCGCTGGTGATCAGATATCGCATCGCCGCCGTCCGCCCGCTTTTATTTTTCCCTAGATACCTTAGCGGGTTAAGCCGCTATTGCTCAATAGCTTATGGTATCGCTTCTTTTGGGGAAAGGCGCATAGCCCAAAGGGCAGTCAAGAAAAGCATAGCCCTAGCGTAAAGCCCAAGGGGCATATAAGAAACGCGAAGCTATGCCGAAGGCTTTAGCCATGCCTTTTAGGCTATTACCCGCAGGGTTATTGCCCGCAGAGCGATAGGGGGAAAGGACAGGACACAATATCCAGCAATCCGCACCAATTTGCCTATTACCGGGCCAGGGGCAGGCTGTAAGTTTAATCTCTGCCAAATCGGTTGGGGCGAAAACTGCGTAAGTGCAGTCCAACCGAGTTCAGATACCGTGAATCATCCAGGGTCTCTGGCGGTAAGCTGCCTGCCTCAATGGCAAGTTGCACCAGTTCTCGGGGGCGATAGTCTGCTCTGATAAATCGGCGATAGCCAGGAATGCCCTCAATCTGACCTCGATAGGCGGTATCCACTAGCTGGGAGGGACTCAACCTGAAACCCTGTTTTGTTGTGGCCTGACTGCCTGGAGAGACCTTGATTACCGTCTCAGCCCTGGCAATTGTTGTTAGCGTAGACAGCAATAAAACAGTCATCCCTACGAAGAATATTCGTTCCATTATTCAAATGCCTAACCTTGCAAATAGCCTATTGTGAGTTGTTGTTGTCCCATGCCAAAAATGGCATTCGCAGGTGAGCAACTTCTAAAACTAAGGTTAGACGTGCATAAGAAATTCTGGACAGTTGTTGGGTTGTTGCCTCTACTGGAAACTGAAGGCTACTATGAAATTGGCATCAACGAGTTTATGTCAATTACACCGCGCTTATCTATGGCGATCTAGATACGGGTGGCGGAGATGATGACGGCCTCTACGGCGTGATTCGCACCACGTTTAAGTTCTGAGCCCTGGCTACACCCAGACCTGTCATTTGCACAGCAGCAAAGCCTCAAGTTATAGCTAGATGGGGCTGACAGCTTGAAATTTGCTGAATGAAACGGTCCTACCCTTACCCGGTAGGACCGTTTCGAAGTGTTGATTTTTGGCCGCTGGTGTCTGTTCAAGTCTCTAATTGGCCTCAAAGTTTTATACTTGGATAAATCACACCTGCCTTTTCATCATTTCTTACTATATTATTGTGAATTCTGACCTCATTAGCCCCAAGATCAGCAATGGATATCAATATTGATGTCGTTTGGCTGATTGTGTGCGCCATTTTAGTCAGCACGATGCAAGCTGGCTTTTGTTGCTTGGAAAGTGGGTTAGTCCGGGCCAAAAACAGCATCAATGTTGCCATTAAAAATCTGGTTGATTTTTGTGTTTCTTGCACCATTTTTGCAGCCCTTGGGTTTCGGCTTATGTTTGGCAGTTCAATGGCTGGGTTTATTGGCCAAACGCTGCCATCCAGTGCTACCTGGGTCAATCAGGACTATGCTTTCTTTTTCTTTGAGCTAGCATTTTGTGGGACGGCCACCACCATTGTCTCAGGGGCGGTGGCTGAGCGCATGAGCTTTCTGGGGTATTTCATCACGTCGATCATTTTGGCCGGTCTCATTTACCCGATTTCAGGACACTGGATTTGGGGAGGGCTATGGTTTGGAACGGAGCATGGTTGGCTAGCTCGTCTAGGGTTTCATGATTTTGCAGGGGCGACTGTCGTGCATTCGGTGGGGGGCTGGATTGCATTTGCGGCCATTTTGATGATTGGTCCCCGCTTAGGTCGGTTCACTCCAAAACCTAGGCCAATCGACGGTCATAACCTACCCATTGCAGTATTGGGCGTATTTTTACTGTGGTTTGGCTGGTTTGGGTTTAATGGGGGCAGCACCCTGGCGTTTACCAACAAAGTGCCCCAACTTTTAGTCAACACGACGCAGGGGGGGGCAGCTGGCGGCATGACGGCCCTATTAATGACCTGGATGATTCACAAGCGCCCCAAGGTGCCCATTGTGATGAATGGGGTGATTGGTGGCCTGGTTTCTGTGACGGCGGGCTGCGATGTCATGTTGCCCATGGGAGCGACCTGGGCAGGGGCCATTGGGGGCGTCCTGTGTACCCTGTCTGAACGCGCCATGAGCCGTGCTCGCATTGATGATGCTGTGGGGGTTGTGCCCGCTCATTTGGTGTGTGGTATTTGGGGAACCTTGGCCGTTGCGTTACTGAGCGATCCGCAGCAGTGGGTTGGAGACTATCACTTTGGGCGCGTGCTGGGGGTGCAGCTTTTAGGGATTGCTGCTGTGGGTTTTTATGCCTTTACGGTGAGTTTCTGTCTACTTTGGGTACTAAATTGGTTAGTTCCCTTTAGAGTGACGGCAGAGCAAGAGCGGATCGGGTTGAATATCTCTGAACATGGGGCCAGTACCTCTGTGCAAAATCTCTTAGCCAGCATGAATAGTCACTCAGTTGCTGGGGACTTTACCCAATCGGTGTGGGTAGAGCCTGAAACTGACGCTGCCCCCATTGCTGTGCACTACAATCGGGTGCTGGATAAGGTCAATGCGGTGACTCAGGAGCTTGTGGCTAGCCGAGAACGCATGCTGGCCATCCTCAATGCGCCAGCATTCCCGATTGTGATTAGCCACGTTAAGGACAGTCGAGTACACTTTATTAACCAACGGGCGGCTGAGTTGTTTGGGTTTACGCTACAAGAAGCTGGCCGCTACCAGGAGATTGATTTTTGGGAAAGTTTGGTCGATCGGGAGAGATTTTTGAGCAAACTTGAGATTGGGCAACCCGTGTCTGATTTTGAAGCCCACCTTAAGCGGACTGATCAAACCACATTCTGGTCTTTGATCTCAGGGATTTATCTAGATTACGATGGCGAAGACTGTATCTTATTCTCTTTTAACGACATTTCTAATCGCAAAATCACTGAGGATAAACTCAGGCAGCTGGCTCACACTGATTCGCTAACGGGAACGTACAATCGACGCTTTTTCTTGCAACTGGCTGAGACCGCATTAGTAGACTGTCAGTTAAAAACAACTCCCACAACTGTCTTGATGTTAGACATTGATCACTTTAAGCAAATCAACGACACCTATGGACACGCCACGGGTGATCTCGCGATTAAGTTTGTGGCCGGTATAGTTGCGCGCCATCTGCGAGATTCAGATATTTTAGGGCGCTTTGGTGGGGAAGAATTTTCAATCCTGTTGCCGACAACTACTCTCAAGCGGGCATGGGTAATTGCAGAAAGAATCAGAAAATCAATTGAAACGCGAGAGTTGAACCATCAGGGGCAGTTGATCAAACTGACGGTTAGTATCGGTGTGGCCCAGGCTGGATTGGATGACGGTATTCATGATCTCTTAGACCAGGCAGATCAGGCACTCTATCAAGCCAAGGAGCAGGGCCGAAATAGGGTAGAACGCCTGATGGGAACAGAGGCACCGCATCCCTGTTAGGGGTTGGTGTGGAAATGAAGTGTCAGGAGGAGATCAGCAGGGGGAGCAGAGGGGGCAGGGGAGGAATGACTAGTCCACAGATCTGAAAATAATCCAGCAGCTAGGAGCGAGGTTCAAACCCCTTGAATTGCCATTGGAAAGGTTTGGCCATCGTTTGGTTGAAATAGTCGATGAAGGCGAGGATCCGTTGACGCAAATCCTCGGTGGAGGTGAAATTTCCCCGGCGAATCAATCGTCGCATCAAAATGCTGAACCAACACTCAATCTGATTGAGCCAGGAGGTATGTTTGGGGATGTAAACAAAGCGAATCCGATGGCTGGGGTCACT
>JBCBQD010000158.1:0-13131 GCA_039820425.1 Cyanobacteria bacterium J06635_1
GAGTTCTGGTGGCAGCCTGCGTTCTAGTCGCATTTTGTAAAGCGAGGGAACGAGCTTACGCTGGGTAAGATCGCCAGACGCCCCAAAAATCACCAGGATTTGCGGCTCTGGAATGCGGTCTTGCTGGAGCCCAGCGCGGAGCGGATTTTCGAGAGCACATGCACGAGGGCATTGAGGAATTTGGCGGCGGCATCTCTAACCCGATGGTCTGGGACAGCTTTTCCAAGGGATTGTTTTACTGCTCAGGCAATCTGGACAACCCTGAGAGTTACCAAAAGCTCAAGGCATTTTTAGGCGAGTTAGACGAAAAGCGCGGTACTCGTGGCAATCGGGTATTTTACCTCTCGGTGGCCCCCCGCTTTTTTGCCGAAGCCGCCCAACAACTTGGGAACGCTGGCATGCTGACTGACCCAGACAAACAGCGGCTGATCATTGAAAAACCCTTTGGTCGCGATCTGGCCTCAGCCCAGGTGCTCAACCGCAAGGTTAAAGAAGTCGCCAAAGAGCAACAAATCTATCGCATTGACCATTATCTGGGCAAAGAAACCGTCCAAAATCTGATGGTTTTTCGTTTTGCCAACGCCATCTTTGAGCCCCTGTGGAACCGGCAATTTGTCGACCATGTCCAAATCACGGTAGCCGAGACCGTGGGGCTCGAAGGGCGAGCCGGTTATTACGAAACCGCGGGGGCCATGCGGGATATGTTGCAAAATCACCTGATGCAGCTATTTTGCCTGACCGCCATGGAGCCCCCCAACTCCCTGGAGGCCAACAGCATCCGCAATGAAAAGGTCAAAGTGCTCCAGGCCACCCAGCTAGCCGACCCTAATGATATTGAACGCTGTGCGGTGCGCGGTCAATATTCAGCTGGTTGGATGAAAGGTAAGCAGGTGCCCGGCTATCGCCAGGAAGAAGGCGTGGGTGAGGACTCCACTAACCACACCTTTGCTGCCATCGAGCTCCAGGTCAACAACTGGCGCTGGCAGGGTGTTCCCTTCTACCTGCGTACCGGTAAACGGATGCCTAAAAAGGTGACTGACATTTCAGTTCACTTCAAGTCGGTGCCCCACCTGATGTTTCAATCAGCTTCCAAGCAAATGAGCCCGAACATCCTGGCGATGCGAATCCAGCCCGACGAAGGCATCTCCATGCGATTTGAGGTCAAAACCCCCGGCACCTCCCTACGGACCCGATCGGTTAACATGGATTTTCGCTACGATGCCGCCTTTGGTAAGGCCACCACAGATGCCTATGCGCGTCTACTGGTAGACGCCATGCTCGGCGACCAAACCCTTTACACTCGCGGCGACGAAGTTGAAGAAAGCTGGCGCATCTTTTCACCCCTGCTAGAAGCCTGGGACGCCCCAGCGGACCCCAAACGCATCCCCCTCTACGAAGCTGGCACCTGGGAACCCGTCGAAGCAGAGTTTCTACTCAACCGAGTTGGCCGCCGCTGGCGCAGACTTTAATCTCCCCTGCTGTAGACGCAATGTATTGCGTCTCTCCACCCACTACCGTTCGGCTGAGCTCACGCCGAAGCCCACCACCCACCACCCTCTACTTCTTCGTACTCCTATGGCTACTCCCCTCGTTGCACTCCAAAAACCCAAGGATATTTCCCTCGATGACATCGAAGCTGAGCTCAGGGATATCTGGCGAGCCCAAAACGACGGTAGCACAGCATCCGTCGCAACCCGAGCGACGACGTTTAGCGTGGTGATTTATGAACCTGAGGAAATCCAGCAGCTGTTAGCGGGACTGAGTTTTTATAAAGGCATCATTGACGGTCAGCACGGCAGTGAAACAAGGGATGCCATTGCACTTGCACAGCGGGCCTACAATATTCGTGAAACCGGACGGGTTGATCAAACTACCCTACATCGACTGCGGGCAGAATATCAGGCGCTAACGCCAGCCCAGCGAAAGGTTTCCAACCCAGATATTCGAGGCTTTAATCTCAGTGAAGCGCTGGCCTCACAAAACCCCTGCCGCGTGATTACCTTATGTCCTACCTTTGATGGCAATGAAGCAGGGGTCACGGTTCAGGTGTCAGCCTACTGCCCAGTGCAAAAGGGACATAGCAGCAATCTGGTGTGTTGTGAATATATTACGCTGCGGGGCTCCAAGCAGGCGCTTGAGCGGGTAGGGGATTTGGTCAGTTCCCTGGTGATTGCAGATTTGCCTAAGTTTGTCTGGTGGAAAGCCACCCCTAACCCAGAACAGCAGCTGTTTCAAGCCATGTCAAAAATTAGCAGCTGCATCATCCTAGACTCTAGCTACTACGGTGCTCCAGAATCAGAACTACTCAAGATCCAGGCCCTGGTGGAGGGCGGACTCAAGATTGCCGACCTCAATTGGTATCGCCTCGCCCCCTGGCAAGAACTGAGCGCCGCTGCCTTTGACCCTCCTGAGCGTCGGATGGCGCTGTTGGAGCTTGATCGTATGGAAGTTGACTACGAAAAAGGCAACCCTGCCCAAGCCCTGCTCTATCTAGGTTGGCTTGCCAGCCGCCTAGAATGGACCCCCCAAGCCTATGCCAATGAAGGGGGTGACTATGATTTACGCCGTATTCATTTTGAAGGAAGCGATGGACGAGAGATTGAAGCTGAGCTGGCGGCAGTACCCGTCGCAAATTGGGGCGAAGTTTTAGGCGATATCACTGGGCTGCGGCTATCGTCTACCAATGTAGATGCTAACTGCTGTGCTATTCTGTGTTCTGAAACCGCAGGCTGTATGCGTATGGAGTCAGGGGGAGGGGCTCAAAACTGCTATATCCAGGAAGTGACAGCGATCTCTGACCAGCGCTCAGATCTCTTGCTCGAGCAGCAGCTACAGCGCTGGGGCGAAGACGTGTTGTTTGAAGAAAGTCTGACGGTGACGGCTAAGATCTTGCAGTTATTAAATGGTGATAGGTGATAGGTGAGTCGTTAAAAACAATGCCTGAGACCTAAAACCTAAGACCTAAAACCTATCACCCCCTAAGAAAACTCCCAGCTAGTTACCGATAGATTCGCTAGGGTAACTCACTAGGAGTTTTGTTGCGTTGGAGCTAGTCCTTAACCAGACAGTCAGCCCTAAGGTCTTGCATTGGCTAAGATATTCAGTTGTTTGATTTTGTTTTATTCAGTTTTTGATGTTTGGGTGAGTCAATAGTTTGACAGGTAACCTTCCAAAATGCTGAATTGCTCAGCGTTGAGGCTGTAGTACATCCAGCGGCCTTGTTGACGGGCTTTAACCAAGCCTGCTTCTTTAAGCGTTTTAAGGTGAAAAGAAAGCTTGGACTGGGCGATGCTCAAGCGCTCGCACATATCGCCGACACAAAACTCTCCCTCACGTAACAGCTCGAGAACTTGAATTCGGATCGGCTCAGACAGGGCATGAAACCCTGAAAATACATGGTCTTGACTACGTGAATTAGGCATCACTTATATCTCTTCTTGAAACTGAAACCCCCATACCAACGCTGAGGAGGAAAGCTCCCATCAACAACGTTGAATATTCACAAGCTTAGTCACCCAACAAACTCTTAGCCATCCGAGCAAACACGGTGAAATCTTTTAATATCAGTTGTTTCTAGCTGCTGCAACAATTGCGATCGCAACCAGTGCCGCCGTGGTTGCCCGTAAAACTGCGGACCCTAACGAGACGAATGTGTGACCTTGGGCTTGGGCTTCCGCGATTTCCCCAGGGGTCCACCCCCCTTCTGGTCCGATGGCAACACTCACAGGGAGAGTTGGGCGAGTGGCTAACAATCCTTGTATATCAGCCAATAACAGCGGTGCATCCCCACGCGCCACGCAAAAAAATGAAGCTTGATCTGTATTTCTCCCGAGGAGGGTAGCACCCCGCACCCAGGTTGCAAAAGCAAGGGGGGGATAAATGGTTGGGACCCACAGACGTTCAGACTGCTCCGAAGCCTCTTGGGCAATGCGCTGCCAGCGTTTTAGCTTGTTGTCACTGGGCTGTAGTAAGGTGCGCTGGCTAATCAGGGGCTGGATGTGGGTCACACCAATCTCAGTCACCTGACGCACAACATCATCAAATCCAGCCTTAGGGAGGGCTGCTACCAACGTTAGGTCTGCTTGGGCAGGTGCATCTGTGGCTATCGACTCGATGACGGTGGCCTGGTCTGCAACAGCTGTTAGCTCAGCTAGCCACCGGTGACCCTCACCATCTTGGGCAATAAACTGATTGCCAGGCTGGAGGCGCAATACTCGCCGCAGGTAATGAACCTGATCGGTGGTCAGCACCAGTGAGGCAGCTTGGATTTGGCTGGGGTGGACGGTGACGCGCTGGCGCGGCGGCATCTAGCGCCCCCAGCGCACAACATCAACTCTGACGTTAGCTAACCCCTGGTCACGTACGCCCAAATCGATGGCAGCTTGCTCAGAAACATCTAAGCGGCCCCCGGAACGATCGTTGATGCGGACAGTGACGCTCGCCCCGCTGGCAGGGTTTGTGAGCTGTAACAGCGTCCCGAAGGGCATGGTCGGGTGAGCCGCTGTGTGGCCCCAACGGTCGAATCGTTCGCCATTGGCGGTATAACTGCCCTCAAACCCAGGACCATACCAGCTAATGCGAGCCATTTCTGCCAGGGCGGGTTGGGCCAATAGCATGCCCAGGGCCAATCCACCAAGGATGCACAAGCGCTTTAGGAAAGTCATAACGGCGTTCGCTGTTAAGCAAAATGAACAAAACCTTTGTGAGAGTCTACCGGACCCAGCACCCAAAATGCAAGGTAAAAACCACTGCATTGTGGTTAACGAATACTGACGAACCCCGCTTGCTCAATCAGCGTCTGCCCTTCAGCAGTCAACAAAATATCGCTGTAGGCCCGTCCGGCCGCCTCATCCACCGAGGCATCTTTTTTGACAATGACAAACAGTCGTCGGGTTAGCGGAGCCCACCGGGTTGGTGTAGCGGCGTTGAAACTGGGGAAAGGTATCCTGAATGGCGGGTTCGATCACGCCTCGAATCGGAATCATCGTCGTGCTGCCCCCGTAATTAATCGGCGTAAACCCCCAGCTGTGCTGGGGGTTTACGCCGATTAATTACATTTTTAAGGGTTTCAGCTTAAATTGAGGGCCCATGACCGATTACCCATTCTCTTCCAAATAATCCTGCAAAGCTTTAACTGACAAGGCCTGAGTTTGCAGCGACCGAATGGCTTCGGTGGTGGCACGCCCCCCGGCCAGGGTCGTAATGGTGGGAATTTTGTAGTCGAGGGCGGTGCGGCGGATGCTGCGGTCGTCTACCTGGGCCGCTTCCCCCATGGGGGTATTGATGATCAACTGAATCTCTCGATTTTTGATTACGTCAATCACGTGGGGGCGACCTTCATGGACCTTAGCCACCAGCTCCACAGAGAGTCCGTGGGCTTGCAAAACCTGGCGGGTACCTGCGGTTGCAATGAGTTTGAACCCCAGCTCTGCCAGGGCCTGGGCAATCGGGACCACGGCTTCTTTTTCGCGGTCGTTCATCGAGATAAACACGGTCCCCTCTAGGGGGAGTGCCTGACTGGCGGCCAATTCAGCCTTGGCAAAGGCACGACCAAAATCAACATCGATACCCATCACTTCTCCCGTGGAGCGCATCTCAGGCCCTAGCAGGGTGTCAGTCCCTGGAAACTTACTAAAGGGCAGCACAGCCTCTTTAACGGAGATTTGATCGGGAATAATCTCAGCCGTGACTCCGAGTTCCTCGAGGGTTTTGCCGGACATGGCCCGCACAGCAACCTTGGCTAAAGGAATCCCCGTGGCCTTAGACACAAACGGCACGGTTCGAGAGGCACGGGGGTTGGCTTCTAAAATGAACACCGCTTCGCCCTGGACAGCGTATTGAATATTCATCAGCCCGACCACCTGGAGCTCCTGGGCTAGTTTGAAGGTCCAGTCGCGAATGGTGCTCAAAGCTGCCTCGGATAGGCTAATAGTGGGAATCGAACAGGCTGAATCACCGGAGTGAATCCCGGCCTGCTCGATGTGCTCCATAATGCCGCCAATCACCGCATTCCCGGCGAGATCGCACACCGCATCGACATCGACTTCCACCGCATTCTCCAGAAACTTGTCGATCAAAATGGGGTGATCGGGCGCTACCTGGACTGCGGTGGTCATGTAGCGCTCCAGGTCAGTGTCGGAGTAGACAATCTCCATGGCTCGCCCGCCGAGCACATAGCTGGGGCGCACCACGACCGGATAGTCAATCTTGCGGGCAATGTCGAGGGCTTCTTCGTAGCTGCGGGCGATGCCGTTGGGGGGCTGCTTAATGTCGAGTTCCCAAAGAATTTTTTCAAACCGTTCGCGGTCTTCGGCAATGTCAATGGAGTCGGGGGAGGTCCCCCAAATTTGGGTTTGGATACTGTCCTGGGGGGAGGCAGAATTCCGCGCGTCTACTAGATACTCCTGTAAAGGCACTGCCAGCTTGAGCGGCGTCTGGCCCCCAAATTGAATAATCACCCCTTCTGGATTTTCGGCCTCAATGATATTCAGCACGTCCTCCTGGGTGAGGGGCTCAAAATAGAGGCGGTCGCTGGTGTCGTAGTCAGTGGAGACGGTCTCAGGGTTGGAGTTGACCATAATCGTCTCGTAGTCGTCGGCCTGTAGGGCATAGGAGGCGTGGCAGCAGCAGTAGTCAAACTCGATGCCCTGGCCAATACGGTTAGGGCCGCCCCCTAAGATCATCACTTTGCGCCGCTCGGAGGGCTTGATTTCAGTTTCAGCCTCATAGGTAGAGTAGTAGTAGGGGGTGTAGGCTTCAAACTCAGCGGCACAGGTGTCTACGGTCTTATAAGCGGGGATGACCCCCAAAGATTTGCGGTGGGCACGGACCTCGGTTTCAGACGTCTTGGTGGCAAAGGCAATCTGGCGATCGCTAAAGCCTTGCTGCTTGACCTGCCATAGCCGCTCGGCGGTCAGGTCTTCCAGAGAGGCGCGTTTTAGACTTTTTTCGGTCTCTAGCAGGTCATGCAGCTTATCGAGAAACCACGGGTCAATGCCGGTCAGTTCGTAGATGTCTTCGACGGTGAGCCCTAGTTGCATGGCATGGCGCAGGGCAAAGATACGGTCGGGGTTAGGGGTGCGAAGGCTGGCCCGCACCTGGGAAATATTGGGGAGCTTTTCGCTGCGATCGCACCCCCAGCCTGCCCGACCCGTCTCCAAAGAGCGCAACGCCTTTTGCAAGGACTCCTGAAACGTGCGGCCAATCGCCATGGCTTCCCCCACAGATTTCATCTGGGTGGTGAGGGTGGGCTCACTGCCGGGAAATTTCTCAAAGGCAAAGCGGGGAATCTTGGTCACCACGTAATCAATGGTGGGCTCAAAACTAGCGGGGGTTTTTTGGGTAATGTCGTTAGGGATTTCATTGAGGGTGTAGCCCACCGCCAGCTTGGCCGCAAATTTAGCAATCGGAAACCCGGTGGCCTTAGAGGCCAGGGCCGAGCTGCGCGAAACGCGAGGGTTCATCTCAATCACAATCACGTCCCCATTGTCCGGGTTGATCGCAAACTGGATATTCGAGCCGCCGGTTTCGACCCCAATTTCTCGAATGATTTTGATCGACGCATCCCGCAATCTTTGATATTCTTTGTCGGTCAAGGTCTGGGCGGGGGCCACCGTGATCGAGTCCCCGGTATGGATGCCCATCGGGTCGAAATTTTCAATTGAGCAAATGATCACCACATTGTCAGCCAGATCCCGCATCACCTCCAGCTCGTATTCCTTCCATCCCAAAAGGGACTGCTCAATCAAAATTTGGGACACCGGGCTGGCATCCAGACCCGACTTCGCAATGGCTTCAAATTCTTCTTGGTTGTAAGCAATGCCGCCGCCAGTGCCCCCGAGGGTATAGGCGGGGCGAATAATCAACGGATAGCTACCAATCTCAGCGGCAATTTTATAGGCCTCTTCCAGGGTTTCGGCCAGCCCCGACGGACAGACCCCCACGCCGATACGCTCCATTGCCTCTTTGAAAAATTTGCGGTCTTCGGCCATCTCAATGGCCGCTAACTTTGCCCCGATCAGTTCGACCCCATACTGCTCTAAGACGCCGTTTTTTGCCAGCTGCACCGCAATATTGAGAGCGGTCTGCCCCCCCATGGTCGGCAACATCGCATCGGGTCGCTCCGCCTGGATAACCTGCTCAACCATCTCTGGGGTTAGGGGTTCGATATAGGTGCGATCGGCGGTCCCAGGATCGGTCATAATGGTGGCCGGGTTCGAGTTGATTAGCACCACCTCATACCCTTCTTCGCGCAGTGCCTTACAGGCTTGAGTCCCTGAGTAGTCAAACTCGCAGGCCTGTCCGATCACAATCGGGCCAGAGCCAATCAGCAAAATTTTGTGGAGATCGTCTCGGCGGGGCATGGCAACGCAACTCATTCAAGTAAATCCAAATCATTGTAGGGCTTTCTTTCGGTGACAACCCACGGATTTTCTGGAGACTTAAGCTGAGACGTCCTGGGTTTATCTGAAGAAAAGACGCCAATTGGGAACTGTTGTACCCAATCCTCAGACCGCTAAAAGGCGGCCCCTGACAGAGTAGTTGCAACTAGCTCTCAATAAAAATGCCGCTGACGCTAGCCACCCTGGGGAGGAATCCCAGGGCGACTTACTAAAAATTATTGTCAAAAAATTGTCCATAGATTTTATGAATAATGCGCATAGAAAAATACGCATAAAAAACGAGGACACCATATCCTACGATGCCCTCATTTCAAGGTTTTAGATGGCAAAACAAAACGTGGGCTTACCCCTCGCCGCCTTCGCCGCCTTCACCCCCTTCCTCCGACGGTTCAGCTTCATCCGGCGATGTTACATCATCGATCGGAGCCGTTTCTTCAATAGGTTCAACGTCTTCTGCAGGTTCAATGGTGGTGTCAGCACCCCCTCCACAGGCTGCTAAAGTGGCAGCCACACCGAGTCCCAGGAACAGTTGAATAGGTTTGATTCTCATTTTTATCCTCCTTATGAAAGGACCTGACATCTGGATCACAGACATCGAGTATCCATCATGCACTCAAATCCCGTTTTCTGAGCATTCAATAAAAAATCCTGTTGTAACCCCGGATGAGGCGCTACACACCAGGTTTAGTGGTCTATGGTCATTCTGGGAGAAAGGCTATGGCTGCGATAATCCCACTGGCGGAAGCCTTACAATATCCCTTCGCGTCTTAATCGGTTCTTAACCATTTCCTGACCCAGTGTCTCTGTATTTATACGGGGTCCTAAAGTTTGATAAGTTTTCCCTATGCTAAAACTTACACTTTAGCGATCCCAAATCTCTTGCCCCAGAGTCTTACACCCCAGGTTTTTAGCCATGGACAACCCATGACTACCCAGTTTGCTCACCCGGTTTATGGCTCATCCAGTTTAATGAGGTGACTGGGTAGACTAAATCAGATTTTATTGACTTTTGATAGCAATAAGCAGCCCAAGAATCCCCTATGATGAGACTGGGAGTTATTGCATCTAACTCTCAATAAACCTGATTTCTTCAATTCTTTCTTTTCCTGACAAACCCTCTATGGCTTTATCGTCCATGTCCGCCGTCCTCCAAATGCAGCAGGTGACCAAGCAATTTGCATCCAATGCGTTACCAGCGGTCAATGCAGTTAACCTGACCTTACTTAAAGGAGACCTGTTGGCATTATTGGGACCATCGGGGTGTGGTAAAACCACGTTGCTGCGTCTGGTGGCTGGTTTTGAGCGGGCCCAGGCAGGCACCATTGAGCTTGACCACCGAATGGTTTGTGGCGGTGGCCGTTGGGTTGCCCCTGAGCACCGCGATGTCGGTGTGGTTTTCCAAGACTATGCCTTGTTTCCCCATTTGAGCGTCTTTGAGAACGTCGCTTTTGGCCTTAAGCATCTGGTGCGGCGGGGGCAGCTCGAAAAACGCAACGTTCGAGACCTGGCCTATCAGTCCCTTAGCTTAGTGGGGCTAAAAGGGTATGAGTCGCGCTACCCCCATGAGCTGTCCGGGGGGCAACAGCAGCGGGTTGCCCTGGCCCGGGCCCTGGCCCCTCGCCCGTCGTTGATTTTATTGGATGAACCCTTTAGCAACTTAGATGTGCAAGTGCGGCTCTACCTGCGGCAGGAGGTGCGCGATATTCTCAAAGGGGTAGGAGCCTCGGGCATTTTTGTCACCCACGACCAAGAAGAAGCACTGGCGATCGCAGATAAAGTCGCCGTCATGCGCCAGGGTCGTATCGAGCAGCTAGGCACCCCCGAAGACATCTACCGGGATCCCGCCTCTCGGTTCATTGCCGAATTTGTCACCCAGGCCAATTTTGTCCCGGCCCAGCGCAGCCAGCGCGGCTGGGAAACCGACATTGGCCCCGTTGACGCCGCCGATGTTGAGGTGCCCACCGCCTCCCGCGCCACCAACGGAGAATTAATGATTCGTCAAGAAGATCTCACCATCGAAGCCGACGAAACCGCCCCCTTGATGGTTCGCGATCGACAGTTTTTAGGCCGTGAATATAAGTACTGCATCCTGACCCCCTCATCGCGCACCCTCCATGTCCGCATGCCCATCCATTGCAAATTTCCCATCGGAGCCAAAGTCAGAGCCACCATTGCCGCCCGGCAGCTGCGGTTCTTTGCGTACCCTGGCAGCCAGGGGGCGGTGGCGGAGCCAGTGGCAGCGTAAGGGTGAAGGTCGTATAGCCCAAGGGGCATTTAAGAAAAGCGAAGCCATGCCCGCAGGGCTATAGGGCGAAAGGCGAAGGGAAGGGAGGGGCATCATGGTGTGCGCCCTGGGCGATAGATTTGCAACCAATCAGTACCTCAATCACCCATTTTCATGGCATCTCAAACCTTAGAAACCAAAGTCAACGCCTATTTCACCGCCCTATCCTCGCGGGACGAGGCCCAGTGGCTGGCGCTGTTTGCCGATGACGGCCTTATCTGCGACCCAGTCGGCAGCCCCCCAAAGCTCGTTAGAGAAGCGTCGGGTCAATTTTTTGCCCTGTTGCAGCAGTTTTATGAACAGCTTACCGTCAGTCCCCAGGCCATTTTCGTCGCAGGTGATGGGGCGGCTGCCCAGTGGCAGATGCAGGTGCTTGCTAAAAATGCCCGCAGCGGATCGGCAGCGGGCATCAGCGTTTTTGAATTTAATCAGGCCGGACGGCTAAAAAAAGTCTCCTCTTACTGGGATGAAGCTGCCTTGATGGCGAAGTTAAAAGGATAAGAACTTGAATCCCCTTTTTAACTGGGATTTGATTGGTGTACAGTCCCCTTAACCAAGTTAATCCCTGGAAAATAGCACTGTGTATTGCCCTCCCTAAGACGAACAGTTTGGTTGGGCCATCAAAGTCGCCGCCGGGGAAATTTGGTTTTCCCCGCACCCCTTCCGCGCATTCGCGCTGCGAAGTATGGTCGCTTACTCTGGCTGCATATCTCGAAGGGTAGGCACAAGGCGCTACCCCTACAAAGGGTTTCAAATCAGCCACACCCCGATCGGCCCCCTATCGACTAACCCACCAACCGCCCTTCCCCAAACGCTGATTTTTCCTGCTAAGTCCTCCAACCTTTAGCATTCAAGGCTTGTAACCGATGAGCGCAGCTTCGGTTACAGTGAGTGCACTATATCCAGGGAGCATCCGCTGATGGCAGAGCGTTATGAGCAGAATTTTGGGACCTGTGATTTGGGCGATCTCCGATTAAATCGTCGTGCGCTGAGCATCGGCCAAGCCCTGAGCGAGAACTTTGGCAAGGCCTTATCAACTGTATTTGAGAGTGGAAAGGCCCTCAAACGAGCTTATGCGTTTTCGCCAATGCCAAAACGAGCTTTGAAAAGCTGATCGCACCGCATTGTCAGATGACAGCTCAAAGTGTGAGTTTACAAACTGTGGTTTTGTGTGTGGGCGACACCACCTACCTGGACTATGGTGGGATCCTGACCAAACGAGATGGGTATGGCCCCCAAGGCAATGGTGGTAATGGTCTACTGCTTCACAGTGCGCTGGCAGTAGACCCAGAAAAAGGTCAACCCTTGGGATTACTTTGGCAAAAGTTGTGGAATCGCCAGCATCGTGCCAAGCCCCCTGCGGATGAAACTCCAGCGCAGAAGAAACAGCGTCGCGCCAAGGCTCGCAAGGCTCAACGAGCCCGACCCTTTGAGGAGAAAGAATCTTATCGGTGGGTCGAAGCGATGACGACGGTCGAGAAACAGGTCAGTCCATCGACTCGGGTGATTCATGTGTTTGACCGAGAAGGAGATATTGCCGAAGTGTTCGACCAACTCAATGGGCTGAGTCATACCGGTGTGGTGGTGCGGGCCGCCCATAATCGTGCGCTTGAGCAAGACCCCCATCGCTTATGGGAAAAGCTCGAAGCTCAGACTATTGCGGGTTACCACGAAGTGGACTTGAGCGAAACTAAAATCCGAAAAGCTCGCACAGCCAAACTCGCCATCCGGTTTTGTCGAGTGCAACTGCGGTCCCCAGCCCGGTTGGGCGAAGATAGTCAGCTTCAGGTGGTTGCTGTCTATGCCGATGAAGTCGATTGTCCAGAAGGCGAAGAGCCTGTTTCCTGGATGTTGCTCACCAGTGAACCCGTCACCACCGTTGAGCAAGCCAAGACGATTCTACGTTGGTATGCTTATCGCTGGCGAGTGGAGGAGTATCACAAGATCCTAAAATCTGGCTGTCAGGTTGAACGTTACCGACTCGCCGCTGAGGGGATGACATCCTTACTGGGCTTCCTCAGTGTGATTGCAGCCGATTTGTTGCGCTTGACTTATTGGCAAAGAACTCAGCCGGAGAGTCCAGCCGAATTGGTCCTCAATTCAGTCCAACTCCAAGTCCTCAAAGCCAAGTCCTCTCGGGTACCCAGGACCTTGACGGTGGCTTGGGCCGTTGAAACTATTGCCCGCTTGGGAGGGTATCTGGAACATCGTCGCAAAACGCCTATCGGCATTCAGGTGCTTTGGCGAGGATGGGCTAAGCTACACGACTTGGTTGAGGGATGGCTACTGGCTAACCAGACTTAGCAGGAAAAGTCAGGTTAGGATGAATCAAAGCTACATTGCTTTCTTCTTTATCACGGGGGTCAATGCTTCTGGAATGCTTTCTAAATCTAGAGAAACGCAACCTAATTTGAAGGTGTGTATGGGGCCAGGGTTCAAATGTTG
>JBCBQD010000159.1:0-13003 GCA_039820425.1 Cyanobacteria bacterium J06635_1
GAAAGGAATCGTCCTAGGACGATTCCTTTCTTTTTGAATGCTTAAACCCTAATGGCGATAAGACGGCTAACTAAAGACGACCTCTTCTTCCTCTTCGCCAATCAAGATGCGAAGGCTGGGAAACAAGAAGTGGTTTTCTTCAACGTACTGAGCACCAAAAAGACCTTTCTCAGCCCAGAAATAGCGATCAGTCGTGTGCTCATTG
This sequence comes from Cyanobacteria bacterium J06635_1, assembly GCA_039820425.1. Taxonomy (GTDB): domain Bacteria; phylum Cyanobacteriota; class Cyanobacteriia; order Phormidesmidales; family Phormidesmidaceae; genus SIO4C1. Next base: position 206 of record JBCBQD010000159.1, read on the forward strand.
CGTTTGACGAGTAACAACGCTGGAGGATGAATTCCCTGGGAATGAATATAATTCCGAGCAGCTGTCACCGGTTTTTCAGCACCACTTTCGATACTATACTGAGGAACCGCTTCTAAGATACGACGTCCTTCTAAACGGCGACGACTCTTCCGCTTGCGTCTCCTTGCCAAGTTTCGTTACCTCCCTTATAGGCCAATAATGGTGTCAATGCTGACAATATGCCTTTGACGATACATCTCTGACGATATACCTGTGGACAGTAAATCTTTCAAAGTGCGTCTCTGACGATATGTCAAGATTGACTGGGCCACTGTTGTAGTATTAGCTACAAAATTAGCGAACCCTGGGAAAGTATATCTGTTACGCCCTAGATTTTCAACTTCTCTTAAAATTGTAGGGTGTCTTCCTCGGACGCTCTTAGCAGATGGCTTCTTAAGATTTTTAAGCCTTGGCAGCGGTCTCAAATCCTGTTCAAACTTTGATAAAAGTTAAACTTTTGTCAAAGTGTCTATATTTCTTGATAAAGCCGTGCATGTCAGTTAGTGCCAGTCCAGAGCTTAGAATATTGTGCCAGTCGCAGCTGCGGCTACTCAATCAAGCGTTTGGGCCAATTTCAGCCGTTATCTATCTAGCAGAGGCCTCTACACAGTCTGATGAACCTGGGTTTATTCCCATTGCAAGCTACCCAGATTCTTTAGAGGTGTGGCCCTTTGAATGGCAAGCCGAGGCTGATTCGCCTTTACGGCCTCTCCCCCCGTCCTCTCCTCCCGCTACTGCTGCTATGCAGGCAAATACGCCTCAAACAGATAGCCCGGCGACCATGGCCCCTGAAACGGGCTTGCCCGAGATCGACCGGCAGCCCGAGCAGCAACTGGTGATGCCCCTTATGTACACCGGTGTGATGGTGGGGCTGATGGTGGTGATTCGTCATGAGCATCAATGGCACGAAGATGAGCGCTCTCACCTCCAGCAAGTGGCTGATGGGGTGGCCGCAGGCTGTGTGCTAGAGCGCAGAAACCATTGGATGGAGCAGCGCTTGCAGGAGAAGCGAGCCTTGCAAAGTCGCCAGTCAGAAGTTTTTCATAACTTGCTGCACCAGTTTCGCAACCCGCTCACTGCTCTGGGGACGTTTGGCAAACTTCTGCAGAGACGACTCACCTCCGAAGACCCGAACAGCAGCATTGCCGACAGCATTGTCCGAGAAAGCCAGCGGCTCAAAGCCCTGGTGCAAGACTTTGATGAAACTGTTGATCTGGGCGACATCGAGCTCCAGCAAGATCTCAACAATCGCCAGGACTTAAACGAAAGGGCGCTTCCCCCCCAAGCGGTCCCCGATGCCCCGGCCCTATTGCCCGGATTAGGACACTCCTTGACCCCGATACCGCTATCGTTGCCAAAGCTGCTTGAGCCCTTAATCGTGGTGATTCAAACCGTGGCCCAAGAGAAGCAAATTAAACTGTGGGTTGATATCGCCCCAGCCTCGAAGGATGTGATGGCAGACGAGCAGGCCCTCCAAGAAGTGGTGTCTAACCTACTGGATAACGCCATTAAATATGCCCCCAGTGGGGCCTGGGTCTGGCTACAAACCGGCTTTCATCGCACCGAAGGACATCGCTCCTATCAGGGTATTTTAGTCGGGGATACGGGCCCTGGCATCCCAGCCACGGACCGAGCCCAACTGTTTCAACGCTACTATCGCGGTGCCCAGGCAGAGGGGCCGATTACGGGCACGGGTCTGGGCCTGGCCATTGCCCACGAGCTGATGACGCAAATGCAGGGCGGCATTGAAGTGTTTAGCCCGATTCGCGATACCCCCTGGACCCCGACTCGGATTAAGCAGAGTGAGATTCGACAGCATAAAGCTGGCCCTGGCGCGGCTTTCATCGTTTGGATTCCGGAGTCTCGCTCGGTTTAGCGCCGGAGGAGCGGACGGACATCACCCGCCGCAGGGCATTAAACCAAAACTGAGACCCCATGGAGATCGCCACGGCGGTCACCAGCCATCCTAGCCATCGTCGGGGCATAGGCAGGGGCCAATTAGTTTCAGCCACTTGCTGTGCGGCCAAAATACTGTCGGTACGACCAATCGGTAGCTGATATTCTTCTAAGGTTTTGCTGACGGCAGCGCCCAAAGATTTTAGCTCTTGGGACAGCTGCTCCATGTCCGCAGTGCCACTTGTGCCGTCCCCTGTCGCGTCTGCTTCCGCATTGTTAGGCGTCCCGACTGCCAGCTGATTGGACAGCTCTGATAGGGTCTGGGCGTTGAGCTGATCGACGCTCTGCACAATGCTGCTACGTACCGACTGGTCAATACTGAGGCGACTCACGATGTGAAAGGTATCTGCATTGATGGTGATTGCGATCGCAATCCCAATTAAGAGGGCCACTGCTTTAGAGTTGCGCTTGTATACCCCTGAGGCCCGATCCATCCCCCGTTCAAACCAGTTTTCTAGCTCCAGTTGCAAATTCCGCAGGGCTGTTTCCCCAGAATCAGCCTTACTCTGGGCCTGGGTGGCCAGACTGAGCAAACTCTGGCGTAAATGCTGAGGCAACTGGAGTTTTTTTAACCGATCGAGGAGCTGGCGCGCTATCCCGCCTTCGCGGTTAGCGATAGTCACCAGTTCGCCGTAGAGTCGACTGCGATCGTCCAGCAGGGCAATTAACTCTTGCAAAGTGGGCTGTATCTGCTTAAGGACCACCACAGCAGAATCCAAATTACCTAACAAGTTAGTGCGGAGATATTGCAATCGGCGCACAAAGGTAGTTGTCACGGGATGCCCCTCAGGGAGGACCTGTTGAGCTTGATCGATTAACCCTGTCAGCTCTGCAATCAGCCGATCCAGGGTTTGCGCCAGGGTCACCCGCTGGACCTGATAATCTTGCAAAATCTGCTCTAAAGACGCCTCAAAATTACGCAACTCTGCCGTTAGGACAAACTCATCCCCCAGGCTGGCCTTGAGATCATTGACCACATTATTAACCGGCAGACTCAGGCGTTCTTGGACAAATCGGTGCAGTCTTGATTCGGTAATAATTTGCTGTAATTGCTCGAGCTGCAAGCTTTCTAACAGCGAGACCGCAAACGTCTCTGACGGAATATAAGAGGGGCCGCTTGTCTGATCACCAAACACATTGCGAGTGCGGGTAAAGCCTCGATAAACTGCCCCCAGTAGATGTAAAACACCGCGAAACAAACGGGCAATGCGCCCCTCGGCCTCGTAATTAAGATTGCGAATTAAAGAGCTGCTGTACAGCTGATCGGCCAGCTGGCGCGCCATGCTTTTATCAGTTCTGTCAGCGGCGGTTTCACCGGCTAGCAGCTGCTCTATCGAATACTTAAGATGCTCAGCCCGCCATTGCAAGAGCGTACTGAGGATTTCTTGAATCTCACTGGCAATCAAGCTAAGGGTCAGGTAAATGAAAACAGCACCCACCGCAATTTCTAAAACGATTGGCAAACTCATCGTGGTTTCCGCCTCACCCCGGTTGTAATATCAGCACCCACACCCCAGCTTTAGAAAACAGCCAAAGCCAACAGCCAAAGCCAGCCTACCCTAAGTAGGGTGTCCTTAAAGAACAGCAATAAAGGGACAAGATGTCAAGCCATCCTGCCCCTTTCAAATCGACCTCAAAGAAAAGCGCGATGTGCCAGTTTTTACCAACCACTAACCAGCGCTTTATTAATACTTTTTAGGCGCTTATTATGCTTACCCTTAGGTAAAAAGGCAAATTTTCAAACTGGAGGTGGTTTACAAATCATCTTCCAAATCAGCATCAGCATCGTCACCCCCAATTTGCTTGAGGCGAATGTGCTTACGCCCCAGGGAAATCTCAAATTCATCCCCTGGCCTTAAACCCATCTGTTTAGTGTAGGCAGAGCCAATCAATAAGTTGCCATTAGATTGGACGGTAATCCGATAGCTGGCGCTGCGTCCTCCTCTACCATTACTGGGTTGAGTGCTATCTAACTGAATGCCCTCAGCGTCAATCAGAGCATTCAAAAATTTCATCATATTGACCCTAGCAACCCCACTCTTTGTAATAGTGTAGTAGCCGCACGCTTTAGCTTTCTCTTCTTTGCTAAGGTGCTCTAACTCTTTTACTTTTTTTAGTAACGCTTTGCCAGTCAACGGTTCTACAGTCACATCCTTAGCCATTCACTCAAATCTCTAGACTGAACAATCTCTGAATCATCTATGCAGGGTCTGACAATTGTCATCTTAACCTGCCTTTATTTAATATTGACACTAAATGTGCAGAATAAGGCACAACTCAAATCTACTTTGCATAGCCGATGTTTCTTCTGAAACAATTTACTACTTAAATGTCTGGCTTTATCGTTTTTTTGGCCGAACCTGGGTAATTCCTAAAAGAAAAGTATCTCACAGCTGTTAACTCAATCGAGTTGCCTTAATTGCGAACTAATTGGGTCAAGGTCATCCTATTAAAGCAGCGCTTATTGATATTTTTAACTTGATAAAGTTCTCTTATTTTGAGATGCTTTGACTAAGTGGAAGACCACCTCAAGAGTAGGCCAGGCGTCAGGACCCATCTCTATGAAACTTACGACCCGTGGGCACTACAGTGTCAAGGCTCTGCTAGATTTAAGTCTGCAACCCACAAATACGCTAGCCTCGGTGAACACCGTTGCCCAACGTCAAAATTTGCCCGCCCCTTACCTGGAAAAGCTTTTTTTAGACCTACGCCGGGCGGGGCTGGTTAAATCAACTCGGGGTGCCCATGGTGGATATCAACTCGCTAAACCCCCAGCAGAGATTTCGTTGGGGCAAATTTTAGAGGCCGTGGGTGAGGCCTCTGCCCCCCTCGCCCAAACCACAATGCCGGTTGAGCAAGCCGAGGACTGGGTGACGATGACCCTGTGGCGACGTCTCAACCAAAAGCTCAGAGAAGCCCTTTACAGCATTTCCTTGGAAGAACTGTATTTCGACGCCCGCAGCTGGCAAGCCGCCCAGGGACAAGAGGCAAGTTTTATTGTTTGAGGTCCTCGCTGCTGCCCTGCTCGACTTCGTCCTGGCTGATCCCTGGCACTGGCCGCACCCCGTCCAGGCGATAGGGGTGATTATTTCGGGTTATGTGAAAGTCTGTCTCAGGCTAGCGCCTTCACCTTGGATGATGCGGCTGCTAGGGATTTTGCTGGCCGGATTGCTGATTGGGGGCAGCGGTCTGTTCTCAGCTGCTGTCATTGGCTGGGTTCATCAAGGCTTAGGAGATAGTTTAGGTAAGGGCCTAGGGAGTTGGCTGGGCAGTGGCTTAGAGGTAATCTGGCTGGCGAGCTGTTTTGCGGGTCGCAGTTTGCGTCGGGCTGCCCGCGATGTGCTGGTGCCGCTCGTCCAGAATGATTTAGCAAAGGCCCGTCAGCAGTTGGCCCAGTATGTGGGGCGTGACACCGCCGACCTATCGCGGTCGGATATTTTGCGGGCTGTGCTAGAAACCGTGAGCGAAAATGCCACCGATGGCGTCCTTGCGCCCCTCTTTTATGCGCTGCTAGGGACATTTTTGGGCCTGGGCAGCGTCCCTTTGGCGATGGCTTATAAGGCGGCTAGCACCCTCGACTCGATGGTGGGCTATCGACGGGCTCCCTATACCCATCTGGGCTGGTTTAGTGCCCGGTTTGAAGACGGCCTCACCTGGGTGCCCTGTCGGCTGGTGGTTTTGACGATCGGGCTGCTCTCGGGGCGACCACGTTTTGTCTGGCGGGTGTGTGGTCGGGATGCGATCGCAGACCCCAGCCCCAATGCGGGCTGGAGTGAGTGCGCCTACGCCGCTGCGCTCGGTGTCCAGGTTGGGGGGGAGAATGTCTACAAGGGCGAGGTTATTCAGAAGCCTAAGCTCGGCATCGCAGAGCGACCGATTGAGCCAGTGGTGATTGAGCAGGCATTAAACCTGACCCGCCATAGCTTTTTGCTTTGGCTGGGGGTCGGTCTCCTTGGGCTTGGGCTCTAAAAGAACCATCCGTAACTGTGTAACCCCTTGCCCAAAATATTCACGCCCAGGTAGCAAATCCACACCACCATAAAGCCAGAAGCTGCCAGAATGGCCGGTCGTCTGCCCTGCCAACCCTTGGTGATGCGGGCGTGTAAATACGCCGCAAACACCAGCCAGGTAATCAGCGCCCAGGTTTCTTTAGGATCCCAACTCCAGTAGGAGCCCCAGGCTTCGTTGGCCCACACGGCCCCGGCAATAATACCAATGGTCAGCAGCGGGAAACCCAGACCAATGATGCGATAGCTGATGTTATCCAGGGTTTCTGCCAGGGTCAGGCGTTGTAAGGAGAGAGCAGCGGTTTTCGCGGCTGGAGGGGCTTTTTCTAACACAGCGGTGCCGCCGCCTGAGGTTGCGCCTGAGGTTGCGACGGCGGGTTCGGCAGGCTCGGTGGCGCGTTTTAACTCATAGCGGCGATTACGAAAGCTGCCGGTGCCCACTGAGCTGCCCTTGAGCTCAATCGCCTGGCCTCGCGTGACAATTAGAAATGCGATCGCAACCAGTGAGCCCACCATCAGGGCCGAATAGCTCAGTAGCATGACGCTGACATGCATCATCAGCCAGTTCGATTTCAACGCAGGTACCAGCGGCTCTGAGACTTGCATATTGTCGGGCAAGGTCAACGCCGCAAAGGCCGTAATCCCCATAGCGACCGGGGCAGTGACCGCCCCAACCCAGCGGCTGCTGCTCATCCGCTCGGCGACGAAGTGGAGGGCGGTAATGCCCCAGGCGATAAAAAAGAGAGATTCATACAGGTTGCTCAGGGGGAAATAGCCCCCTTCTATCCAACGGGCGCTGAGCAAGGCAGCCATACACAGGTTGCCGACGGCCATGCCGGTGGTGCCGAGGGTTTGCAGCCAGGGCATGTGGGCAAAGGCTAAGCCGCTCCAGTAGACCAGCATGGTGACGAATAGGACGGCAAACGATGCGTTGTCCAGCCAGCCCTGTAGTGTGCCTAAATCCATCTCAAAACCCATAGCGCTAACATCCTGATAAAGGCGCTAAATTGAGCACCTCTAACTATCCCATCCTATAGCGGATGCCTGTCCGCCATGGGGATGATTTGGGCAAATCCCAAAATCCTTTAGAGATTTTCCTAATTTTCGAATCATCCAGGGTTAAGCTTCTGGAGGTGTTTAGGTGTTATGTATTGAGGTGTGTTTGACATACCTCAGTACATAACACTTCCCCCCACTCACCCTAGACATAAAAAGCGAGGCACCTATGGATGCGGCGGCTCTTTGGAAACGGTATCAAGAATGGCTCTACTATCACGAAGACTTGGGCTTCTACCTGGATGTCAGTCGCGTTAACTTTGACGATGCCTTTGTGAGCGAGATGGCACCGCGTTTCGAAAAAGCATTTCAAGATATCAAAGCGATTGAGGGGGGTGCGATCGCAAACCCCGATGAGAATCGGATGGTGGGCCACTATTGGCTGCGCGATCCTGATTTAGCCCCCAACGATGAGCTCAGACACGAAATCACCAGCACCCTCAAGAATATTGAAACCTTCGCCCAGCAGATCCGCACGGGCAATCTTTATCCCCCGGGGCAAGAGCGTTTTACCGACATTCTCTCCATTGGCATTGGCGGCTCGGCCTTGGGGCCTGAGTTTGTGGCCCAGGCGCTGGGCCCCGTTAACCCACCCCTGACTATTCACTTTATCGACAACACCGACCCTGAGGGCATCGACAAAACCCTCGCCCAAATTGGGGAGCGGCTCAAAACCACCCTGGTGCTGGTGATCTCTAAATCAGGGGGTACCCCTGAAACCCGCAACGGCATGTTAGAAGTCAAAGCGGCCTTTGAGCGAAAGGGCCTCAACTTTGCCAAAAATGCCGTTGCCACCACCGGACGCGGCAGCAAGCTTGATAAAATTGCCCAATCCGAAGGCTGGCTGGCCACCTTCCCCATGCAAGATTGGGTGGGGGGACGCACCTCCGAACTGTCTTCGGTGGGGCTGCTGCCCGCCGCCCTGCAGGGCATTGATATTCGCGCCATCTTAGCCGGTGCCAAAGCAATGGATGCCACCACCCGGACCAATGATTTAAAGCGCAACCCCGCTGCCCTGATGGCCCTGGCCTGGTACTACACTGGCCATGGTCAAGGGGAAAAAGACATGGTGATTTTGCCCTACAAAGACAGCTTGCTGCTGTTTAGCCGCTATCTGCAGCAGCTGATTATGGAGTCTTTGGGTAAGGAAAAAGACCTCGACGGCAACCGCGTCTGCCAGGGCATCGCCGTATATGGCAACAAGGGCTCCACCGATCAGCATGCCTATGTGCAACAGTTGCGGGAGGGGGTCAACAACTTTTTTGTCACCCTGATTGAGGTGCTCAAAGACCGCGATGGCGATTCGGTCGAGGTCGATCCGGGGGCGACCTCCGGGGATTATCTCTCAGGTTTTTTGCAGGGCACTCGCCAAGCGCTGTTTGAGAATAACCGTCAGTCAATCACCATTACGATCCCAGAGGTGACGCCTCACATGGTCGGCGTGCTGATTGCCCTGTACGAACGAGCGGTCACGATCTATGCCTCGCTGGTCAATATCAACGCCTACCACCAGCCTGGGGTAGAAGCCGGCAAAAAGGCCGCTGCCAGCGTTTTGAGTTTGCAAGATCAGGTGGTGGCCACGGTGAAGCAGGCAGGCCAACCCCTGTCATTGGAGGCACTGGCCAGTAAAATGGGCAGCCCTAAGCAGGTTGAGATTGTCTACAAAATCGTCCGCCACCTCGACGCTAACGGCCGCAGCGTAGCGATGCAAGGTGATCCAGGTAAACCCTCGGAGATCAAGGTGGTCGCTCGATAAAATCGCAAATGTTGCCAGGCACCTAAAAAGGGTACTTCCAGTTCCTGGACACCAGTGGGAAAATAAGGGGGCATCTGCCATCAAACCATTATGGTTGACCTGTCCCGATATGCCCTGTCTCAATACTGCGAGATTTTGCGGATTGATCCCGCTACGGGAGGCTGTACGCCTCAGCTATTGCCATTAGCCAGGATTTTTTTGGACCGCGCGTTCGAAAACATTGCGGTTGGGGATAGCCCTGTCTCCCCCCAACCGCATCAATCCATTCAGCGAACGCTGTTTGAAAACTTTCTGGCCGACTGCCAGCCCGAGCACTGGGAACAAATGGCTCAGGCTGGGCTATGCTTGCGCAGCCGTACCTCCTACAGCATTTTGGCGGCGTGTCGTAAAATCTCGGCTCGGTTCGCGGGGTATGAGGGCTCTGCACGGCTGAGATATCAAGATTTGCTGCCCTGTGTTTTGGATGACGATGGGCAGCGACTCGTTGTCATAGATAGCAACAAACAGCGGGAGCTATCCGCAGGGGAGCTAAAACCGCTGCTCTATGTCCCCTTCACCGTCCAAATGTTGAGTCGGTTTGATCCCCAGGCCCAGACTCAGCTTAACCTGGACAGCTGGGCCTATCACCAAACCCAGCAGCATTCTGAAGTTCGTCGGTTGCTCTCAGAGCATGGATTTAGCCTGTTTACCGACTGGGCCTTGCTGAACCGAGTTGGGCAGCAGCAGCAAGCTCAGTTTAGCGCCCCAGAGCAGGCAATTATCCAGGCGTTTCATGCTGTATATCGTCGCGATCGCAGGCAGTTGGCCCGCCAACAGGCCCGCCAACGCTGTGTCGAACCCAACTCAACCCAGCTGGATGAAATGCTCACCCTGCTCCAGGGGGCTGTGCCCCCCGATTTAAACCCATCCCAGCTGCTGAGCATGCTCAAACAAATCGCCACCCAGCTACGCCATCAGGAGATTTGGCGCAAGCGAGGGGCTCCGCTAGCAGACTCTATCGACGCCAAGCGGGCCACGGTCAATACTTGGGAAATTGTGGACCCGGTCGCCCCCCAGCTTGAAACCGAGGATATTCGTAGCGCCTGTCAGCAGGTACTCCAGCAGGCCCTCCAAAAAGGGATCGCAGAAAGCCTCATCGACTACATTCGAGCGCTGAAGCAGCGGCGCAAATATGCCAAGCTGGCCGATCGGGTGGTCCCTGCCCTCAAATTGCTCTATGGCGAAGGCAAATCGCAAAGTGAAGTCGCCACCGCCCTGAACCTGAGTAACCAATCCCAGGTGAGTCGTTTATTGAACCTTAAGCAGCTGTTGGGGCAGGTCCGGCTTAAAACCCTGACCCACATGATCGGCTTGCTGGGCCAGCAAGAACTTGGACTTCAGACACCTGACCGTGCGGAGCCCATGGTTCATCGCCTCGAAGAATTTCTAGATGCCGAGATTTTTATCCCTGCGATCGCAGAGCTACGCACCAGTAAACGCGGTGAAAGTCTCTACGCTGATTATCTGCGCCACTGTCTTGAGACTTTCAGCCTTGAGACCTACAGTATTGAGAATTACCATATCGAAGCCGATTCTTCACGCTTAGACAAGGCTCCTGAAAAACCCTACGAAACCGTCCTCAGCAGAGGTGAAAAGTAATCATGGTCAGTACATCCCTCACAGACTGGCGCGATCAGCAGACAGAGGTGATTGCCCTGGAACCCGAAAATTTTGATCGGGCGGTTGAACTCAGTGCCGTTGCCATCGGCGAAGCCCGCCAGTGGCAAGTGTACTTACAGGCCCTGGCCTATGCTGGCTTTGCAGACTGGCTGTGCGATCGCATGCCTCGTCATCCCCTCACCCATAGCCGCTACACCCTGGAAAATCCGCCCTATGTCAATAGCCTGCCCGCTGTTTGCAACCTCGAAATACAAGGCTTCAAGCTATGCCTGCTGGTGATTGACCACCCCCTGGCCGACACCGTCTCGGTCCCCCGTGCCGTCCTGGAGCTGCCCGAATTTCACGCCCATTTTTACGTGCTGGTGGAGGTCCAAGAAGAACTCGCCCAGGTCTTCATTCGCGGCTTTGCCTCCCATGCTCAATTGCTCACCTACTATCCGACCGCCGACATCCACCCCGACTGGACCTACGCCTTCCCCATCGAACTCTGGGCCCTCGACCCCGATCGCCTCCTCCTCCAACTCGAACTCTATACTCCCCCTTCCCTAACCTCCCTATCTCCCTCTGCCCCCTCTGCCTCCCCAGCCCCCCTCTCCCTGAACACCCTCCAACCCCTCCTCCAATCCCTCTACCCAACCCGCCCCCTCTGGGAAACCTGCCCCTGGAGCCAGGGTCGCTACCTGTTAGCCCATCCCCCCTTACTGCAGCTGATCTACCAGGCCCAGCTTTCGCCCTTACCCGCCCTGACGCTGAAACTACAAGAAACCCTTGCCTTAGTCAGCCAGCCTGCTGTCAATGTGGCTCAGTGGTTTGACAATCGCCTGGATGATCTGGCCCAAAGTCTGGCGATTTATCTCCCCCCGCAGGTCACCCCAGCATTTCGCTCGATTGATCGGTTTGAACGTGCGATTACCTCTCTCCGCGATCAGGGCATGGCGATTCCGGAGGAATCCGCCCACGCCTATCAAGACATCGACTGGCAAGGGCTGCCCCTGCGGTTGTGTACCCTCATCTGGCTCTCATCAGATCATGGCCCAGAAGATCATGGCCCAGATCATTGGTCCATGCTGATTTTGGTCGGGATGCAAACCAATGCAGCCTTGCCCGACGACTTGACCCTGCGGATTAGCAAACCCACCGAACTGGTTTGCGAAGCAACCACAGAGCTAGAAGACCCCTTTCTCTACGCCCAGGTAGACGGTCAGCCGTCAGATCGCTTCCTCGTCACCCTGGTTTTGCCCGAAGGCCCTGCCTGGCTATCGTCGCCCTACCAGTTTCAACGCAACGACGACGCTCGCTCGATTTCATTTGAGGTGACCAACTGATCTGCCTGATGGGACGAGTCGGATTGTCGGACGATCGGCAATGATGGGCTCGCAAGTTCAAAGGATTGGTCTAATGCTGATGACGCTCGGAAGCTTAGCCCGTCCTACATAATCCTGGTTGATTGTGTTTAATTCTGCATTGAGCAACCACAAGGGATTGCCCCTACGGTCTACCAAAATCCAAAATTCTCCCCCTGCCTCCCCTGCCTCCCCTGCCTCCCCTGCCTCCCCTGCCTCCCTGGGCAAGGTGACCTTGGCCCCTACTATCCCTTTCCCCCTTCCTCTTTCCCCTTGCAATGCGTACCGTCTTCGAACTAAAGGTAATAGCCCAGAGCGAAGACGCCTGTTTTCTTCTTCTGTTCTGGGACGATCATCGTCAGAGTTTGACGGCGAGTCTGCCTTACCCCACCAAGCTGCACAAGCGATATCAGCGCTGGCAAAATCAGTATCTCAAGTTTTACCAACTGACTGACTCAGCCGGGGGGGTGGCCTCCAGCGGACGACTCAATCCGGGCACTGGCGATCCCGCCCATGATTTACAAGAGGCAGAGCGAACCTGGATTGATGCCTTTAACCAATGGCTAAACGATCCTGAAGGCCGTAAGGTGCAGCAGTGCATCCAGGATGAAATCACCCGGCTGTTTCAAGAACTGGCCCATTCGACCCATTTGCCGAGGTCGGGCACTGGGGTCGATGTGTACATTGCTTGTGATGACCCTCTGCTGGCAAAGCTGCCCTGGGAGGCCTGGGCGCTGGCCCCACGCAACGCCTTTCCAGGGACTGTGCGGATTATTCGCACCGGGGTAGATGAACAGGCAGGTCCAACAAACGCTAACTCACGACCCTCCCGCAAACCCAGAATTCTAGCGATTTTGGGCACTGATCCAAATCTGCCCTTGCAGGAAGATTGGAAAATTTTGCGATCGCTGGCCCCGCTAAGCCACCTGCAACGCTTTATCTATCCCCAAAACGCCCCTCCAGCGGTGATCAAGCAGCAACT
>JBCBQD010000160.1:0-12888 GCA_039820425.1 Cyanobacteria bacterium J06635_1
TGCCGTAAAAGCCTCTCGTCATGGTTGCCCTGCTCCTTCTTTGCTCCCTGAAGGAGACTGACTGCCTGAATCTTTACCACTGCTGGGTGAAATGCTAGAGACTATGCCGCGTTTAACCGCCTCATCCGCAATCTCTTCAAGGGTCCAGTCATTCACAGGGCGGTCTGATGCACTCGGCGCTTCACAGGCAATGGCCACAATTTGCACCACCTGCTCGGGGGTAAAGCTGGGCGGCACCCCAGGGCGCTGCTCATCTGACAAGGTTGCCAACACTTGCTTGTGCAGCGCTTCGCCACGCTCATCAGCCTGTTCGCACATCGACAGTCGCTCTTGATCCTCTAACCAACGTTGACGCCAGTAGCGGACTTGATTGCGGTCGAGTTGCCACTGACGGCTGATGCGACTGTTGCTTTCTCCAGAAGCAGCTAACAGGATGATGTTGGCTCGACGGACTAAGCGATAGGGATGGGTGGTTTGACGCGCGATTTGGCTCAGGCACTGATGCTGTTGCTCAGATAGGTAGATTGGGGGAGCTTTGGGCGTTGGCATTGACTGAAAATGAAGCTTGGATAGATGTACTTTCCCAGACTATGCCATCCATATCTCACTCTATCTAAACTGATGGATTATCTTAAAATTTCAGCACTAGAGCGATCGCAAAAATTCCCCCATCCTTTCCATGCCGCTCTCAATGGTCGCCATATCGGTGGCGTAGGAGACGCGAATCGTTCCCTCACTGCCAAAGGCAATACCTGGGATGGCGGCGACGTGTTTGTCTTCGAGCAGTTTGCTGCAAAAGTCGAGGGAGTTGAGCCCGGTTTGGCTGATATCCACGTAGAGGTAAAATGCGCCCTGGGGTTCGACACAGGTAAGCCCCGGTAGCGCTCGCACCAGGTCAATAATCGCGACACGACGCTTGGCAAACGCCTGGCGCATGGTTTCAACACAGTCTTGGGGGCCTTGCAGGGCTGCGATCGCACCGTACTGCGCAAACGTACACACATTGGACGTACTGTGACTTTGCAGCGTATTCGCCGCCTTGATCAGCTCCACTGGCCCCGCCAGGTAGCCTACCCGCCACCCGGTCATCGAGTAGGCTTTGGCAAACCCGTGACTGGTAATCGTATGCTCAAACGCTTTGTCGCTGACCGCTCCAATACTCAGGTGCTCAGCCCCATCATAGAGAATCTTTTCATAGATCTCATCGGAGACCACCCAGATATCGGCTTCAACAACAACTTTAGCCAGGGCCCGAATCTCATCTGGCGTATAAACCATTCCCGTTGGGTTTGAGGGAGAATTGAGAATAAACAGTTGGGTCTTGGGTGTAATGGCCTGCTGCAGTTGCCCAGGTGTAATTTTGTAACTTGTTTCTGCCGTAGTCGGCACAATCACCGGTGTTCCCCCCGCCAGCTTCACCATCTCTGGATAGCTCACCCAGTAAGGCGCAGGGATAATCACCTCATCCCCCGGCTCAATCATCGCCATCATCAGCGCATAGAGCGAATGCTTACCGCCGTTGGTGACGATGACATTCTCAGGCCCGTAACAAAGCTGATTGTCGGTTTGCAGCTTCTGGGCTATCGCCTCGCGCAGGGCAGGCTCCCCCGCTGCCGGGCCATAGCGCGTTTTACCTTCATCTAAAGCTCGCTTTGCCGCCTCGCGAATATGGGCAGGGGTCCCAAAGTCTGGTTCCCCGGCGCTAAAGCTGCAGACATCCAGCCCGTCTTTTTTCATCGCCTTGGCCTTGGCCGAAATCGCCAACGTCATCGACGGTGTAACTTTTGTGACCCGACCTGCCAGTTTAAGCGCCATCGCAGCCTACCCTTGCTAACCCACTGGTAACCAAGCTTAGATCGATTTCGTGATACACAATTCAAATCTTTACGATTTGCTGGCAATTGATGTTAAGAGACCGATTATTCGCTATCTAATGAGTGAAGGGAAAAGGGAAAGGGTAAAAGGGAAATCGTTGGGTAGCGAATGTTTTGCCCTGGTCAATCACAAGGGCTTGCCCTTACCCTACAGGTTATCCTCCCCTGCTCCCCCGTCCTCCCCTGCTTCCCCTGCCGACGCAATATATTGCGCTTCTACATTACCCACCACCCACCACCCACTACCCCCATGCCCCGCCTCCGCTTTTATCTCAACCACATCAAAGACGGCGACACCATCATCGCCAGCACCACCGATGCCAATGCTCAGACCGAAACCATCCGCTTTTATGGCATTGACTGCCCTGAACTAGACCAACAACCCTATGGGGAAATTGCTCGGCAACGGATCGGGCAATTGTTAGAACCCTATAACGAAATTGAGGTGCTCGAAGTCGATCGCGATCGCCACGGGCGACTGGTCGGGGAAGTCTGGGTTACAGACGGCTGTTTAAACACGCAACTGCTGTCTGAGGGGCTAGCCGTCGCCTATCGAAAGCACCTCCACGGTGAATTTCAGAAACGCTATCTGGAGGCAGAATCAACTGCCCGCCGCAGTCGGCTCAATTTTTGGAAACAGCGCGATCCAGAAATGCCCTGGCAATATCGATATCGGGTTCGCAATCGAGGTTAGATGGGCATTGCCTCATAGCTATTCGGCCTGTTCACGCCACCAGGCCGCTGCCAAGCAAAATCAATGGTTACCCCCACGGCTGATGGCAAGGCCACCAACCCTGCCCCGAGGCGGACAATCTCAGCATCAAATACCTTTTCTAAAAATTTGAGAATGGCCCCATGCAAGCCACTGCCCCGCATCGTCCTGGGGTGACACTTTAAGCTTGATACAGTCTTAAAATTGCGCTTACCCCCCCCAAGACTCGGTAAGATGTACCCTTGGCCTTTACAGAGATTGAAAGCGACCATGACAGAACCAGTCAAAATCGGCGTAATCGGCGGTAGCGGCCTTTACAAGATGGATGCCTTCACCGATGTGCAAGAAGTCCATGTTGATACGCCCTTTGGCAAACCTTCCGATGCTCTCATCGTGGGCACCCTGGACGGTGTGCAGGTGGCCTTTCTCGCCCGCCACGGTCGTGGTCACACCCTGATGCCTAGCGAACTGCCCTTTCGTGCCAATATCTACGCGATGAAAAGTCTGGGGGTCGAATATTTGATCTCCGCCTCAGCGGTGGGTTCCCTCAAAGAAGAGGTCAAGCCTGTCGATATGGTGGTGCCCGATCAGTTTATCGATCGCACCAAAAATCGGGTGTCTACCTTTTTTGGCAAGGGCCTGGTGGCCCACATCACCTTTGGTGAACCGATTTGCAAACATCTCGCCGCTGTGCTGGCCGACTCTGTTGAGAGTCTGGACCTGCCTGGGGTGACCCTGCATCGAGGTGGCACGTATGTCTGCATGGAGGGGCCTGCTTTCTCCACTAAGGCCGAGTCCCACCTTTATCGCAGCTGGGGGGCAACCGTGATTGGGATGACCAACCTGCCCGAGGCCAAGCTCGCCCGCGAAGCTGAAATCGCCTACGCCACGCTGGCGATGGCAACAGATTATGACTGCTGGCATCCGGATCATGACAGTGTCACTGTGGAGATGGTGATCGGTAACCTGCAAAAAAATGCCGTCAACGCCCAGCGGGTCATTCAAGCGGTCGTGCGTCGTTTGAGTGAAAACCCACCCCCTTCAGAAGCCCATGACGCCTTGAAGTATGCCATCATCACACCGCTGGATATGGCTCCGGCGGAGACGAAGGAAAAGTTGGCGTTGTTGTTGAAGAAGTATATGGGGTGAATGGGGGGATGGTGAAATCACAGACATCAAGATGGGGAAGATAGGGAAGATGGGGTAGGCAATCCCTAAGTAGCTCTGTCAGGCAACCAAAATTTCCACCCATGGCTGTTGTTTTCCAACATTTCGTCACGTTCATCTCACAACTACTGGCCACGTTGGCTAATACCAACCATTTATGGGTACCCATCATTGCCGTATTCATTACGCTAAAGTTGATCACCCAACGCCGCTTTCGTCATTGTTGGGGGCGACGACTCAAGGGTTGGGCCATTGCAGGCTTAATTGCTTACCTGATTGCCTTTGGTCTGATCTGGGCGATGCAGCCTCGCTTACTTTTCAAGCCCACCCAGACCCTGCAAACCACACCAGAGTCTCACAATCTCAGGTACGAAGAGATTTGGCTTCCGGCTAATGCAGATGCTAAACAGCCTGAACATCTTCACAGCTGGTGGATTCCCCAGCCTAAAAACCACATTGGCACGCTGATTTATTTCCACGGAGCCAATCTCAACATTGGCTTTAATGTGACCCAGGCTTACTGGTTACGAAAGCTGGGGTTTGACATCTTGCTGGTGGAATATCGCGGCTATGGCCTCAGTGAGGGCGATTTTCCCACCGAAAAAACCTTCTACGAAGATGCTGAGGTAGCCCTTGCCTACCTGACCCGGCAGCGGGGCATCGACCCCGGTGAAATTTTGGTTTATGGCCATTCATTAGGGGGTGCGATCGCAATTGATCTCGCCAGCAATCACCCTAACCTGGCCGGGGTCATCGTCCAAAATTCATTCACCTCCATGGCAGAGATGGTGGCCCGATCTAACTATGCCCAATGGTTTCCGGTGCGGTGGATACTGAATCAGCGATTTGAGTCCCTTCAAAAGGTGCGTAGTTTAGAGGTGCCGCTTTTAATTAGCCACACCACAGGCGATCCTTTGATCCCCGTTGAAATGGGCAAACGACTGTATAAAGCCGCCCGTAGCCAACCAAAGGAGCTGATTTTGGTCGATGCCAAAACCCATCACAACACAGGAGCTGAGTTTAAAGATCCAGACTATTTGGCCAAGATTCAACGGTTTGCGACAGAGGCACTGTCAGCATCTTGAAATTCACGAGTCAACTAATCTTCACCCTGCAGAGTATTTCCGTAGGGGCGAAGCATTTCGGCAACAAGCTCTGGGTATGACTAAAAGCTCTAGGCGAAGTGCTTCGCCCCTATTTGGGGGTTAGGCATACCCTTATGCGATCGTCACCTCGTCTGACAAATACACATCCTGGATCAGGTGAAACAGTTTCACACCCTCCTTAAAATCACGCTGGAAAGTCTTACGGCCCGAAATCAGCCCGCAGCCCCCAGCCCGTTTATTAATCACAGCGGTGCGCACCGCCTCAACAAAGTCATTTTCCCCAGACGCTCCACCGGAGTTAATCAACCCCGCCCGCCCCGCGTAGCAGTTCAACACCTGATAGCGAGTCAAATCAATCAGATGCTCGGTGGTCAGTTCTGAATAAACCAGATCGCTGGTTTTGCCATACTTGCTGCCAGTTGCCTTGGCGACGGCCTGATATCCGCCGTTATTCAGAGGCAGCTTTTGCTTGATAATATCAGCCTCAATCGTCACCCCCAGGTGGTTAGCTTGCCCGGTGAGATCCGCCGAGACGTGATAGTCCTGATCTTGATTAAAGGCACTGTTGCGCACATAGCACCACAGGATCGTCGCCATCCCCAACTCGTGGGCCCGGGCAAAGGCTTGGCTGACTTCTTGAATCTGTCGCGTGGATTCAGAGGAGCCAAAGTAAATCGTGGCTCCCACTGCGACCGCTCCCAGATTCCAGGCCTGCTCAACCGAGCCAAACATAATCTGGTCAAACTGGTTGGGATAGGTCAACAGCTCGTTGTGGTTGAGCTTTACAATGAAAGGGATCTTATGGGCAAACTTGCGCGACATCATGCCCAGGACTCCCAGGGTCGTTGCTACAGCGTTGCAGCCGCCTGCGATCGCAAGGTTCACAATATTCTCAGGGTCAAAATAAATCGGATTAGGGGCAAACGACGCCGCTGCGGAGTGCTCAATCCCCTGGTCAACCGGCAAAATTGACAGATAGCCCGTATTCGCCAGCCGCCCTGTGCTGTAGAGCTGTTGCAAGCTACGCAGCACCTGCGGATTACGATCGGTTTGGGCAAAAATCCGCTCAACCCAATCAGGCCCTGGTAAATGCAGTTGACTTTTAGCGATTTTCGCCTCATGGCTCAGCAGCGCATCGGCCTCTTTACCGAGCCACTCAGCAATGGTTTGAGATGACGTGGTTACAACCATAAAATTCTCACCAGCAGGCTAGATTTGACTTCAGGCTAGCGCAGCCCTCCAGACAGCGACATAGCCCTTAAGATCAGTTTTAGATAACTGTCTTAGAGCAGGATAAGTGCGCCGTTAAAGGGGGTTGAGTAATGCCAATCCTCAAGAGACCCCCCCCCAATGCCAATCAACCCAACCCATGCCTTTGTTACCCTCGCTAGCGAACAGTTTGATCAGCTGGTGGAGTTTTATCACGCGCTGCTGGGGCTCTCCCCTGCCCCACGCCTGCTTAACAGCTACGCAGAATTTCAGCTGTCAGGGTTGAGGCTGGGGATTTTTAAGCCCAAGGCAGACCATCAGGATGAATTTGCTGGGGCTGGCGGGGGGATGAGTGTGTGTTTGGAAGTTGAGGATTTGGAGAGTGCGATCGCAACCCTCACCCAGATTGGCTACCCTCCCTCTGGAGAGATCACCCAAGCCTCCCACGGTCGAGAAATCTACGCCTATGACCCCGACGGCAACCGGCTGATTTTGCACCAGTCGACTTAAGCTTCATCAGACGCCTGCTGCTTTAACCGCTGCACCGCCTGCCGAAACCCGAGCACCACCAAAATATTCGACAACGTCAAGAAAAATTCTGCACTGCCGTGGAGCCAGTCAACATTGGCCAACTCCATACCGTATACCTGCTGGGCATAGATCCCGGCCGGGATTGTCACCGCCACGAAAATCAACAGCACATAAAAGCCAATCAGCGCCAGTCGAGGGGTTTGGCCCGATCGGGTGAGAAACCAGAGGAAGCCAAGGTAGGGAAAGAGGGAGAGGGCAAAGAGGGTTTCTTTGGACATTTTGGATTTTGGATTTTAGATTTTGGCTGTAGGGGTTGGCCCTATGACTGAGCGATCCGAGAACGTCGCCAGATCCACCAGGCGGCGGCACATACAGTACAGTTACCCACCACGGTCATGGCGGCTTGCAGGGTGACCAGCCAGCTCAGAGCGGAGGCATTATCAAAAAAGTGCCAGGTACAGGCACACATGGCGCTGATTAAAGCGGGCAGCATGCCAAACGAGAGAGTGCGCCAGGCCAGCCGCTGGCTAAGCTCGGCATATTGCCAGATAAACCAAATCGCCACGATCCACTCGACAACGCTAGAAACGTGGACGATCCAGGTGGGGATGGAGAGAGCATGCATGATTTTGGATTTTGGATTTTAGATTACTAGGGACTCGGCGTGTCAATTTGGGGCTCTTGGGAAGTGATGACACTAACACAATCATCGATACCCAGAACTAAAAATTCTTTGTAATCTCTATTGACTCCTGACATAAAACCTTCGCGAGATCGCTCAAGATCAAACCAACTGCCTTTTTGAACTTGCCACAGCCATCCAGAAACCCTGGTATCAGGATCCCAAAATTCTAGTAAATTCCCTTCATCGAGAACTCTAAAGCCCCGGACCCTATTGAAAGTCACGTAAACACGGTTATCAAGAGCCTCGAACCTCAGCATAATACGCAATTGCCATAGGTCATAAGTGACACCTGTAATTTCTGGGACACCGTCACAAGCTTTGCCAAGGTTAAAGGTTTTTACAACAGGATTGTTAATAATCTCGATATCCATCCCATCCTCCCTGTCTCCCAATCCAAAATCGGCAATCAAAAATCCAAAATCTCCCCACCGACCCTTATCCTAATTAAGACGATAACTATCAGACAGTACTTTCCAAAGCAATGCGAGCAGTCTTGTGTGGCTATTACGGGATGGGCAACGGTGGCGATGAGGCGCTGCTGGCTACCTTGTTGCAGATGCTGCCTGCTGAGGTGACGCCGCTTGTGCTGTCGGGTAACCCGGCGGAGACAGCTACACGCTATGGGGTAGAGGCACTGCCACGGAAGTCTTTCAAGGCCGTTTGGGCCGCTCTTAGACGGTCGGATGTGTTTATCTGGGGCGGCGGCAGTCTCATGCAGGATGCTACCAGCCGGGTCAATCCGATCTATTACGGCGGATTGATGAAATTGGCCCAATGGCTGGGGCTTAAAACCATTGCCTGGGCGCAGGGGTTGGGGCCGCTAAATCGGGCCACTAGCCGCTGGCTGACCCGATGGGTATTGCAAAGCTGCGATGCGATTAGCGTCAGGGATGCGGGCTCGGCCAAGCTGTTGGCTGACTGGAAGATTGCTTGTTGTTTGGCCCCTGATCCGGTCTGGGCACTCGAGTCTAAACCAGTACCAGGGCTTTGGGACTTACCGGCCCCGAGGGTGGCTGTAGCGCTCAGACCCTCGCCCAGCCTGACCCCAGCGCGTTTAGCGTTAATCGCCCAGGCCCTGGTTGATTTTCAAAAGACAACCCAGACGTGCATTGTGCTGGTGCCGTTTCAGCCGGAGAAGGATCTTGCGATCGCAACCCATCTTGCCAATCAACTCCCCGGCCCTCACCAAATCTTCCAGCTCGAAGACCCGACCCAGCTCAAGGGCCTCTTTCGCGGCGTTGACATGACCATCGGCATGCGCTTCCACGCCCTGGTGATGTCTGCAGCTGAGAGCTGTCGCTGCTATGCCCTCAGCTATGACCCCAAAGTCAGCCAGCTCATGCAAGATGCAGACATCCCAGGCTGCACCCTAGATGCCAAAGACTCTCTCCCGTCTCCCCGTCTCCCCCTCTCCCCCTCTCCCCACCCCTTCCCCCGAGACGCCCACACGCTCACCCAGCAATGGCTCGAACTCTACGTCAACGGTCAACCCCTCACCCCCGACCAAATCCAGTCTCGCCTTGACCGCGCTGGCATGCACCAAGCGATGTTAAACGATACGATTTTGCCTGAGTCCCCCACCCCCCATCAGCCTTTGTCGTGATTTTGATAGATTGTGAACAATTCATGGTTCACAATTTGGCTTTCCGTGATAACCTTGCCTACTAATGGTTTCAGATGATGTGACAGATCATGTCGTTGTTCATCACTTTTCCATTGTTAATCTATAATTGACGCGCTACAAAGTTATTGGTATCTGCTGTTTATTTGAAATTTTAAGTCACTGTTTTTTTTTCGCATTGGGTGCCGCTTGTTCGATGGGTAAGAGATGAGTCACCACAGCCCTCAAGGTGCTAACGTTAACCCGCCCAAAGATGGGGCTGTTGGGTCGTCACAGCCCCCGACTAAAAAGCAAAATTCTGAAAATCAGACCTCTGGCAGGGGCGATTGGCAGGTTGTCGATTTTCCTAACAGGATGAGTATTCATCAAATTCTCAATACAGTTCCATCACACGTTGATCACAGTTCTCCCTCTAAACCTATGAACCCATCTAATCCTAGTCATGGCAACACAACCATCTCACCTGAACGAGAGGCTGAACTGGTTACATTAATCCGGGACCTGAATGAGTGTAATGATGTTTTGCTGGCAAAAGTCTCCCAGCTCGAAGAAGCTCTAGATCGGTCTCAATCAGCTCTACAGTCTGAGATTGAGCGATCTCAAAACAGTGCTAACCGGGCTGATGGCGCTGCCAATAGCGGAGAGTCTCGCGTCAGCGACCGCCATATTGCCCAGCTGGTCACAGAGCTTGAGTATGCCAATCAGGGGCTCAAGCGGCATCAGCTCCTCAACGAAACACTGCAAACGGAGCTGACGTCTGCCCAAGAGCGGGTTGATCAGC
The DNA here is from genome assembly GCA_039820425.1 of Cyanobacteria bacterium J06635_1. Lineage (GTDB taxonomy): Bacteria > Cyanobacteriota > Cyanobacteriia > Phormidesmidales > Phormidesmidaceae > SIO4C1. The sequence goes on from JBCBQD010000160.1 coordinate 9,687, forward strand.
TCGAGCATGACTATGCGGTAACACAGCAACAGTATGCTGAGCAGTCCCAGACCTTACTCCAGTCCGAAACGGCTTGCCGCGATTTGCGATCGCGACTTCAGCGCCAGCAGCGCTATACAATGCAGTTCAAAGCAGCCCTCGAAAAGTGTCTGAATGTGTCTGCTAACACCCATACAGTCCCAGCTGACTTTGTCACAGCAGGGCAAGACATGCCGCTGGTCTCAATGCCCAAGGCTCAGCATATACAACCCTGGGTCTCTGAGTCCGGTGATTACCAAAAGCTTGACCCTCAGTTAGAGGCGTTGATTCGCGGCAGCCAATCGGTCAGTAAATTAGATGACGAAGCGACCGTGCAACCGGTAGGCGGTTTTGATATCTCAACCCAGCCTATGCGAGCTGACAGTGACTCGGCCAGTCAGTCGGCCAGCGACCCGGCAGCAGAAGCTCAGCTCTGGCATGATTTAGCTCGAATGATCGAGACGCCGACCGGTAGCCCCCTGGAGGATACCGACGATGACTTTGAGGGCGCTGACGACGATCTGCCGCTGACCGAAGCAGCTTTTACTGAGCCCCCCTCCCTTCAATTTACGGAGCCTTCCCCGTGGGAAACCCCCCTCCCTTCTGAAGTGCCAACATCGAATATTCATGTTCCGGAACCCAGTCAGGAGACTGCGCCAAATCCAGAAACAGAGACGCCCCATGCGCCCGAGGTGAGTGTGGAGGTTCTTTCTGATGCGAGTTCCTATGTGCCAGCTATGGCCTTTCCAGATGGAGAATCGGCCCCGGCTCCGGTGGTGCGACCGCTGCGATCGCAAAAGCGGATCAAGTCGTTGGCGGCTGTTGAGTTGCCAAATTTTCCCAAGCCTCAACCGCGGCCTACCGTGACTCAGTCATAGCGTGGTTTAAGCCTTAGCGTGGTTAAAAGAACGCTGTTCCCCTGGGAGTAAAGTAGGGCATTCTCAAATGCCAGAGGCTTTACCTCCCTGGTAAGGCAGTGAAATTTGAAGTATTACATCTGTCAGGTTAGTTAGGACAGTGGATATCCCTGAAAGCCTTATGTGACAACAGCTAGCCTGACGCGCAATCGACTAATGCATCCGTCGATTGCTATATGTGTCCTAGTTTTCGCTGATTAAATGCCAAGTTAAGATACACTTTTGGCATTTAACCTGCGAGTTCCCTTTACCTTAACTTTCAACCACATGGATTCCAAGAACTTGAATAGTTTAAGCAGTAATAGTTTGGGTAATCCTCTCAAGAATAGCCAAGCTAGCACAGTTGGGATGGCATTAGGTGATGCATCGGCCCAATCTTTAAACAGTAAGCCCATGGACTGCGCGAACGAAGCGCACATTACCTACGCCATTGTCAGCGTCATTCAGGCTGCCCGCTTACGGGGACAGTCTCTGGCGGAGGTGATGGATGAGCTAATGGCCGATGATGCGCTCTTAGATAGGGATTTGAGGCGTCTATTAGGGGATGTGGTGGCCCAAGCTTGGGAAAAACTTCCCTAGCGAGTATTGCGTCAAGCTTAAAATTTTGGTTAAGGCAGGTGCGGTGGTGCCCACTCATTCACTCCCTCACCAGCGCAGCGTACTCGCCCGCAAGCCCGAACTATTTAACTTTGACAGACCACTAAAATGAGGTGATTTGCGATTAGCGATTGTTCGTTAGCGGTCGTTTTCGCCCACGGCCATCTGCACCACCACTGGCTTGCCACCTTTCTGGTGATATTTATCAGCCCATTTGCGCACGAGCTCGTCGAGCTCCCTAAATGCTTTCTGACTAAGCTCGGGCTCAATGTCGAGTTCCTCTAAGATGCGCATTGAGTTAGGACTCCGGTCAGCCCACTCTCGCATCAGGCGAAAGTAGCGCGCCGTATCCTCAATCATGGTGTAAGTCCGCTCTTCCTCATCGGCGGGCGAGTAAGACTCCCTCGTCAGCGCATAGAATGGCATCCCCCATGGAGAATCCACCCGAGTCACGGTGCCGGAATACATCAGGCGGCGACGGATATGCTCGGCCAAGGCCTCACTCAGCGGCATTTGCCGCTCAGGGGGCAAATCGGCCTGGGAGCGATCATGGAGAAACTCAATCAACTCCATAAATTGGAAAGAGGTGATCAGCTGAGCCGGGGGTAACTCGTCTGGCAGTTTGCTCTCAAGCTGGCGCTTTTCTTCGGAGGTCAGGCTGGTGCCTGCAATCCGACTAGGGCTATCTTGCCAGGGATACTGCTCTAGCCAAGCATAGGGCAGTTGAATGAGATAGCGGGGTTCTTGGGACCCAAACATTTTGAGGAGCTTACCCTTGGTTAGGGCTTCGCGCATCTCCTCAACGATGGCTTTGACCCGTTTGGGCTCGATGTGGTGCAGGTGCCCTGTCATCCGCAGGTTTTCACCTTGCTCCATGTAGGTGGTATAAATAGCGCACTTAGCAGCAGTAGCGGCTGCATCCAAAAACGCACCGTGACGGTGACCCCCGGTCCTCATTGCACTAAAGGCCAAATACATCATGATTTGGTCCATTGCGCTCGGGTCTAGGCGCTTGATCAGGTCTGAATCACTGGTTGTTAGTGGAGTTAGGTCTACTGCCATAAGGGCTACTCAAGAAAATGCGCGGATAAAATTATCTTTAACTAAACTTAGGGTACCTTAATCAACCGATCCACTCTCACTTTTGGGGTCAGTTTGATGTTTGGTAGGGAGGTGCAGCCATGAAATTTCTGTCAAGATTGATAGGCAGGTGTCCCACTGGGCAACGTAAAGTCGCGTAGGTATGAGTTCTGAATAACAAAGCCTGTGGCTAGAGTAAGCCCTTATTGTCAAGCACCACCTGGGTGAAAACCCTTAAGAAGGCGTGAGAGCTGGCCCTAGAAAGGACAAATCTTGAACAATATTAGCTTCACTATTAGTAAATTTACGATGTCTCAGACTCCCTAGGCAAGTTGCCAGGACATCTCTGCTAAGGTAAGGCCTTGAAATTGGAGACGGCCACTACCGCGGTGGTCTATCAGGGATGAGACATCAGGGGAGGTCTCAAGGGACAGACGACCACTGCCACGATGATCTAGCGCATTGCGACTATTTGGGGTGAGCTGTCTATAAGAGAACAGCAAGATGGAAAATAAGCGAGTCATAATTTAAGAACTTCCTGAAAAGAGCCCTCATTTTGAGTATCTAGAAATAGCAACCTTGGATCGGAT
>JBCBQD010000161.1:0-12831 GCA_039820425.1 Cyanobacteria bacterium J06635_1
GTCGGGTTTTGATGTGGTCACGCCCATTCGTCTGGCGGAGCTATCTAACCCCAATCGCCCCTTACTTAAACGGCTGTCTGCTGAGGCCCCTGGCACCTTTCAGCACACCATGTTCGTGGCGAATCTGGCCGAGGCCGCGGCCAGAGCCCTGGGTCACAACGTCGAACTGGTCAGAGCAGGAACGCTCTACCATGACATTGGCAAGATGCACGATCCGCTGGGCTTCATTGAAAATCAGATGGATGAGCCCAATAAGCACGACATCATCAATGACCCCTGGGTAAGCACCGATATCATTAAAAAACATGTCTCTGTGGGGATCGAAATGGCCCGCAAACATCGTCTGCCAAAAGCGATTCGGGCCTTTATCCCTGAGCACCAGGGGACCATGCAAATCAGTTACTTTTATCATCAGGCCAAGGAAATAGGGGCAAAACATCCCGAGATGGAGATCCGAGAGGATGATTTTCGCTACGATGGCCCTATTCCCCAGTCGCCTGAAACCGGCATTGTGATGCTGGCTGACTCCTGTGAAGCTGCATTGCGCTCTTTAAATAAGGATGCTAGCTTGGAAGAGGCTTACAACATGGTCAATAAGATTTTACGGGCCCGTTGGAAAGACAACCAGCTGGTGGAATCGTCCTTAAGCCGAGACGATATGACCGTGATTGCTAATATTTTTGTACAGGTCTGGCAGCGCTATAACCACAAGCGCATTGCCTATCCTAAAGCAGCGCTGATGTCGCCAGGGCGGTAATCTAGCGGTAATCTAGCTGATATGGACGTCAATGATTTAGCCTTTACCCCCGCCCTAGAGCAGGCTCGTTTGATCCGCACTAAAGTGATTTCGCCCCTGGAGCTGACGACGCTTTACTTGCAGCGCATTGAGCGGCTCAATCCGCAATTGGGGAGCTACTTTACGGTGATGGGAGAGCTGGCGCTCGCAGACGCAACCACTAAAACCGAGCAGCTGGCCCAGGGAAAAGATTTAGCGGACCTCCCCCCGTTTTTTGGCGTGCCGATTTCGATTAAAGACCTCAAATCAGTGAAAGGGGTCCCCTGCAGCTATGGTCTGCGCGCCGCCAAAAAACGTATTGCCGACGACGACGACGGCATCGTTCGCCAAATTCGCCAGGCAGGCTTCGTGATTTTGGGCAAAACCGCCACCTCTGAGTTGGGGTCATTTCCCTATACCGAGCCCCGCGGATTTCCCCCCACCCGCAACCCCTGGCATTTGGACTACACCCCTGGCGGCTCGAGCGGTGGGGCTGCCTCTGCTCTGGCGGCTGGCCTCTGCCCGATTGCCCACGGATCAGATGGCGGTGGTTCTTTGCGGGGGCCTGCTTTTTGCTGTGGTCTGGTAGGCCTCAAACCTGCCCGCGGTAGAGTTTCCCATGCACCCACCGGCGATCGCATCAGTGGCCTGGCCATCGAGGGGGCCCTGACCCGCACTGTGGCCGACGCTGCGGCGATGCTCGATGTGATCTCTGGCTATGTGACTGGCGATCCTTATTGGTTACCTGACCCCAGCGAATCTTTTTGGACCGCTACCCAGCGCCCACCTCAGCCATTGCGGATTGCCATGACCACAGTGGTTTCCCCCGTGGGGCAAGCCAATGCCGTCTGTAGACAACCAGTTGAGGCGATGGCAACTCTGCTGGAGCAACTAGGGCATTCAGTCGAGGTGGCGAGTCCCAATTTTGAGGGATTGGTCGAACCGTTTGTGACGGTTTGGCGCTCGGTGCTGGATGAAAGCGGCGTGCCATTCATTTTCTTAAGTCGATTTAACCGCTGGCTACAGCGCAAGGCTCGTTTTACCTCCAGCGGTCAATATCTCAAGGCGGTCACCGAGCTACAGCTGCGCTCTCGACAAATTGTGGCCTTTTTTGACCAGTATGATTTGTTGCTCATGCCCACCTACCTGCATCCCACCATCCGCATTGGTGAATGGGCCAGACTCGGCCCCGCCAAGACACTGGATCGGATTATTAACTGGGTTGCGCCCTGCCCCCCCTTTAACGCCACCGGGCAACCTGCGATATCTATTCCAGCCGGGTTTACCCCTGAAGGATTGCCATTGGGGATACAGCTGGTGGGTAAACCTGCCGCCGAAGCAACCTTGCTATCGTTAGCGGCCCAGATCGAAACAGCTAAACCCTGGGCACAGCATCGACCTGCGATTGGGATTTTGTAGTGGGTGGAGAGTCAGCCCCATCTCCCCCATCTCCCCTGTCCCCGCGTCCCCGCGTCTCCCTTTCCCCCTTCCCCTTTCCTTCAAAACTTTTTGAAATTACCTTGAGCCCCCTTAGCAAACCTCGCCGATAGCTTTCGGTTGTCCGTACCCTAAGAGCATGGTGCATCAACCGCAAAATTATCTATAACTAAAGAAGACGTGCGCCCGATTACCCATGAGTGAGCTATATGCGGCTGAAGATGCCCAACGGATTTTGCAAATTGCGATCGCAAAAGACACCGAGTCCGGTGAGCTCTCTAAAGGGCAACTGTTAGAAATTGCATCGGAACTGGGCATCCACGCCGATACTTTGTGGGCTGCCGAGCGGGAGTGGCTGGGGCTTAGGGATGAAGCAAAAGAACAGGGACTGTTTCATGAATATCGCAAGCAAAAATTTCAACACCATTTAGTTCGTTACAGCATCGTGAACGGCTTTTTAGTGCTGATCGATTTACTGATGGGTGGAGGCCTAGGATTTTCACTTTACATTGCATTGTTTTGGGGGCTGCCACTGTCGCTACATGCCTGGCGCACCTATCAGCGGAGTGGATACCGCTACCAGAAAGAATTTGACAAATGGCAACGGCGTCGATTGGTTAAGCAGTCGGTCGGTAAGCTCGTCAATCGAGTTTTGGGAGCTTGAGTTTGCCCCCCACGATGACCCGCCGACCTTCAGATTATCAACCCTCGATGTCCGGATAAAAAATTTGATTTTTCCTTAAAAATGGTTGCACTTCTCTAAGAAGACTGCGATTATTAAAGTACTGGTTTGGTTGTGTGTTCCCCCTTATCCCCCCTAGGCGAATCGATTAGATCTCTGTGACTGAATCAAATCTGTGACTGAATCAAATTTGACTGGTCAAGTTGAGAATCAGCCTAGTCAGCCAAGCCAGCTCCCTTTTATCCAAGTCTGCCAATATCGCACCTGCTCGCGCAGTCAGTCTGCAGAAGTCCTGGCCGCGTTCCGAACTTACGCCTCATCCTATTGCATGGTGGCAAGTAGCGGATGTATGGGACAGTGCGGCTCGGGTCCGACGGTCAGGGTAATGCCTGATGACATTTGGTACTGTCGGGTGTGTCCGGAGGATGTAGCTGAGATTGTTGAGCAGCACATTCAGGGTCGGCAGCCCGTTAAGCGTCTTTTGCACCCACGGTTTCACCCACCTTAGCCCCCATGATTACTTCTTCCCAACGCCTTGACTGGCATAGGGACTTGACTGGCATAGGTAAAAGCTGGGCACAATCCACCTTACTCCCGTGCGCCCACTGGGGTTTTCTCTAGCATCAGCTTCGAGCGCCTAAACTGCTCTGGGATAGTTACGGGATAATTGCCGGTAAAACAGGCAGAGCAAAAGCTGTCCATGGCCTCGCCGGTGGCTTCTAACATACCCTCCCAGCTCAGATAGGCCAAAGAATCTACCTCAATTTGGGCTTCGATATCTTTGACTGACTTGGTTGCCGCGATCAGCTGATCCTGGCTGTCGGTATCAATGCCGTAAAAGCAAGGATGGGTGACCGGCGGTGATGAAATCCGCATGTGCACCTCTGTGGCCCCGGCATCGCGCAGCGCTTTCACAATTTTGCGGCTGGTGGTGCCGCGCACGATCGAGTCATCTACAATCAGCACCCGTTTGCCCATCAGTACATCCCGCAGCGGGTTGAGCTTCATGCGAATGCCCGCCTCTCGCATGGTCTGGGTGGGTTGGATAAAGGTACGCCCGACATAGCGGTTTTTAATCAACCCCTCTGCATAGGCAATGCCCGATGCCTGGGAGTAGCCAATTGCCGCCGGGATGCCTGAATCTGGCACCGCCATGATTAAGTCCACGTCGGCGGGGGCCTCTTGGGCCAGCCGTCGCCCTAAGCGCTGGCGATAGCTGTAGAGACTCTCTTTATGGAAAACACTATCAGGACGTGCAAAGTAAATCATCTCAAACACACACAGCCGCCGCTGGGGCTCAGCCCACTGAATCGACTGAATGCCTGAGTCGCTAATCCATAACAACTCCCCAGGCTGAACATCGCGCAGGTAGTGGGCATTGACAATATCGAGCCCACAGGTTTCGGACGACAGGGCATATTGCCCTGGACCGTCTTGGGGGTCTTTATGACCGATGTAGCCCAGCACTAACGGGCGAATGCCTCGCGAATCGCGGGTGGCCAAAATCCCCTCGGGGGTAGCAATCGTAAGGCTAAAAGCCCCTTCACAGCGCTTAAAGGCTTGAATAGCAGCCTCTATCCAGTCGAGGCCGTCGTTAACCGCCTCGGCCATGGCAAAGGCAATCAGCTCAGTGTCTGTGGTGGTGACCAAATCGTGGTCACGCTGCAAGAGCTCTTCGCGCAGGCTAGTGGCATTGACCAGGTTGCCATTATGGGCTAAGGCTAAGGTGCCTAAACGGGTCTCTAAGATAGCCGGCTGGGCGTTGACCATGCGACTCGAACCGGTGGTCGAGTAGCGGGTATGGCCGATCGCCCACTGCCCAGGAAGTTGCCGCAGAATTTCGTCATCAAATACCTGGGAGACGAGTCCCATGCCTTTGTAAGGATGCACTTCGCCCTGGTCAAAGGTGGCAATGCCAGCGGATTCTTGGCCTCGATGTTGCAGCGCATATAGCCCGAAGTAGGTCAGGGTGGCAACGTCTTCTTGCGGGGCAAAAACACCATATACGCCGCACGCTTCTTCAGGTTTGTCTGGGCGGTCTTGGTTAAGCTGGCTTTGGTCAACAGGCCAAGGAACAGGCTGGGACATGGTGCTGGCTTAAAGCTCCTAATGACGGCAAAAAAACCATTGGCAGGCTATTGGCAGTCTACGGAATACGTAGGTCGCCACTAGAACATGCTCTATAGTCGGTTGATATCTGGGTCGCACGTCGATCGCACGGGAATCGCAGGACTGGGTCGGCGATTTAATCATTCCTTAATCCCTTTTCGATCCTAGCATTGAGATGCCGTAATCAGAATGGTCTCGATCAACTGGCTCCATCAAATCAAGCAAAAGGGATAGGTCCTTTTAATCAATCCTTTATACGTTAGCAGGCGAGGGATAGGTTAACAGGGGGTTAAGCTACCAGGGCACGCTCAATGGCATAGCGCCAGGTATCGGCCATGGTGGCGAGTGAGAGCTTTATCACCGGATGCTGATCTGAGGTGGTCAGGGTGAGTGGAGCCTCCGCCATACCGACTTGACCTAACATCTGCCAGGCATTGGGCAAATGTTCCGCCAAGTACCTCTCCCAGTCAGCAATTTGGGCTGCGTTCACAGACACCACAATCCGAGCTCCGCCCTCGCCAAACAGCAGGGTGTCCCACCGAAGCAGACTATCAGAGGGGATGGGTAGTGTCAGGGTGGCTCCTTTTTGGCCACTGATGCAGGCCTCGGCGAGTGCGATCGCAACGCCCCCCTCACTACAGTCATGGGCCGAGCGCACCCAGCCCTGACGAATCCCCTGACGACAGACAGCCTGAACGCTTTTTTCCAGATCTACGTTGATTTGGGGGGGCTTGCCCGTCACTATCCCATGAACCGTCGTCAGATACTCTGACCCGCCCAGGGTGATATTGCCCTCGCCAGTTTGCCCCAGAGGCAGCCCTAGCAGATAGATGAGATCGCCCTCAGCTTGCCACCCCTGACCGCAGATTTTCTCAAGATCTGGAATCATCCCCACCATACCTACCACTGGCGTGGGCCAAATCGGCTGAGGATTACCGTCACTGTCCAAGGTTTCGTTGTAGAGCGATACGTTACCGCCGGTCACCGGGGTCGCAAAAGCCCGGCAGCCATCCGCTAGCCCGCGGCAGGCCTCAGCCAACTGCCAGTAGCCCACTGGTTTCTCAGGGCTACCAAAATTTAGATTATCGGTCACCGCCAGGGGCTCTGCCCCGACACAGCTCAGGTTACGGGCAGCCTCTGCCACGGCGGCCATCCCCCCCTCGTAGGGGTTGAGATAAACATAACGAGGGTTGCAGTCCGTGGTCGCCGCCAGCCCAGAATTAGCAGCAGTAGTAGCTGAAGTCCCCGACTCTAAAGGCCGCAGCCGAATTACCGCCGCATCAGCGCCCCCCGGCAACAGCACCGTATTGTTTTGGACCTGGTGATCATACTGGCGATAGACCCACTGCTTTGACGCAATGGTCGGTGTGCCTAACAACTGCAACACGATCTGATTCCAATCGTGACTAGCTATCCCTGAGGCTGAGCATGGGGGCAGCTGACTCTCTTGCCAAGCCCAGGCTCGCTGGGCATAGTCAGGGGCCTCAGCCAGCACCTCTCGCTCATAGATAGGGGTGTTATCAGACAGCGCCGTTGCCGGAATCTCAGCCGCAGTCCCCCCTTGAAACAAAATCCGCACGATGGGCTCGTCAATCACCTGACCAGCCACCACCGCGTGCAGCCCCCAGCGCTCAAAGATATCGATCAATTCCTGTTCAAGCCCGGCCTGACCCACAAACAGCATCCTTTCCTGGGATTCTGAGAGCAGATACTCATAGGGCACCATGCCCGTCTCACGTACCGGGATTTTGTCCAAGTCAAGCTCAATGCCCACCCCGCCCTTGGCCGCCATCTCTGCAGTGGAGCAGGTGATACCTGCCGCCCCCATATCCTGGGCGGCGACCACCGCACCGGTTTTAAAGGCTTCCAGGCAGGCTTCTACCAGAGACTTTTCTAAAAACGGGTCACCCACCTGCACCGCCGGTCGGTCGGCTTCTGACTCGTCGCTCAGCTCGGCACTGGCAAAGCTGGCTCCCCCCATACCATCGCGCCCGGTGGTGGAGCCCACATAGAGCACCGGGTTGCCGAGGCCTGCCGCCCCCGACTTAACGATCTCAGGGGTTTCCATCACGCCGATGGCCATGGCATTGACCAGGGGGTTGCCGCTGTAGGCCTGATCAAAATAAATTTCACCCCCCACCGTGGGCACCCCAAAACAGTTGCCATAGTGGGCAATGCCGGAGACCACTCCGGTGAAAATCCGGCGGGTTTTAGGGTTATCAAGGCTACCAAAGCGCAGCGCATTGAGCACCGCTACAGGTCGTGCCCCCATCGTAAAAATATCTCGCAAAATACCCCCCACCCCGGTTGCCGCCCCTTGAAATGGCTCCACCGCAGACGGGTGGTTGTGGGACTCAATCTTAAACGCAACCCGAATGCCGTTGCCCGCATCCACCACGCCGGCATTTTCCCCCGGCCCCACCAAAATGCGGGCCCCCTCAGTGGGAAACTGCGCAAGCAATGGGCGCGAATTTTTATAGCAGCAGTGCTCAGACCACATCACCCCAAACATGCCCAACTCGGCTCGATTGGGATGACGGCCTAGCCGCCGCACAATTTCTTCATACTCACCTGGCTTGAGCCCTTCTGAGTCTATATCTGCCTGCGAAAAGGGGGCCGGAGAGGGAGACGCAATCATAGACCGATAGGGATAGTAGAAACAGGAATAATTCTACCCGCTACCGACTGCCCAATTCCTGCTACCTTCTACCCGATTCCAGACAGCTACGCCAATCGGCGGGCGCGCTGGACCTATTAATTGTGGTTTAAATAAAAAAAACCGACAGGACTCCCGCGAGATCTGCCGGTTGGTTGTGTGTTCCCTGTAGATGACTCGGCTAGAGTTGAGTCCTTTTCAGTATGCGAAATTGGTCAATCTTTACCTACGATCCAAATCATAAAAACATATGATCTCGATCACATCTAATTGGGATCGCTTCCAGTAGCACAACTGTCACAGGGCTTAGAATAATTCTGCTTATTGCTCATGTGGTGCGGCTTTACGCCCACATGAGATGACCTGAGTAAGGTAGCCAATTTGTGTTTGTACGGACAGAATTTATGGGCATAAGGCGCAAAATTAGCGCATCGCGCCCATTGTGTTTTTCCAGCTAAGCTCTTTGCAGAGGACTTCTAGCGCCCGCTGATCAGCCCCAGAGAACAGCCCATCGTCAATTAGCTCGCTCAAGACCTGTTGGGTGAGTTGTGCTGAAAAAGGCCCGCCGCAGCGCATTAGATGGCTGTAATAGCAAAACTGAGGGTCTCCCGACGCCCTGAGGTGGAACCGGTGAATCTCTGCAGGCTGCATCCGATAAACGGGGGTGTTAACCGGGACGACTACCTTGGGAATCCCTTGCTGGCCGTATTTTTGTTTACTTTCGACAATCAGATTACCCACCAGAACCACGCTCAATAAAGTTTGAACATCTTGAATACGATCGGGGGTAAAAATGGGGTCGGGCTCGCTGGTGAGGCGGGGGCCGTTGCTCAAAAAGGTGGGGTTAAAAAGCTGGGAGTCATAGATTACCCCCACTGCCCAGTGACGCTCTTGGGTTTCTAAGCTGACAAATTGGCCAAATCCATAATCTTCAGTGCCGGGAGGACAGCGCACGTCGGTATCGGTATTGAGCTGAACCACATAGTCACAATGGGAATTTGATTTGACCACGTTGCCCAGCAAACAGCGGTCACCCTTGATAGAAGCCATATCAGAATTGAAAGCTAATGAGAAGGGGAGTACAAACAAATGTACTCCCCTATCAAATCATACTGCAGATATCCTAAGCCTAGGCCATTGCCTGAATGATGTAGTCAAAGTAAGGCGCTGCTTCGGCTGCTTCGGCGTCTGAGAGTAGCCCTAGGGATGCCTCCTTAAGGCATCGAATTGCCTCCAACATGCCAGGGACGGGAACATCCAGGGCATTGTACATCTCTCTAACGCCGACCAGACCAATACTTTCAATAGGGTCTTTGTCGCCTGCAATCAGGCCGTAGGTAATGAGACGTAGATACCAACCATAGTCACGCAGGCAGAGGGCACGCTCTTTTTGACCGTAGGCGTTACCGCCCGGTGCAATAAAGTCAGGGCGACGCCGCCACAGCTCACGACTGGCTTGATCAACGATTTTCTTCTCATTCTCAGCCAGGGTTTGGGCAATTTGCATACGCCTCAGACCTGTTTTCAAAAAGTCTTCGATGTTCTTGAGCTCTCCGCTGGTAGGATAGCGCAGCTCATCATCTGCATTAAGGATTACTTGGCTAACGACAGACATAGCTTTATGAATGCGGTGACTTTAGATCTAGTAACAGTTTAACGAGTTTAGGGACGACAGGAAAAGCATAAACCTCTCCCATTTCAAACTCCTATTTCGCAATGATTGCGCCTTCAAGATAATAGCTGCCTGCCGTTGCCAATCTGAAAATTGTTTTAAGAGAGTTTACAAAAGTAGGAGAAGGGCGAACGGGAAAGGGGGAAGGTAAGGCGGCTTTTGGTTCATACTGGATGAGCAGTTGTGCAGTGGATGGCAGGAATGGCGGGGTGGCAGCAGGGGCAAACCGTTGAGTTAACCATCAACGATCTGAGTAACCGTGGGGATGGGGTCGGTCGGTGGGATGATCGGGTTGTGTTTGTGGCGGATACGGTGCCCGGTGATCGGGTGCGATCGCGACTAACCCACATAAAACCCACCCACGGATTTGGCAAACTGCTCGAGGTATTGGAACCCTCACCCCAGCGGGTGCGACCTGCCTGTATCGTGGCGGACAAGTGCGGTGGCTGCCAGTGGCAACAGGTCGCCTACGCGGCTCAGCTAGCTGCCAAGCATCAGCAAATTATTGAGGCCCTACAGCGCATTGGCGGGTTGACGGATATTTTGGTTGAGCCGGTGTTAGCAGCTGAGCCCCTGGCCTATCGCAACAAAGCCACCTACCCCCTGGCGCGCAGCTCAAACGGCACGGTTAAGGCAGGCTATTACCGCAAAAGGTCACACCAGCTGATCAATCTCAATCAGTGCCCGGTGCAGGATACCCGACTTGACCCGCTATTAGTCAGTGTTAAGCAAGATATTCAAAACCGCGGCTGGAGTCTTTATGACGAAACCAAGCATCGGGGTAAGCTGCGTCACTTGTCGTTGCGAATCGGCCACCACACGGGACAGATTTTGCTAACCCTGGTCAGTACCGAGCCTTTGAAAGACCTGGATACCCAGGCTCAACAGTGGCTAGAAAATTATCCAGACATCGTCGGGGTTTGTTTGAATCTCAACGCCGCCAAAACCAACGCCATCTTTGGCCCCAAAACAGACTGCGTAGCCGGTCAACTCCATCTCGAAGAAACCTTTGTTGGATTGCGATTTCAAATTCGCCCGACGACATTTTTTCAGATCAATACGGTGCAAGCTGAGCGTCTGGTGCAAGCAATGTTAACCGAGCTAAATCTGCAGGGGACTGAAACCCTCGTCGATGTGTACTGTGGCGTTGGTACGCTGACGCTGCCTCTGGCCCAGCGAGCAGCTCGCTGCATCGGCATTGAGTCACAGCCTGAGGCGGTGATCCAGGCCCAACAAAATGCGACATTGAACAACCTGCAAAATACTAATTTTTATGTGGGCAAGGCCGAAATACGCCTGGCAGAGCTATTAGAGAGCGGTATCCGCCCAGACATTGTGGTACTCGACCCACCGCGCAAAGGGTGTGACCCAGCAGTATTGAGCGCCCTGCTACAGCTCCGACCAGAACGCATTGCTTACATGAGTTGTAACCCCACCACCCTGGCAAGGGACCTAAAGCTGCTGTGCGAAGCGGGATATCGATTAACTAAAGTACAGCCTGCTGATTTCTTTCCCCAGACAGCCCACGTAGAATGTGTGGCCTTTTTAGTAGTGTAAAATCGCCTAAAAATCTGACGCTATGACGATTCATCCGACAGCGGTTGTTGAGCCCGGTGCCCAGCTAGGGAACAACGTAACCGTGGGGGCATTTGCCTACATTGATACCCAGGTCAAAATCGGCAGCGACTGCACTATCGGGCCAAGGGCTACAATTTTGCGACATACCCAACTCGGCAACCATTGCCAGGTCCATGCTGGAGCTGTAATTGGTGATTTGCCCCAAGATCTGGCCTTTGAGCCGACGGAGACCTATGTCCAGATTGGCAATAATTGCGTCCTACGGGAGGGGGTCACCGTGCATCGGGGCACCAAACTGGGGTCGGTGACCGTGGTGGGCAATGACTGCCTGTTAATGGTCAATAGCCATGTGGCCCACAACGCCAGGCTAGGTGACGGGGTGATTTTGGCGAATGGTGCCCTGATTGCGGGCTATGCCGAGGTGGGCGATCGCGCTTTTGTCAGCGGTGGATGTTTGGTGCACCAGTTTACGCGGGTAGGTCGCCTGGTGATGATGTCGGGCGGGTCAGCAATCCAAAAAGATGTGCCGCCGTTTTGCATGACCCGCAGCGTTAGCGCCAATACGATTATGGGGCTAAATACGGTGGGGCTGCGCCGGGTCGGGGTCAGTGCTCAGGAACGTAAAATATTGAAGCAGGCGTTTCAGACCTTGTTTCAGTCAGATTTGAGTTTGCCCACTGCGGTTGAGACGTTGCAAATCCAGTTTGATTCGCCCCTGGTGCGAGAGTTGGTCGCCTTCATTCAAGCGTCGGAACGTGGCATTTGCAAATTTTTGCGTCGACCGTAGAGGCAGCGGTCAACGCGCCCACAGCCGTCATATCGTCCGTAGGGGCACCGGTCACCGCGCCCTAGCCGTCATATCGCATTAGCCAAAAAAATCAGTCACGGATCACACCGGCAGCAGTCAAGGGGGAACCCGTCAGAGACCAGAGAGGTGTCGAGAGCGGGGGGACCCCGCCCTTACTGGGGGAGATCGGCTTGCTTCTGGAGTTGACGAACAGTTTTGTAGATGGCTGGCAGCTTTTTGGTGATGGCCGAGGCCCTGAGCCAGAGTCGATTAGGTATCGCCGGGTAACCTGAGACAATCTCTTTGGGGGCGACATCGCCGATCACGCCAGACCGGGCCGCTGCGATCGCACCGTCCCCTATCGTCACGTCGTTGCTGATGCCCACCTGGCCGCCCATCATCACCCCGTTGCCGACGCGGACCCGACCCGCCAACCCGACCTGGGCTGAGATCGCCGTGCTCTGGCCAATCGTACAGCCGTGGCCAATCTGAACCAGGTTGTCGAGCTTAGTATTGCAACCAATGCGGGTCTCGCCAATAGCGGGGCGGTCTATCGTCGTGTTGCAACCAATTTCCACATGATCTTCGAGTACCACCCGGCCCGACTGGTGCATTTTAACCAGCCCCTGGGGGGAGGGCACAAACCCAAAACCTTCGGAGCCCACCACGGCCCCCGCATGGATCACGCAGTCTGCGCCGAGGTGAGCCCGCTCGTGGATCACACAGTTGGCATGGAGCACTGTGCGATCGCCAATGTGCGCCTCCGGGTAGATTGTCACGTTGGGATGAATGCAGACGCCGTCCCCCAGCACAGTATTGGCCTGAATAGCCACATGGGGACCGATATAAACGTCCTTGCCCACCTGGACCGTGGGGTGAATCACCGCCGAAGGATGAATTTCGGGGGCAGGCTGAAAGGGTTGATAAAACTGGGCAATCGCCTGGGCAAACACCAGGCGCGGATGCGGGGTCGCTACCCAGGCAATTTTCCGAGTTGTGGCCCGGGCCTGAAGCGCTGGGTCCATCGGCAAAATTAGAGCGCTGACCCGGGTGATTTCAACCTGGGCGGCGTACTTTGCCCCCTCGATGTAGCTGAGGGTGTGGGGAGGAGCGGTTGCGATCGCATCTACCCCCC
>JBCBQD010000162.1:0-12772 GCA_039820425.1 Cyanobacteria bacterium J06635_1
CAGTTCTTCGAACTCGTAGCCGCTGACGTCGTCGTAGATGACGGTGCCTTCTTTGACGTAGTCGGCGGTGCGCTTGTAATCGTCACCGTGGCCAAATTCGTAGCCGGTACCAATCACATTCATGCCCAGGTCTTCAAAGGCGGGGATGACGTGGCGGGGGCGCAGGCCACCGACCATCATCATGACGGTCTTGCCTTCTAAGCGGGGGCGGTATTTAGCAATAATGGCATCCATCCGGGCCTGGTTTTCAGCGATCACGGCTTCGGCTTTAGCCTGGATGGTTTCGTCAAACTGCTCAGCAATTTTGCGCAGAGATTTGGCGATCTGGGTGGGGCCAAAGAAGTTGTACTCCAGCCAGCCGATGCCATATTTCTCTTCCATAAACCGGCAGATGTAGTTCATCGACCGATAGCAGTGGATCAGATTTAGCTTGGCCAGCGGCGTCATCACAACTTCGTTGAAGGTGCCATCCCCAGAGAACTGGCAGATCACCCGTAGACCCATGTCTTCGAGCAGTCGTCGGCTGGGCCAGGCGTCACCACCGATGTTGTAGTCACCAATGATGTTGACGTCATAGGGGGTGGACTCAAAGCCTTCGGGGAGCTCACGGTACTCATCGGCCTTGGGTAAAACCCAGTCGCGAACCGTGTCATTAGCGATGTGGTGACCCAGAGATTGAGAAACGCCCCGGAACCCTTCACAACGAACTGGGACAACCGGCTTGCCGGTTTCTTTGGCTTTGGTTCTGGCAACGGCTTCAATGTCGTCCCCAATTAGACCGACGGGGCATTCTGACTCAATCGTGGTGCCTTTGCTCAGCGGGAAGAGAACTTCTAGTTCGTCGATGAGCTTGGCTAGCTTTTTGTCACCGCCGAATACGATGTCGCGCTCCTGGAAGTCAGAGGTGAACTGCATGGTACCGAAGGTGTCTACCCCCGTGGTACCGATGTAGTAGTTGCGGCGACCGGACCAGGAGTAGTAGCCGCAGCCCACGGGGCCATGGCTAATGTGAATCATGTCTTTCACCGGACCCCAAACCACCCCTTTAGCCCCTGCATAGGCACAGCCACGGGTGGTCATTACGCCGGGAACGGATTTTTTGTTAGACTTGACGCCGCAGTCAGAAGCGCCTTCTTCAGCGACATTGAGGTGCTTAGATCGTCTCTTTTTGGCTTTCTCGGGATACGCATCCAGGACTTCCTGGATGAGATCTTTTCTATCTTCTACGGTGCTCATAGTGCCCTCTGGTATTTGCTATAGAGAGTGATTTGCCGGGGGAGGAGGGGGTGTCTGACCCGCCGCGGGAGATACCCCAGATGCTTGCTCGCAAGTGATTTGGGCCTGTGCCGACCCAGGTCAGACAGTGTCAGGGTTAGGCTCTCAAGGGGCTAGACTGTGGCAGTAGCCTTAGCTTTGTCTGCCTCGAGTGCTTTCTGATACTCGTCGTCGCCACCCAGGAGGCCGAACTCGACCAGGAGTTCTTCTAGTTCATCCATGGTGATGGGGGTGGGGATGACGAGGTTTTTGTTCTCCTCGATCTTTCTAGCCAGCGTGCGGTATTCGTTGGCCTGGTTGCTGTCGGGCGCATACTCGATAACGGTCATGCGGCGCAGCTCAGCGTGCTGAACGATATTGTCGCGAGGCACATAGTGGATCATCTGGGTACCGAGACGATCGGCCAGGGTTTCGATGAGCTCGATCTCCCGGTCAACGTTACGGCTGTTGCAGATCAGACCGCCGAGGCGCACACCACCAGAGTGAGCATACTTCAGAATGCCTCGGGCGATGTTGTTGGCTGCATACATAGCCATCATTTCACCAGAGGTGACGATGTAGATTTCCTGGGCTTTACCTTCCCGAATGGGCATAGCAAAACCACCGCAAACTACGTCGCCCAAGACGTCGTAAGACACAAAGTCGAGATCTTCGTAAGCGCCTTCTTCTTCGAGGAAGTTGATGGCGGTGATGATGCCTCGACCCGCACAGCCGACACCGGGCTCAGGGCCACCGGACTCAACGCACTTGACGTTCTTATAGCCCGTGAGGAGCACTTCGTCGAGTTCGAGATCTTCTACCGCACCGCGCTCAGCGGCTAAGTGCAGAATGGTGGTTTGGGCTTTGCTGTGCAGCATCAGACGGGTGGAGTCTGCTTTGGGGTCGCAGCCTACAATCATGATGCGTTGGCTGTCAGCCATACCGGCGATGGTGTTCTGGGAGGTGGTGGATTTACCGATACCGCCTTTTCCGTAAAATGCAATCTGTCTCATGGATGAGGGTCTCCTTAAGTTGTCAGTAAGTGTTGTGACTGAACGTGATCTTTGAAGTGAGAGAGGATCAAGTGAAACGTGAGCGATGCAGGGCAGGACAATTGCCTGTCGGGCAGGGGTCAAACGCTCGGATAACACCGAGTAAGTGACGGCGGGGAACGTTCGACCAAGAGGGCATGATGAAAGGTTTTCATAGGCGAAAAGTAATCAGAGACAAGGCGTAAACAAAGGGGGGCTATACAGCCACGACGGTTAATTCGGGAGAAATCCGCGATTGTAGACGGGTTTCAATCGCCCCTTTGAGGGTGGCGGTGCTGCTGTCGCAGGAGCCACAGGCTCCTTTGAGCTGGACTTTAACCAGGTCACCGCTGACATCAAAGAGTTCGACATCGCCGCCGTCGGCTATCAGCATCGGGCGGACTTCTTCTGTGAGCACTTGTTGAATCAGGTTGATTTTTTGAATGGGGCTGAGGGGCGCAGCGGCCACTTCGGCAGCTACCCGTTCTGACACTGAGGTTTTGTCTCGCTCGACCTCAATCAAAATGTCCTCAATGCCCGCCAGGCAGGAGCCGCAGCCGCCGCCTGCTTTGACGTAGTTGGTGACTTGCTCGACGGTGGTCAGGTCATTTTCGATAATCACCCGACGGATGCGGGGCTCGGTGATGCCAAAGCAGGAGCAGATGAGTGTACCTTCATCGTCTTCGTGATGCTCGACTTCGATGCCTCGATATTTGTAGATAGCCGCTTCGAGGGCTTCTTGCCCCATCACGGAGCAGTGCATCTTGGCTTCGGGCAGGCCCCCCAGGTAGTCGGCAATATCCTGGTTGCTGATGTTGAGGGCTTCGTCGAGGGTTTTGCCTTTGATGATTTCGGTCAGGGCTGAGGAAGATGCGATCGCACTCGTGCAGCCAAACGTTTGAAACTGTGAATCCAGGATAGTGTCTGAAGACTCTTTAATCTTGAGGTGCAGTCGCAGAGCGTCACCGCAGGCAATGCTGCCCACTTCACCGTAGACCACTGCCACGTCGGGCTCGTTAGGGTCTTCGATGGCTCCCTGGTTGAGGGGGTTGTAAAACAGGTCGAGTACTTTTTCGGAATAGTCCCACATGGCGGTTTCGGAGGTAGAGGGTGGAGGGGCGGATGAGTGGAGGGGGGAGGGTAGAGGGGGGAGGGGCAGGGGAGCAGAGGGGGCAGGGGTAGATGAGAGAGATGGGGAGGGGGGAGAGGAGAGGGGGGAGAGTGAAAAGTAAGATTGGTCTTTTGGGAAGGACTGTCTTCTCACTACCCACTACCCACCACCCTCTACCCTCTACCTATCCCACGTGCGCTAAATCTCGGTCCTGTAGCCATTCAGCCTGGTCGTTGTTAAACGGCGAGATAGCGCGGAGTTTTTCGACGATGCCGGGCATGACTTCGATCACTTTTTGAACCTCCTCTGCGGTGGTAAACCGGGAGAGACTAAAGCGGATGGAGCCGTGCAGAATGGTGTAGGGCAACCCCATTGCGGTCAGCACGTGGGAGGGGTCGAGGGAGCCAGAGGTGCAGGCGGAGCCAGAGGAAGCGCAGATGCTGTGCTGGTTGAGCATAAACAGGATGGCTTCGCCTTCGATGTATTTGAAGCCGATATTGGTAGTGTTGGGCAAGCGGGTGGTGCCACCGCCGTTCACTTCACAGTCGGGGATTCGCGCCAGCAGTTCGGTCTCTAGCAGGTCGCGCAGCTGGCGCTCTTGTTGCACATTGGAGAGATGTTCACGGGCCAGCTCTGCGGCTTTGCCCAGGGCAATAATGCCCGCAACATTATGGGTACCGGCTCGGCGGCCTCGCTCTTGGTGCCCCCCGAGTAAGAAGGCACGGAAGCGGAAACCACGACGAACATAGAGCACACCCACGCCTTTGGGGGCATGGAGCTTATGGCCGGAGAGGGTGAGCATATCAATGGTGCTGTCTTTTAAGTTGATGGGCACCTTACCCACCGCCTGTACAGCGTCCACGTGAAAGGTCGCACCGTACTCTTTGGCAATTGCCCCAATCTGCTCGACTGGGAAAATCACCCCCGTCTCGTTGTTGGCATACATGGTGGTCACCAGGGCGGTGCCCCCGGTGATGGCCGCCTCAACCTCCATCAGGTCGATCTGACCGCGGCTGTCCACCGACAGATAGGTGACGGTGTAGCCTTTTTTCTCCAGGTGCTTGCACACATTGAGAATGGCCGGGTGCTCTACCGCTGTGGTGATAATGTGGCGCTTTTCAGGCTGGGCTGCCAGGGCAGCGTGGATGGCGGTGTTATTGCCCTCGCTGCCGCAGCTATTGAAGATAATTTCGGTATCTTCTGCGCCCAAGAGATCGGCAACCTGGACTCTGGCATCCTGGATAGCGGCTCCCACCTGCCCGCCAAAGCTGTGCATCGACGATGGGTTACCGTAGAGGTCGCTCAAATAGGGCAGCATTGCCTCTAAAACATCGGGGTCAACCCGAGTGGTAGCATTGTTGTCCAAATAAATGACCATTACATCATCTCCGCAGTGATAAGGGGTAAGGGGTAGTGGGTGGTGGGTGGTGGGTGGTGGGTAGAAGCGTTGCATGCAACGCCTCTACAGGTTGGCAGGTAGAGGAAATTTATGGCATCAAGGGGATGCTGGCGCTGGGGTCGTATTGAGCCCGCAAATCCTGTAGGTTTTGAGCGTACGTATCAAACCACTGCTGCCAGTAGCCTGAGCGTTTTGAGTCTTTCAGGCGAGCCACCATGCGAGTGTATTTCGCAAACCAGGTGTTCCAGTAGTCGGCTGGAGCCTCAGATGCGGCGGTCAGGGCAACCGCAGTCGCGCCAGTTGTCAATGGAACACAGCCATCGTTGGTGGGGCACACTGCCCAGCACTGAGGTACCCCGTGGCTGCCCTCACACTGGTTACAGCGATTAACGTCAATCCAGAAGCTTGATCCATCGGTCTGAATAGCGCTGGTCGGGCAGCTAGAGAGACAGCGCTCGCAGCTAATGCAGTTTTGGGTGATGGTGTAAGACATGGCTTGGATCCTCGCTGGTAGGGTGGGGATTGGGAGTATGGGGGGCACAGTGTGCCCCCCATACTCTTTAGTTGGCTAAAACGTGCTCGTCGTAGAACTGTCTAGCGACAGTCTCGATCACGTCATAGGCTTCGACCACAGTCAGTCCAGCTTTCTTAAGCTCTTTCTGCGGGCAGGGACCGACTTTGGCTGCTAGCACGGCCTTGCAGTCAGCAACCGTGCCGATGATGCCTTCTAGGGCGGCATCTTCGCCGTAACCACCCTGGCAGTAGTCAGCAACCTTGCGGTGGCCGATAAATTTAGCCTCGGTGGCGTCAACTTCGTAGATCATGAACTCTCTAGCGTGACCAAAGTGTTGGTTCACGAGACCGCCACCTTTAGTAGCAACGGCGACCAGGATTTTGGGAGAATCGGCCCGGCGCTCACCGACAGCGGCCTGTTTCTTCTCAGCAACGACGGCCTTGGTGTGCTCGATGCCTTTGTGGACGGCCTGACGTTGTTCCAGGCTGTAGTCCGACGACATTTCCATGAACTTCTCTTTGGTGAATTCCTGACTGCGGTCTTCACCCAGCAGGCCCACGGCGTCAGCGCGACACTGGCGACAGTGGCGCATCATCTTCATGTTGCCAGAGCACTTGTCTTGAACACTCTTTAACTCTTTGGGGTTAGGGCCACGTTGGCCGTTTAGACCAAAGTATGTGCCGTGCTCTGGGGCCGAAATCAGGGGCATAATATTATGGAGGAAAGCACCGCGATCGCGAATCGCTTTATTGACCTCCGGCAGGTGCTCGTCATTCACCCCCGGAACCAAGACCGAGTTAACTTTGCAGAGAACATCGGCTTCTTGAAGGGCTTGCAAACCTTCCATCTGCCGTTCATGCAAGATTTTGACCCCTTCAATGCCGCGATAGCGCTTGCGGCGATAGTGTACCCAAGGATAAATCTTCTCTCCGACGGTGGGGTCCACCATATTAATCGTGATCGTGACGTGATCCACATTAAGACCTTTGATGCGCTCAACGTGGTCGGGCAGCATTAGGCCGTTGGTCGAGAGACAGAGTTTAATATCGGGGGCCTCATCCGCAATTAACTCAAAGGTGCGGAAGGTTTTCTCGGGGTTGGCAAGAGGGTCACCAGGGCCGGCAATGCCCAGCACCGTCATTTGCGGAATCTTGCCTGCCACGACCAAAGTTTTGTGGGCGGCTTCTTCGGGGGTCAGCAGCTCGCTGACCACACCGGGACGACTTTCATTAGCACAATCATATTTACGGTTGCAGTAGTTGCACTGGATGTTGCAGGCCGGGGCCACAGCAACGTGCATACGGGCGTAATGGTGGTGGGCTTCTTCGCTGTAGCAGGGGTGTTTTTCGATGCGAGCCTTGAGAGATTCGCTCATGCCGGTAGAGGCATCGTTTTTGCTGCTGCAGCCACAGCCGCCACCAGACTTCTTGACCTTAGTTTTGGTTTTGGTCAAAGTAATGTCCAACTCGGGCGTCGTCGTGGGCGCGGAGGAAAGGGCAGTAGGAGGCGGTGGCGTCATGGGTTTTAGGGGGTGCTAAGGAGTAAAGTTTTAGGGAGGTTAAGGAATAAAAAAGAGCGGCGTTGCATTGACTGGATAAGGTTTGGAGTGTTCTGCACGGTCAAACCGGAGGACCACTTTTGGGGCCAGGCGATGCAACGCCAGAGAGTGCGGTGTTGTGTGTCATCGGAGAAACCCAGTCTCGGCCAGTCATTTCCAGGGTGTATTAGGGGGTGGGATGCGCTCGTTTACCAGGTGAGGTAACGGGGGCAATCCAATCAGGGTGAATACACTTGAAATCGATCTGATCGCTAATAGCCAAACCGCTGAAATCTAGAAGACAAAGCGCCGTCTTTTGAATTGGCTCTAACCGAGCCGAAGTTGGCGTTGTGTTCTATTGACTTCACCGAGTTAGCCAGGGATTGGGTGTTCGGCGATGAAAGAGTTATAGCAATGGCTCCAGAACCGCTTAGAAAGCAGGCCCTGATAGGATTTATTGAATGATTAGCGCTGTACTCAATCGCTACAGCCCTTGACAATCAAAGGAAAAATATTTTTTGAGGGATCGGGGGACTGGTATTTCCCAGCCTGCGTACTGCCATTTTGCCACCCCCGCCCGATGATTATTGTACTCAGCTCAATCTGGCTTGTGGCAAGGCATAGATGCTATTTGAGTACCTCAAAAGAGGTGAGTTACTTGAGTACTCAGAGGCATCTGTTTCGATAAATCTGATACAGAATGGGAGGTCTCTCTGAGGAGCGAATTTTCTTGTCTGTATCAGTTTTATCAGTTCACTCTATTTCTCGGTAGCAAACTTCACTATTTTATATTAAGTAATTTGAAATGGGGAGGGTGGGTGGTGGGTAGTGGGTAGTGGGTAATGGGTGGTGGGTGGTGGGTGAGGAAGGTGGGGAAGGTGGGGAGGGTGGGGAAGGTAGGGAAGGGGGTTGATGTGTACAATTCCTTACGCTTGTCTCCTACTCGCCGTGTCTCCGCGTCTTCCCGTCTCTATGTCTTTCTCCCCTACCTACCTCATCTCCCCCATCTCCTGACTCGTATCTCCTCCCTCCTGACTCCTATCTCCTACCTCCCTTACCTCTTATCTCCTACCCTCCTATCTCCTCTGCCTCCTCTACTCCCCCTGCCTCCTCTGCTCCCCCTGCCTCCTCTGCTCCCCCTGCCTCCTCTGCCCCACTACCTCACCACCTCACTACCTCACCACCCCCTTCCTCCTAAATTCCGAATTCTCCTGAAGTTGTTAAGGATTGCTGAAGTGAATTGAGGTGTTTTTGCATCATCTGCTACAGTTTCTGTCGTGAGGGTATGGGTTTTTCTCAGAAGAAAGGCTTTTTGAGTACATCAGACGCCGGTTTTAATGTCGTTAACAAAAGCTGTCTAAGCCTTCATCTATACAGGTTTCTACCTGAGTACAGAATACTCGCACCGGGTCTCAGAAATGCCCGCCCCTGGGCGCTAAAATACCCGTACCCTGCCCTCGGAAGAATTTCAAATGCCTGAATAGTATAGATTTCAGCGGTTGAGTACAGAGACAATCGTTTTAGTAAATCTGGATTGGGCTGCTGAGATCGCACCCCTCAAATCGCGATTGCTATAAGCAGGAAAACACAGCCCCACCTAGAGCCATGTCTCCATCTCTGACCTACTTCTCTATTCAGCGTCTGCTGCCCTGGACCGATTGGCAGCAACAGTTTCCGCTCATAGCCGACTTCAAGGTTATTTTTGAGCGCGATCCGGCGGCCCATGGCTGGTTAGAGGTGTTGTGCTGCTATCCTGGCCTGCATGCGATCGCAGCTCACCGACTGGCCCATTGGCTGCACCATCAAGGCGTTAGCTTTTTGCCTCGCTTGATTTCACACCTGGCTCGCTTCTTCACCGGCATTGAGATTCACCCCGGTGCCCAGCTAGGTAAGGGCATCTTTATTGATCACGGTATCGGCGTTGTGATTGGTGAAACAGCCATCGTCGGTGACTACACCCTGATCTACCAGAGTGTCACCCTGGGCGGCACTGGCAAAGAAACCGGCAAGCGCCACCCTACCGTAGGTAGCCGCGTCGTCATTGGTGCGGGGGCTAAAGTTCTCGGCAACATTCATATTGGTGACCACGCCCGTATCGGAGCAGGCTCTGTTGTCTTAAAGAATGTCCCGGCCAACTGCACCGCGGTAGGCATCCCCAGCCGCAACGTCTGCGAATGCAACACGACTGCTACCCCCCTTGAACATGGCCAGCTGCCTGATGCCGAAGCCGCAACCCTACGACGGCTCCTGGATCGCATTGAAGCCCTGGAAACCCAGTTAGAAAGTTTGAACAGCCAAAGTCTCGCCTAACCAATCCTCTCAACCTTGGAGTATCAATCCCATGGATAAGCCTACACCCACCGCCCTAAACTGGGGCCAAGTTATCTCAGTGTCCCGTGGCGATCGCTGGTCGATCAATCGCCGCTTGAAAGAACTCAATATCCCCTGTTCGTGCCCAGCTGATGGCACCCTTCGAGTTGATGTGAATCACGCCGTAGCGCTTATGCAAGTGCATAGCGTCGTCAGACAGTTTACCGTTCCCCGTCAAGCCGGAGTAGCCTGGTTAGAACGCTGCTGGGGAACTCAAGTTACCTGCGTCACAAATCACTAATTAGGGGATTGGTAACAGGTGATTGGTAATTGGTGATTGGTGATTGGTAATTGGTAATTGGTGATTGGTAATTGGTTATAATCCATCACCCACTGCCCATTACCCACTACCCACTACCCATTACCCATTACCCATTACCCATTACCCATTACCCAGTCTCCCAACCAGAAGTTCAAACTCAAACAAACACCTCTTTCTGCTGTTTACCCTCAACTACTTGGAGCAATTACATGACTATCGAAACTCAAACTCTCGTCCGTGCCTTTGGTGAAGTGGGTGATAACCCGATCGGTCTTGAAAAAGATGTGACCACCACTGTGTGCGAAGGGCTTAATCTGGCCTACGCCAGCTTTCAAGCAATTTACGTACAGTATCAAAAGCATCATTTTGTCGTAGAAGGCGCAGAGTTCCTCTCCATCCACGAGTTCTTTCAAGAAAGCTACGAAGCCACCCAGGAACATGCCCACGATGTCGCTGAGCGCCTAAATGGCCTGGGCGGCATCCCGGCAGGCACCTTTGCTACCTTGGCCGAGCTGTGCTGCTTTAGCCCCGAGACCGAAGGGGCCTATGGCTGCCGACAGATGATTGAGAATGATTTGGCCGCCGAGCAGTCAATTATCGCTTTGTTGCGCCGTCTCGCGACCCAGGCCGAGAGCGTAGGTGATCGGGCCACTCGTTATCTCTATGAGCAGATTCTGTTGACCACAGAAGAGCGAGCCATTCACCTGGATCATTTCCTGGCCGAAGACAGTCTCACCTTCGCATTCCTGAAATGACCTTAAATCCCTTCATCGGAAGGGATACCTGAAAACCGGGGTGGGTCTTGATCACGAACGGCCACGGACAACCCACCCCTTTCCTCCTCCAGGAGAAACGCGCAGCCTGCCCTTCATCGTCCCCATCTCCCCTCACCTTCTCCACTCCCCAACATCAGGAGCTTACGATCATGCTGACAACCCTCATTATTTTAGGTACTTTTACTGCCTTTGCAGTTGGGCTGCAATGCTTTCTAAACCAGATCATCACAGAGGATCTTGAGACACTCCAAAAGTCTCAGCCCAAACCGATTGACGACGCTTCCCCAAGCTAGAGATCGAGCCCGTTCCTAATCGCCTTGGAGGCTACTATGACTACTCCACCCCAGATTTACATCAACGATACGACCCTGCGCGATGGTGAACAAGCCGCAGGGGTGGCCTTTAGTTTGGAAGAAAAGGTTGCGATCGCAAAATTCCTGGATACCATCGGCGTTCAAGAATTGGAAGTCGGCATCCCGGCCATGGGTCAAGACGAAGCCAAATCCATTCGAGCCATTGCAGATCTGGGTCTAAACGCCCAACTCCTGGGTTGGAACCGGGCGGTGCTGTCCGACATTCAAGCCTCCATCCACTGCGGCCTAAAGCGAATCCACATCTCAGTCCCCGTTTCAGATATGCAGATCCAGGTCAAGTTTCAAGGACGCTGGGCCAGAATGTTTGAACAACTTCGAGATGCCCTCAATTTTGCCCACGACCATGGCCTCGAGGTGAGCGTTGGAGGCGAAGACAGCTCCCGCGCCGACGAATCATTTTTGATCGATGCGGCCCAGTTTGCCCAAGAATGGGGCGCATTTCGCTTTCGCTTTTGTGACACGGTGGGTATTCTCGATCCGTTTGCCACCTTTGAGAAAGTCCAAAAGCTCGTTGCAGCCCTCGAAATCCCCGTAGAGATGCACACCCACAACGACATGGGGCTAGCCACCGCCAATGCCCTCGCTGGTGTGCGGGCCGGTGCTGCCTCGATCAACACCACGGTCAATGGTTTAGGAGAGCGCGCCGGGAACGCCGCCTTAGAAGAAGCCGTTATGGCCCTAAAACAAATCTACGGGCTCAAAACCAATATTCGCACCCAGCACCTGCTAGAACTGTCTCGCTTTGTCGCCAAAACCGTCAACTGTCCAGTCCCCCCCTGGAAAGCCATCGTCGGGGCCAATACCTTTGCCCACGAGTCCGGCATCCACGCCCACGGCGTCATGCACAACCCTAGCACCTACGAACCCTTTGACCCCAAAGAAGTCGGCTGGCAACGTAGGTTTGTCGTCGGCAAACACTCCGGTCGCCACCTGCTAAATCAGGTTCTACAAAATCACGGCATCCAGCTAGACACCTTCCATAGCCAATCGCTACTCAACGCCGTTCGAGATCGCTCCACCCAACTCAAACGCAGCCTCACCCTCGATGAGCTCCTCACCCTGCTCCCAACCGAAACCACAGGTATAGCCACCACATAAATCCCCCTTTCCCCTCTATAAACGATGAATTAGGAACGATGAACGATGAGTTTAAATTCATCCTTCATCCTTCATCCTTCATCCTTTTCCTAATCTCCCCCATCTCCCCCATCTGTGGGCAATGCCCACCCTACGCCTTAAATCCCCCTTTTCCTTCCCCCTTCCCCCTTTCCCCTTCCCCACCACCCACTACCCACCACCCACTACCCATTACCCCTACCCAAAGGCTCCATCATGAAAGTCATGCTCCACACCAACCGCTCCGGAAAACTCATGGTCTACGTCGCCAAGAAAGACCTGGAAGAAGAGGTCGTCAAACAAACCCAGGTTGACGATGCCCAAGTCTTCACCCTGGCCAACGGTTGGGAGCTATCCGTAACAGGCTTAGAAGATCCTATTCAAACCCCCAAAACGGTTCAAGCTAAACGGTTGAATTGAAAGGTTCTAAGTACATAGACAGTGGCAATTACTCACTTTGTCATCTTCTCGGGAGATCCCCCCGGCTGCGCCACCCCCGCGGGCAAAGCCCGCCGCTTCGCTAGAGCTAAGGGGGGCTGGGGGGATCCCTGCGAGAAAGCAATACTGAAAATAATGTTGTTTACCTACTTACCTAATACCTAACATCTAACATCTACAGGAGATCACCCATGCCGGACACCAAACAGCTGCCCCCTCGAATGTTCACCCTAGAAGGCACCTTCTTGGGATATCTCGGCAAAAGCCCGAACAAAGTTAAATCTATTGTGCTTGAAGTTGAGCAAGAACAGATATTTATTAAGCTACCTAAAGAACTTCGGGCGACCTTGCAAGAATATCATCTCCAACCCGGTCATCGAGTCCGCTGCATCGGTCGCACCCAAATTGACTTAAAAGCAGGGGTGATTAAGCTCAAAGCCTATCAGCTTTTTCCGTTGCCGCCTCGCAGCGACGACCCGCCTCTCACAGCCCCCCCTGCCGCTCCTTCTGAGGCTCCTTCCGCAGTTCCAGTATCCAAGATTGTGGCCTCTCCCCGCGTGGTGGGGCGTCCCCCAACTGCTGCTAGACAG
>JBCBQD010000163.1:0-12746 GCA_039820425.1 Cyanobacteria bacterium J06635_1
GTTACCTGAAATTTTGCCTGATGGCAGTGTTCAACCTTTACTTTTCCGCGAGTTGCTCCAATAAAAAATCGAAGAGCTATTAATTCGTCTTGCCAAAAAGGTGTTTTACCCATAAAAGTTTCACACCATTCTACAAGTTTGGTAGTTCTTCGATTTTTTATTGGAGCAACTCGCGGAAAAGTAAAGGTTGAACACTGCCATCAGGCAAAATTTCAGGTAACCACTCGTTTCCACGATGCTCAGTGCCATCCCACTTTTCGGGCCAGGTTTTTGCCTCAATCAACGCCTCAATGCGAGCCAGTTCTTCATCGTTAATCAGGCTCACTTCGGGCTGTCTCACTAATCTGGCTGCCTGATTAACTTCATCCTGGATTGCCAAAACTTGCTTTAGAATTTCGCGTCTGGCTTCCAAATGCAACGGCCCTAATCGCCCTTGTTTCTTAGCCAAAGACCCATCTTTTCGCAGCTCGCCGTGCTTCCGCAGCCGGTACTGGGGTTTTTTAATTTCCCAATACAGCGGCCTCAGCTTTTGTAGCGGAGCCAGATAGGCCCACTTCGGGTTGGCAATCACCCGTTCCAAAGCAGAATCTTTCTGTACCAGCGGGCACCCAATACAGCCTGTGCGAGCATTTAACGGCTCCGTTTCCCCCAGATTATCCTGCGGGTCATGGCCGTATACTTCAGCAATATCAAAAGTCGGGTAGTCCAGCTCCACATCGGCCTGCACCAGCCAATCCCAAATATGGCAAACCCGCCAATGTAGTAGCGGCGCTAGCGTATCTGCTACCGCATTTGAGGACGAATGCTGAAACCAACCCTGGCCACATTCTCCGCCATCTTTAGTACAGCTCATTGCGATCCGCTGATCCCGCGCTGCGCTTTCGCCAATCCGCACGCCGGTAAGCATTAAAAACTTTTCACCCCGCTCCCGTCGAAGTGCTTCTAGCTCTTTTTCCATGCTCATTACCTTCAGCTTGGGGGTACACCAGCGAAAGGTGTTGCTCGGCGGTGGTACGCCGCGCCCAAGCATGTAGACAAAATAGCGATGATCTAGCTCCGGTAGCACCACTCGGGTCTCAAACCCTTGTTCCCTAAGCTTGGCGAGCAATTTCATCGCTGCATTGTAGAGGGGCGGTAGCTCCTGGCGAGTATCAGCGAATAAGATCGTCAAGCTTTCAGGGCGAGGGATCTTACCTGTTTCGATTAAATGGGCGACCAACGTTACAGTTGCTGAAGAATCCTTGCCGCCACTAAAGGCTATGGCCCAATGTTTATACAGCGCCCCATAGGTCTTCAGAGAGTCGATAGACAGCTCGATGCTGCGCGCCAGCGACAGTCGTTCATTCTCAAATAGACTGAGGTTGCGCATCGGCCTCCAGTGGATAAACGCTATCAATAGCGTTACCCAAAACAAAAACTAAATTGAAAACGCTATCTGTAGAGTCTACCGAATTTTAAGACATTGGTAGCAAGATTCATGATTTTCAAGTTTAGCTTAATTTTAGATCCTATGTACTAGTTGTGCTTTAAGCCATGACATTTACTCAGGTCGCGGTGACTCAGTGTCTTTCTCAGGTGCCCCCTGATCTGGTGCAGCAATGCCAGCAGAGTACCCTGGGTAAGTGCTTGCCAGGGGCTTTTTATATCCATGTCTCAGCTATCGAACATCTGGCGGAGTCGTTACAACGCTATGAAGCGATCGCACGCCAGCATCTTCGGGCAGACGTTCCATTTACCCTGATCAAGTTCCATTTTGAGCAGCCAAAGATTTCATATCTGTACTATCCCAATTTTGATCAGGGGGCCCATCCTGCCCTCCAGGCTAGTGTTCAAGTGAATCTCACCACCGGACGACTCGACTATCGTGATTACAGTCAGACGCCCAATCCTCCAATACTCCATCGTAAGGAGACATTCCTAGCACCTACTTACCCTCGGTATCAAGTGTTTGCGGCGTTAACCCGGCAGCAAGACGCTTTTGGCCTGTTAGACCAATCGCGCACCATCGGTACCCAGCAGGGATGGGAAGCGCGTCTGCGTCAGCATCGTTTAATGATTCATGACCATGCATTGGCCTGTCCACTTAAATCAGTGCTCTCCGCTTCAACAAGGATCGCTCAACCCAAGATCGAGCGACATAAAGCTGCCATTGTTCGTAAGGCTTTATCCAAACCGGTTCGTTTGGCTTTAGAAGCTGGATTGTTTGTGCCAGAGGTGACCTTTTTTGACTACGGTTGCGGTCATGGGGGCGATGTTAGCCGCATGGGCCAGAAAGGATTTTCCAGCCTAGGATGGGACCCTTTTTATCGTCCCGAAACGGTTTGTCAGCCGGCTGATATTGTGAATCTAGGCTATGTCATCAATGTGATTGAAAATCAATCAGAACGACGAGATGCCCTACTTCAAGCCTGGCAATTAGCCCACAAGGTTTTGATTGTAGCTGCTCAGGTATTAGTGACCGATAGCCGTCGTGGGTTCGTGGCTTACGAAGATGGCGTTCTCACCCGTCGCAATACCTTCCAAAAGTATTACGAGCAAGCGGAACTCAAAGCCTATATCGATCAGGTGCTGGGCGTTGACGCTGTGCCTGCTGCACTGGGTATTTACTTTGTTTTTCGAGATGAAGCCCAGGCCGAGATTTTTCGGGCCTCTCGCTTTCGGTCTCGGGCAACCACGCCCAGGATACGCCTCAGGGTTAAGCGGTTTGAGGATTATAAAGAACTGCTGCAACCCGTGATGGATTTTTACACCCAGCGGGGGCGCTTACCCACAGCTAATGAGTTAGAGGGGCAAGGGTTTGGTTTAATCACATCAGAATTTGGGAGCCTTAGGCGAGCTTTCAAACTTATTTTGCAAGCTACCCATCGCGATGAGTGGGATGCGATCGCAGAAAAACGTCGCCAAGACTTGCTAGTGTATTTAGCCCTGAGTCAGTTTGGGCGTCGGCCTAAATTCAGACAGTTATCGTCTATGGTGCAGCACGATATCAAGTCACTTTTTGGCAGCTATCAACAAGCCTGCACCGCTGCCGATCTAATGTTGATGAGTCTGGGCACCTTTGCAATCCTGTCCGAACGGTGTCAACAGAGCCCCATCGGTCAGCAGCATCCAAACTCGCTGTGGGTGCATGTGTCTGCTTTAGATAGCCTGGACCCGCTGCTACGCCTTTACGAGGGCTGCGCCTCTCGCACCCTGGGTCGCCCGGAGGATGCCACCATTGTGAAATTTCACATGGGGAAACCGAAAATAACCTACTTGTTTTTCCCTACCTTCGACACGGAGCCCCATCCAGCTCTGCAAACCAGTATGCAAGTTGATTTGCAAGCTCTTGATGTCCGCTATCGAGACTATGACCCGATCGATAACCCCCCTCTACTCCATCAAAAGGA
This sequence comes from Cyanobacteria bacterium J06635_1, assembly GCA_039820425.1. Classification (GTDB taxonomy): domain Bacteria; phylum Cyanobacteriota; class Cyanobacteriia; order Phormidesmidales; family Phormidesmidaceae; genus SIO4C1. Next base: position 3,390 of record JBCBQD010000163.1, read on the forward strand.
GCAGGTGCTCACGCCAGATTATCTGGGCTATAGAAAATTTATGAAACTCAGTCAGCAAGAACACAGTTGGGGATTATTGGATGATGTGAATGCTATTTATGATCGTCGAGGGTGGGAGAAATGTTTGATGGCCCATTGTGCTGAACTAAAAGGTCATCGAGTCATCTGGCGAAAAGATGCGGATCCCTATCGAAAAAAACTTATGCAAGCTGCCCGACGGCAAAAGGTTCATGCGATCGCAGATTAACCCTATGACCGCAAAAACTGAATTTGTCGTAGGCTAGTGCTGAAAATGCGCTATTTCAGTAATCCAACGTTGGGTGCCTTTGCGAGTAGGCGTGCCTTTAGCCGTAAATGCCCAAATATCGCGCTTGTGCTGTGGGCCATAGCTGATGTGAATTGGGTGATTTGTCCCATAAAAATAGAGTGAGTCAAAGGGCAGTTGCCGGGCCACTATCCAGGTAATGAGATCATCGCTCGGCAAATCTACAATCTGAAAATCACACGCTGCTCCCAATCGTTCACAGTAATACTGTCCATCCCGCTTAACTTCATGGGCCATATGTTGATCTAGCCGGGGGCTTACCTTGCCATGTTTCAGGCCCGTGGCTGGATCTTTCTTTTCTAGGAACTGCTTTAAGTCTGATGAACAGAATCCATAGGTGAGCTGAAACCGTTCTAACCCAAAGTGCTCAATCACAGGATCAACAATATACTGGCACAGGGCTGCCAAGGCGGGAACGGTCTCCGCTGGATTGCTGGGAAACGGATCAACCAGTGCAGCATACCGAGAATAGGTTCGCGTGCAGGTGCAAAGTGCCTCTAAGCTCAGATATCGTCCCAGGGTGTTCATTGTTTTGCTGTGGGATGGCCTGCTATGCGATCGCACATCCCATACTATTTGGATACGTGCGAAATTGAATCAGTGTAAAGGCGACATCAGCCTGCAAAGCTGCCGTTGTCCAGTCCAGCCCGATTGAGGATGTGCCAGTGTTTGGTTTAGATAACCTGATTGCCGCCATTTTTGCCTCGGCTGCGGGGCAGCTTTCCCGCAATGAACGGGTGATCAAGCTGCTTAAGGCGTTTAATCTAGACCCAGACCATCCCCCAGCTGACTTTAGGGGTGTCTATCGATATGCCCTGGTTGAGTATGGCGTCGATAAACCCAAGCCCGTTTTAGAAATTTTCCGTCAAACCGAAATCCAGCAGCTGTTTCGCGAAGCGCTGGCGCAAAATAATCCGACCTTGCTGTTGCAGCAGGGCGAGGCATTTCTGGCGGAGCATCCCGTTGGGCAATCGAGCCAAAGCCAGCAAATTGACGTGCGCCGCGAATTTTACGAATTCGCAGCCGTCTTTATCGAGGTAGCCAAACGCACCCGCACCCCGGCAGAGATGCTCACCAACCAAAAGATCGACTCCCTGCACCGACAAATCAGCACTTTGCAAGACCGTCTGCACCGCCTGCCGACGCTGGAGGGCATGCGCACCGAAATGGCCCGACTCGTGCTACCGGCATCTCCTTCTGACTCCCCCACCTCCCCAATCTCCCCTCCCTCCCCCTCTCCCCCTCCCCCCCTCTTCTCCCTGGCCCAACAAATGCGTGGCTGGTTCGAGACCCTGGGCTACCGCTTTGAAAGCTACGAGATTTGGGGAGAAGACTACTTTGAATGGATCATCAATGTTTCTGTGTGGCGGAGCCGGTATATTCGTATCTTGGTGCGGGGCATCGACGGTGAGGTGGGTCTGACCCATGTGAATACCCTGCGCCAGTCGGTCGAGGCCCAAAAGGCGGATGAGGGTTGGCTGGTGACCACCCGCCGGATTGCGCGGGTCGCCCGTGATGAAGTGGATAAGCCAGAAAATGAGCACCTGGGCTGCTACACCCTGGATGAGCTGTTAGACCAAGACGCTGACTTTAGCGGCTATCTCACCTGGCTAGAAAAGGAAATCCAACGGCGGGGCATTGATAAAAAGTATGTGCCCCTGGCCTGTGTGAAAGAAGAACTGGATCCGGATACCCACCAGCGTATCGGGGTGAGCCGATACGATGAACGGGACGGTTGGATTGACGGCTACTTGGATCTCTGGCTCGATGATCCGGTGAAAGAACACATTTCTATCTTGGGGGAATTTGGCACGGGCAAAACCTGGTTTGCCTTTCACTACGCCTGGCAGGCCCTACAGCGGTACCGCGATGCCCAGAAAAGGGGGATTGAGCGCCCCCGTTTGCCGTTAGTGATTCCCCTGCGGGACTATGCTAAGGCGGTCAGTGTGGAGTCTTTGTTCTCAGAATTTTTCTTTCGCAAGCATGAGATTCCGATTCCGGGCTATTCTGCCTTTGAGCAGCTGAACCGGATGGGAAAGCTGTTGCTGATCTTCGATGGTTTTGATGAGATGGCGGCGCGGGTCGATCGTCAGCAGATGATCAACAACTTTTGGGAGCTGGCTAAGGTGGTGGTGCCGGGGGCAAAGGTGATTCTCACCTGTCGCACAGAACACTTTCCTGAGGCCAAAGAAGGGCGTGCTCTGCTCAATGCAGAACTGCAGGCGTCTACCAAAGATTTGACGGGCGAAACACCCCAGTTTGAGGTGTTAGAGCTAGAGAAGTTTAATGATGAACAAATTCAGGCGGTGTTGTTACATCAGGCCCAGGCAGCCACCGTGGCCCACATTCTAGAAAATCCGCAGCTGCTGGATCTGGCCCGTCGCCCGGTGCTGACGGAGTTAATTTTAGAGGCGTTGCCTGACATTGAAGCGGGCAAACCGGTCGATATGTCGCGCATTTATCTCTATGCGGTGCGCCACAAGATGGAGCGTGACATCAAGGCTGAGCGCACATTTACGTCGATGACCGACAAACTCTACTTTATGTGTGAGCTGTCCTGGGAGATGCTCTCGACAGATCGCATGAGTATTAACTATCGGGAGTTTCCCGATCGTATTCGGCGACTATTTGGCCCGGTGGTAGAAGCCGAAAAAGATCTCGATCACTGGCACTATGACATGATGGGCCAGACCCTGCTGATTCGCAATGCAGAGGGAGATTATACCCCCGCCCATCGCTCGCTGCTAGAGTTTTTTGTGGCATATAAATTTGCAGCAGAGTTAGGGCTGCTGGCCGACGACTTCGCGGCCCTGGCACATCTGCCCAATTTTACCGATCAGGCTGATCTGACAGAGACCTTTGGCAAAGCGCCTTTGAGTAAGGCGGTGCAAGATCTGTTATTGCCTATGCTAGGCTCTGCTGAGCAGGTCACCCAGCGGCTGTTAGAGATCGTGCTACAAACGCGACCAGCCGCTGCCAGTGAAGCCAATTTTGTCGGCGGCAATGCGATCACCGTGTTGTTAAAGGTCGACCCCCTGGCGCTGAGCGGGCAAGATGTAAGCCAAACCATGATTCTCGGGGCCGATTTTACCCAGGCCTATCTCCATAATGTCAATCTGGCAAACGCCGATCTGACCCATTCGAGGTTTGCCAGGAGCTTTGGCTCCGTCATGTCGGTGACCTGCAGCCCGGATGGTCGCACCGTGGCGGCGGGCGATCGCAACGGCAGCATTCGCCTGTGGGATATTACCCGTGGGCAAGAAATCGCCACCCTGCACAGAGACACTGACAGCGATGGCAGAACCGCCTGGATTCGCACGCTGGTCTTTACCGAGGAGGGTCAAACCCTGATTAGTGCTTGCAACAAGGTAATTGATATCTGGGATATCCACCGTCAAGAGCTGATCAACACGCTGACAGGCCACTCTAGTTTTATCTACAGTCTGGTGCTCAGCCCCGACGGCTCACTCATCGTCAGCGGCAGCAAATCCCCAGAGCAGACGATTCGAGTTTGGGATTTTCACACGGGGCAGTGCCTCAAGGTGTTATCAGGGCATGGCGACTCGGTGCGATCGCTAACGATGCTGGCCGATGGCCAAACCCTGATCAGCGGCAGCGCTAGTCAAGATACCTCGATCAAAATTTGGAATCTTCAAACCGGGGAATGCCTGCGAACGGTCCTGGGTCACACAGACTCTATCAGGGCGCTGGTCAGTGGCCCTGATCAAACCCGCTACTTTAGCGGCAGCTACGACACCACCATCAAGGTGTGGGGGCTGCTAAACGGGCAGTGTCTAGACACCTTTACCGGGCATACCGCTGCCGTGCAGACGATGGCGATCAGCCGCGATGGTAGCCTGCTGGCCAGCGGCAGCTATGACAATACCATCCGACTGTGGGATCTCCGTACGGTAACTTGTCAGCGCGTTCTCCAGGGCCACATCGATTGGGTCGAATCGATTGACATCAGCCGGGATGGCAAAACCCTGGTCAGCGGCAGCAGTGACGCCACGCTAAAGGTTTGGGATATCGCCACTGGGGAGTGTACTCACACCTTTCAGGGATCGACCAATCGCGTACTATCGGTGGCGATCTCCCCGGATATGCGCTGGCTGGCCAGCGGCAACGATGACCACTCCATCAAACTGTGGAATTTACAAACCTATGAATGCGATCGCATCTTGCAGGTCCATACCGGCTGGGTCGATTGCCTGGACTTCCGCCATGACGGTCTCAGGTTAGCCAGCTGCAGCGCCGACCAAACCATCAGAATTTGGGATATCCAGCAAGGGCGTTGCATTCAGACCCTGATGGGCCACGCCGAAAGGGCCTGGTCAGTGGCGTTTAGCGCAGACGGTCAATATGTGGTGAGCGGCAGTCGCGATCGCACGATTAAACTCTGGGATTTATCAAAAGGCACCTGTGTCAGCACGTTTGCGAGCCATGAGGGCACCGTCAACACGGTCATTTTGACCCGAGACAACCGTCGTCTGATCAGCTGTGGCCGAGATGCCCAGATTCGTATTTGGGATGTCGCCTCGACCGAATGCATTGCTCAGTTTACAGGGCATCAAGGTGTGGTTCACGACCTGGCCCTCAGCCCAGATGAATCGATCCTGGCCAGTGCTGGCGGCAATCACACCGTCAAACTGTGGCATGTATCCACGGGTAAGTGTCTTGCAACCCTAACAGGCCATACCGCTGGCGTCGAAGCCGTCACCTTTTATCCCGACGGCAAAACCCTGGCTAGCAGCGGCAAAGATATGATGATTCGTCTGTGGGATCTAGATACGCTGAAGTGCAAAACGGTTTTGACCGGGCATCATTCCTGGGTGCTCTCCCTGGCCGTGGGCAGCGATGGCAAAACCTTGGTCAGCGGCGGCTGGGACGAAACCCTTCGCATCTGGGATACCCATAGCGGTCGATGCCTCAAAACCCTGAGTAACAAACCCTACGCCAATGCTGACATTACGGGCGTCAAAGGGCTGACCGACGCGGATAGAGTTGCCCTGAGGGCGTTGGGGGCGGTGGGAAGGTAGAGGGTGGTGGGTGATGGGTGGTGGGGCAGAGGGGGCAGGGGGAGCAGGGGGAGCAGGGGGGGTAAAGTATAGTCACTAGCGCAGTGACCTCACCACCTCGCCGAGCGCAGCGACTTCACCAAGCACAGCGACCTCACTATCCCTCCGGCTTCAGCACCAATTTGCCAATATGCTGTCCCTGCTCCATGACCTCATGGGCATGTTTTACCTCATTGAGGCTAAAGATTTTCGCCACTGGCAGACGATAGGTTCCGTTAGCCACATTCTCTAACACATGCGCATAGGCTTGGGCTTCGATCTCGCTGCCTGAGATGCGATTGAGTAGCCAGCCACGAATCGCGGCGTCTTTGCGAATCAGGGGGGTGACATCCACCCCATCGGGTTTGCCTAGCAGCCCATAGACCCAAAGGGTTCCGCCCTCGGCCAGCAAGCGGATTTCATGGTTGAGAAATGCCCCAGCGGCGATGGGATCGAAGATGACGTCTAACCCCTGACCCTGGGTGAGCTGCTTGACCTCGCGCCACCATTTGGGATGATCGCTCACGACAATATGGTCATATTGGGCCTCGGGCATGGCTTCCAGGGTTTTGACCTTATGACGACTGGTGGTGGTGCCGATGGCAATGCCGCCGATTTGTTTGACGACTTGAGAGGCGGCGATCGCAACGCTGCTGCTCGCCGCTGGGATCATCACCCGCTGCCCAGGTTGCAAGTTTTGCCGCCACACCAGACACCCCCAGGCGGTCAGGTAGGGTAGCCACAAGGCACCAATCAGGTCGTCTGCGATCTCATTGGGCACCGGCACGGTCTTATCAGCCCCCACGACGTAATGCGACTGGTAAGTCCCCTGGCCCAGCCCCCGAGAGGCGGGTGCATCCAGGGTCAAAATCACCCGTTGCCCGACCTGTCGGGTGGTCACTCCATCGCCCACTGCCGTGATCACACCGCCCCCCTCAATCCCTGGCGTAAAGGGTGGGTTCCCTGTGATCAAGCGATAGTCTCCTCGACGGGCCATCAGGTCAGCATGGTTCATGCCAATGCTGGTCAGGCGGATCAGGACCTCGTCAGCAGCGGGGATAGGGTCAGGTTGGTCAACCAGCGTGAGCGTGTCGAGATCGCCGAAGGCAGAGACAATGACGGTTTGCATGTTATTCCTCCCAGGTTTGATAGTCGCTCAAAATAGGCTCAGGTACTCTGATCGGTCTGCGATGCTGGAGATCAATGAAGCAACCAGATTGGGTGGCTGCGGCAACCATCTGGTCATCCACATGAAACTCTGCATTGACGACCCATTTGAGCTGTTTGAGACGGCTCATCCACATGCTCCCTCGTAGCTCATCGTGGAGGGTCACCGGGCGTTTGTAGCTGATGTTGGTTTCAGACAGAATCGGCGCGATATTAGCAGCAAGCTGAGCTTGGATCGGCCAGGATTGCTCAATCATTTTTAGGCGCAGATCCTCAAGCCAACGAATATAGACGATGTTGCTGACAATCCCGGCAAAATCAATGTCGTAGGTTTTGACCTCAAAGTTGAGCCGGGTTTCAAAGGGGCGGGAGGAGTTAGGCATTTTGGTAAAGGGTGAGTGGTGAGATGGTTAGGGATAGGGAAGTTGGGGCGCTTTGCTCGGTGGGGTGGGGGGGTTGTGGGGTGGTGGAGGGTAAAGGGTAGTGGGTAATGGGAGTAGTGAAAGAGTTCGCTGTCTCACCAAGCACAGCGTCCCCACCAAGCGCAGCGTCCCCACCTAATACTTCTGAAAAGCCAGGGTCACATTATGACCACCAAAGGCGTAGGAGTTTGATAAGGCGACATTAACTATCTGGTTACGCGACTGATGGGGAATATAGTCGAGATCACACTCGGGGTCGGGATTGTCAAGGTTAACGGTGGGAGGAATCTGATCGGTTGCGATCGCAAGCACCGTCGCCACTGCTTCGATGCCCCCGGCACCGCCCAGCAGATGCCCGGTCATAGATTTTGTGGAGCTAATCGCGACCTGGCGAGCAGCCTCACCAAGCGCAGTTTTAATGGCAGCGGTTTCAGTCGCGTCATTCACGCGGGTGCTGGTGCCGTGGGCGTTGATGTAATCGACCTGGTTGGGCACCAGTCCGGCATCCTTTAAAGCGAGTTGGGCGGCACGGGCGGCCATAGTGCCCCCTGGCATCTGGCCGGTCATATGGTAAGCATCACAGGTGAGGCCGTAGCCCACTAGCTCTACATAGATTTTGGCATTGCGGCTCAGGGCGTGGTCTAAAGACTCTATTAGGAGCATGCCGCTGCCTTCACCCAGGACAAACCCGTCGCGATCTGTGTCAAAGGGGCGAGACGCTTTCGTTGGCTCATGGTTGCGGGTCGAAACCGCTCGAGCCGCAGCAAACCCAGCAATACTTAAGGGGGTGATCGCAGCTTCGGCCCCACCACACAGCATCGCCTGGGCATCCCCCCGCTGGATCAAGCGAAAGGCTTCGCCAATGGCATTGGACCCCGCCGCACAGGCCGTCACTGTGCAGGAGTTTGGTCCCCTGGCCCCGGTGTGAATTGCCACCAGCCCCGCTCCCATATTGGCGATCATCATCGGAATCATAAATGGACTGCACCGACTCGGCCCTTTGCTGAGATAGATGGCTTGCTGATCTTCCATCACCTGGATGCCCCCGACCCCAGAGCCGATGATCACCCCCACCTGCTCAGCATTAAGGTCTGTGATTGCAAAATTTGCATCGGTGAGGGCCTGGCGGGCGGCTGCGATCGCAAACTGAGCAAACCGATCGGCCCGCTTCGCCACTTTAGCTTCCATATGGTCGGTTGGGTCAAAGCCCTTGACCTCAGCCGCAATTTGGCACCCATGGTGCGAGGCGTCAAAGTGGGTGATCGGCCCAACCCCACTGCGCCCTGACAATAGCCCCGCCCAATAGTCCTCCACCGTATTCCCCAGGGGCGTAATGCTTCCTAACCCCGTCACCACAACCCGCTTTAGTTCAATGAATCGCATTCTGGTCATCCTCAATCAACAAACCCCAAAAAAGACCGATCGGTCTTTTTTAAATCAAAAAAAGAGTCCGATGCATCACCTAATTTGCCTCCCCCATCTTCCCCATCCCCCTCATCCCCCTCTGCCTCCCCTGCTCCCTCTGCTCTTCTTCCAACCTACTACCCATCGTTACCCACGACCCTCAAACCCTCCAAATACCCTCCTAAATGCTCGATCACCGACTCCAAAAAGGTCACATCATCATAGAGTTTAACCAGCATTATCCCCCCCTCTAGGGTCGCAATCACCACGGTTGCTACCTGATCTGGCTGCACATCGGGGCGAACCTCCTGGCGCTCAATCCCTTTTTGCACCACGCGTTTGATCAACGATTGCCACTCACCCAAAGCCGCCGCCACCTTTGCCTGCAGGGCCGGGTGCGTATCATCACTCTCAATAGCCAGATTAAGCAGGGGGCACCCGCCCCTCAGCAGTGGGTCGTCTGACTGCTCGTAATCACGAAAAGGAAAGGTCTGCAGCATCGTCTGTAGTCGATCCACCGCGTGGTGGTGACTGCGGAGTGCCTGTCGATATCGCGCTCCCATTTGGGCGAACACTTGATCAAAAGCCGTCAAGGCCAGTTCATCCTTTGATTTAAAGTGGTTGTAGATGCCCCCTTTTTTCAACCCTGTGGCTTTCATCAAGTCCGCCATTGAGGCTCCAGCAAACCCCTGACGATTAAAGAGGATCGCCGATTGCTGCAAAATATGATGGCGGGTTGCCGCTGATTTTGAGGTGGTTTTAGACATGCATGTGTAAAGACTAAAAGACCGATCGGTCTTTTTAAGAGTATCAAAGAATTTTGGTGCCTACACCGATTTTTTGCAAAGAATCCTGCTGTTTGATGTTCAGAAGGATGAAGGCTTTATAGAGGGAAGATAGGTGCTGAGTACAAGCGCTGAATTGTGAACATGACTGTTGAAAACCCTGAGTCTATTGGGAAGACAAAGGTGTGCGGTGGTCT
>JBCBQD010000164.1:0-12714 GCA_039820425.1 Cyanobacteria bacterium J06635_1
GCCGCCGAGAGTTCGACAAAACACTTTTTGCGAGCCAGGCGAGGCACCGCCATATAGAGCAGTTTGCCTGCCTTGAGAGCGTTGAGCCGGACTGATTTATGGGGTGAATCAGGATTACATTTGACCACCTGAGCCCGTTGCCAAACGGGTAGGGTCGCCAATTGCTCTGCGGCAACTTCAGCACCGATAAAGTTGGGAATGTGACCGACCGGATCGCGTTTGACGGCTTTCTGCGCTTTGAGATTGGCCCAAATGTCATGTCGCAGGGCTTCTTTGTCGAGGTCTGGAGCATTTAAGGTCATCGGTGAGTGCCCGGACTACTTTTTGGCAATGGTCCAAACGGCATGAACAATGCCGAGAATATAGAGACCAAAAATAGTCAGCAGCAGGTTAATCCAGAAATCTCCTCCAAACCCAACCTTCAAAAAAACGGCCAGGGGCGGCAAGAAAATGGCACAGATGATCAGAATTAAGTCCATGTATTGACTCCGCAAACTGCTCAAGACTTGACTTCAACTATATCAAGCGAAAATAAGAACGACACTTCGATGCGATCTCAAGCCGCAGAGCGCTGTAGACGTGGGATGGCCTTTCCCAGCTTCCTAATCGGCCTACTGATTGAGCCTAAACCGTTGCACAATCAGCTCAGCCATCTCCATTGGCTGACGCCCTTGAGCATTGACATAACCGTCAATGGAGAATACGCTCAAAGACTAATCGGATGATTGAAAACCTGATTCTTTCAAGCAACTCGGGAGCTAATCCTGAAAAGTCTTCTGTTTCTAACCGCGCTGCTATCTATTGCTGTTGCTGGGCATCGCTAAAGCAAGCTGCCAAGAGTGCCCAGGTCTGATCTGAAAGTTTTTGTGTCATGATTCTTCCGCCTGCTTTTTAAGCAGGTTAACCACGTCTGCCGATATCCATAGTCCTGCATCTTGAAGTGCTTGCAAAGGTTTTGTAATGGTAGAAATCAGTCCTCGTTTTTTAGCTAGCACGAGTGCACCTCCAGTGCCTAATGTCGGTATGCTCAGCGATCGAGCACAGCGCCTTGCTGCCGCATCATCTACCATGGCTCGATAGCCAGGGTTTGCTAACGCAAAGCTAAGGACCGCAGACTCGCCGATGCCTAGATCCCAGGCTGCGATCGCAGAATTAATCTCAACATCGATTCGGTTAACCCAGGTTGCAGCAGGCAGCTGCAAAGCTGCTACATCAGATTTTGACGCAGTGACTTCTCGGTAAACAGCATTAGGAACAATGATGATATCAAATAGCTGCGGCAGTAAATTAACCTGTCCACTCTTGAAAAGGACAATTAGCGGTGAGGCATTAATAACGCCCCAATCAATCTGCACCCGCTAACTCCTCAGAAAGCTCCTCAGCGGTGTATTGAAAAACCGAAACCTGATACCGAGCTAAGGAATTGATGAAGTCTGCCCGATTTAAGCCAGCGATTTCGGCAGCTTTTTCTTGAGAAACTTCACCTAGCTCGTACCATTTCACAGCAGCAGCAATGCGCATCTCTTTGACAAATTCGGTAGGCGCTTTGCGTAAAGCAGAGAATATAGTATCTGGCAGTTGAATCTGAATCGTTTGCATATTAGTCAAGCGGTTTAATTAGTTTAAGGAAGCACTTATACCAATTCTACTGGCAGAAATATAGAACCCTCTGCTAAGACCCATTAATCTAAAAGAGTAGTCAAGTCAAACGGAGGATTCAAGACGTGGCTAAGAATGTGTTGGGTGAACCCCTGCAAGTTTGCTGTACATCACCCATGACTGGCTTTTACCGGGATGGAGTGTGTAATACAGGCCCCAACGATGCCGGGGTTCATGTCGTCTGCGCCCAGGTCACCGAAGAGTTTTTAGCCTATACCCAGGCCCAGGGCAATGACCTGAGCACACCCATGCCGATGTTTAACTTTCCGGGGTTAAAGCCAGGGGATGGCTGGTGCCTCTGCGCTACCCGCTGGAAAGAAGCCCTGGACGCCGGGACCGCGCCCCCGATTGTCTTGGCCGCCACCCATGAGGCCGCGTTGAAGTACGTGCCGCTGGAAGTGCTCAAGGAGCATGCTGTCGATTAGGCTAACGCCGCCTGCACCTGTTGCAACGACATCAGTGCCCCCTGCACCAATTCTTGCTGCTGCTGCGCTGAGAATTGGGTGGGGTCAGCCAGACAGAGTAAGCGAGTCTCAATATCGAGCAGCAGAGATGAGATATCAGGGTCAGATGGCCCCCGTCTCGCCGGAAGGTGATCGCTAACGCCAGGGGCAGTCCTCTGGTAAGAAGCCTCGCCGCCGGGGGTAACGGGTTGAGGCACCCGCTCAACATCTCTTATTTGGTGTAGCGTCCGCTGTAGGCTTTCGATGATGTCATACATCTCGATGGGGTCAAACACCTTGAGCAGACTCGTTTGGGTCACCAAGCCCAGGCGATTACCCCAGTTCCAAGACACCACCAGTCGACGTACCCGCCGCCGCTGCATTTCTTGATGGGCGGCCCAGAGTGAATCTTCGGGACTCAGCAAAAACAGCGGCGAACTCATCACATCTTGAGCGGTGAGGGTGTGCAGCGACAGCTGCAATGCCTGAAATTGAACAATATCTCGCTCGGTAACAATGCCCACTGGGGTGATTGCTTGTAGCTCACCCTGCAACGTGCCCGCACTGTCAATATCCACAATCACGATGCAGCTGACCCGATGCTCTGCCATCTGCTGCGCCAGCGACAGTACTGTGGTCTCGCGGGTCGTATGCAGCACGTCAGAGGACATGATATCTGCCACCCGCCGCATTTTTAGCAAGTTAGCCGGACGCAGCACCTGCCGAATGCTCTCTGGAGTCACCACCCCAATCAGCTGTTCCTGGGCATCCACAATGGGCAAATGACGAATCCGATAGCGGCGAAATAGAAACAGGACCGCAAAAATGTCTTGAAACGCTGACTCACTCAGTGTCGTCACCGGGGAGGTCATCACCTCGCCCACCGTTAGCTGGTCAAACACGGTTTCCTTTGCCGTCATCCGTACAATATCGCGCTCAGTAAAAATCCCCACCAGCCGATTGTCTTCAATCACCAGCGCGCAGCTTAACTGGCGAGACACTGCCCCTAGCCGGTGTTCCCCCCCTCCCCCTCGGGCTGCACTCATCTGCTGCAGCACCTCAGTCAACCCAGCTTCTGGCGCGACTGTCAGCACCTTTCGGTCAATAGCATCGAGCATGGTGGGGGTAACTGCTTGCAGGCTATCAGCGTTCATAGGAGGCACAAGGCGATAGGACGTGCAGCATCAGGAAAGCGAAGAAAATCTTAAGTTATGTAAATCAACGTGTAGGAATTTATTCCCTAAACGGTGTAGCATTAGGGATGTAACGGATTTTTTGACTGGACTTTTGTTTGGTGATGTTTTGGGTGGGTTTTGGTTATTTTGAGTTAGGGAGCTCTGGGTTGGCTTTTGGCGGCACCTGGCCCAGGGTTGGGCCTTTTGATGCCTTGCCATATAAGCGATCGAGCACTCGCTTAACCGAAATCCTTTGCCACTGGCGGCCTCGTTTGGTTTTGTATCCTTGCTGGTTCATCCAGTCGGCAATCTGCTGCAAAGTTTTCCCAGATTTATGGTGGCGTCGAATCAGCTCAATGATGGCCTGCTCTTTTTCGTCCTTGACCAGTTGGCCATTGACCGCTCGCTCACCGTAGGCGGGTGAGCCGTAGCCAGCATAGCCCCCTTTGGCGGCTTTAGCTTGTCTACCGGCTTCAAGTCTTTGCCAGACGATTTGTTTATCGACGTGTTCAGCGCTCATCAATCCGTTTCTGGTTAGAAAGTCAAATGGGTCACCCCCAGGCTGTGCCTTTTAGCCTACCAAACCAGGCGGCAACTGGGATACCTAACCTTAAATTTTCTAACCGTTTCAAAACCTATTTTTTCATCAGAGGATTTTATTAATGGCAACTTATGCAGTCAAACTCGTGGGGCCTGACGGAGCTGAGCAAACCATTCAAGTGCCTGACGATCAGTACATTGCCGATGCCGCTGAAGAGCAGGGCATAGACGTGCCGGTTTCTTGTCGGGCTGGGTCTTGCTCTACCTGTACCGGCAAGCTGATCTCGGGTGAGGTTGACCAGTCTGATCAGGTGTTTTTAGAAGACGAGCAGATAGCGGCAGGCTTTGTTTTGACCTGTGTAGCCTATCCTGCCTCAGACTGCACGATTCAAACCCACCAAGAAGAAAATTTGTACTGAATATTATGACGACGACTCAAATCGTTCACTGCCCCAACTGCGGCTGTCTTGCCCAGCGTGACTTTATCCCACAGGCAGAAATGTCTGCTTCGGCGGCTCACAAATGCTCAGACGACCCCTTTGTTATTCGCACAATGTGTCACCAGTGTGACTATTTGATGACCCAGTGCCCCAGGAGTAACGCCGTACTAGAGGCCCACGCCCCAGGCCTGCCAGGCCTTTTACCCCAGGCTCGTAACCAGAAAACCCCTGTTAGCCTATCCCCGAGTATTTTGTAACCGATTAGGAGACCTGTCTAATATGATGCGCGCCCAGGAGATTATGACAACGGAGGTCGTGACGATCAGCGGCTCAGCCACCGTAGCAGAAGCCGTAAAACTGATGAAAGATAAGGGTCTCAGGGCTCTGATCGTAGACCGTCGCACCGAGGATGACCCCTATGGGATGGTGACGGAGACCGATATTATCTATAAAGTGGCTGCCTATGGCCACGATCCTAAGACCCTGCGGGTGTATGAGATTATGACCAAGCCCTGCATTGTAGTGCCGCCAGAGTTAGGGGTAGAATATGTGGCTCGGTTGTTTGCCAACACTCGCATCCGTCGGGCACCTGTGGTCAGAGGACGGCTGCTGGGAGTGATCTCGATCAGTGATATCCTCCGCAAAAGTGACTTTGTTGAGAAACCAAAGAGCAACTTTGAGAGATATCTAGAAGAGAATCCCGAGGCGCTAGAGGCACGGGAATACGATACTTAAAGGCACAAATTTTTGTAAACGCTGAAGACGTTAGTTAGGAAAGATCATAATGCTTAAGGCTAAGGACATCATGACAACGGGGGTGGTCACGATTTCAGGCTCGGCGACGGTAGCTGAGGCCGTCAAACGGATGAAAGATCGGGGGCTCAGGGCGCTGATTGTAGACCGGCGCACAGAAAATGATCCCTACGGGATCATTTCTGAGACCGATATCATTTATAAGGTTGCCGCCTTTGGTCGCGACCCCAAAACCCTGCGGGTGTACGAGCTTATGACTAAGCCCTGTGTCGTGGTGCGCCCTGATCTGGGGGTTGAGTACGTGGCCCGCCTGTTTGCTAACACCCGCATTCGCCGGGCTCCGGTGGTAGAGGGCAAGCTACTGGGGATTATCTCAGTCAGCGATATCCTGCGTAAGGGAGATTTTGTTGAGCAGCCCCGCGAGATGTTTTTAGAAGACAAAATCGACGCGGCCCGCGAGGAGGCTCGCCAGGTGTGTAGCGAGAAGGGCGCTACGGCCCCTGAGTGCGCGGCTGCCTGGGATGTGGTGGAAGAGTTGCAGGCCACGGCGTCTCGTCAACGGGCAAAGGCATCAAGCTAGCCTTGAGCGACGGCGGCGCTGACGATAGCGGTGCTGCCAGTATTTGGCCATGTAAAGCCCTCCCAGATAGCCGATTATTGCCGTGGGGATCGCCAATGCGACACATCCCACGGTTAGGGTCAGGATGCAGTCCATTCCCATTTTGAGGAACTGGTCAAAGGTGGGGGCCGCTTGCAACGTAAGCAACAGATCTTGGGTGCCCAAAAGTTGTTGCCCAATCCGAAAGTTGAGGGTGTATAGCGGAATAAACGTAATCGGATTGCTGACCCAGGTCATGGTGGCAGCCACCATGGCGTTGCCACGCAGGGGAGGAGCCAGTGCGATCGCAACCACTGTTTGCACTCCAAACAAAGGCATGACGCCGACAAAGGCCCCTACGGCTATGCCCCTGGCGATTTCGGTAGGGCGACCTTGCCCTCGGATAAACCGCAATCGAGCGTAGCGTAGCGATCGCCGTATCCGTTGTTGCAGCGGTAAGGGACGTCGCTTTTTGGCGTGAGCCACTGATCTCATTAGGGGCATCTTAGGTTAAGCACGCGCAGGGCGGAACTCGTTTGCGTGTCAATCTTCCTGTGCAAGAGGGAAGATACAGAGAACTAAAGATACAGAGAACAGAAAGGCGTTATCCGCCGTAACGGTATATACTACGGACCTAATGCCGTGAGTCAGGACAAAAAGTCAGTTAATCTAGACCACCTAATCGATTGGGGGGCCAAAATCGCACGGCAGCGCGACCGATAATATCTTTCTGGGGCACGTATCCCCAAACGTGGCTATCGACGCTGTTGTTGCGATTATCCCCAAGGACGAGATAGGACGCTTCAGGCACCACCTCAGGGCCCCACTGATAATCAGGTGGGGCTTTAATGTAGTCTTCTTCCAGCGTTTTACCGTTGACAAAGACCTTGCCGTCAGCGACTTGTACCTCATCCCCAGGTAGGCCAATCACGCGCTTGATGAAGGCCTGACGCTTTTGTCCGGGAGCAAACAGCTCAGCCGGGGGCAAAAACACGATGATATCGCCCTGCTGCGGTGGATTGAGGCGATAGCTAATTTTTTCGATCACCAGTCGATCATTGACTTGCAAGGTAGGCTCCATTGATCCAGTGGGGATGTATCGGGCTTCAGCTACAAATTGCCGCATTCCCAGGGCTATAAATAGACTCAGACCAATGGTTTGGAGACTTTCAATCCACAGATTTTGCTGCTTTTGGGACACCTTGATAATCCTTTTCGGTTCAATGACTGGCGATATTGCCCTCCATTGTACTGTCGTAAATTGAGGACGGCAGCATGGCTATGCCGGATTTTAGGGTGATCGACGCCTGATTAAGCTGAAACCGCCTTGAAAATCTCTTGCTGAGGACGTCCGGCGATCAGGGCATCCCATCCAAGGGTTTGCAGAAAAGCATCAGCATCTGGGGTCTCAACGACGTCTACCCCCCAGTCACCGGGTTGGAGGGCATTTGGGTTAGAGGACGTAGCCGGGGTATTTTTAAGGCCGCCCAAAGCTAAAACCCCATAGGGCAAAGCCTGCCCGAGCTGCTGGGTGCGATGGTTAACCAACGCTTTGACCAGGGCATCGCCAATCTCAGCGGGGTTGCCCTCTGCTTTGACCTCACACCGCCAGTGGGGATGGTCAACGGGCTTGACGACCCAGTCTGAGGGCAGCTGCGCGGCAAATAGAGCGCAAAATGCCCCAGCCGAGAGCGGTGGGGCCAGGGTTTCAGCAATGCTGTAGTTGTGGGAAAGCAGTAGTCGAATCGGCATTTGGCAGATAGATAGAGGCCTCTATGGTTTTACAGGACCGAGGGAGAAATGGAAAGGTGAGCGCACTCACCCATCAAACCCGAATATTGAACATTGACGGACGACTAGCCGGTTTCTGTTAAAGCCGATGAGCCGCTCAGCCGCTGGGTGAGAAAGTCAACAAACGTTTGCACCCTCAGGGAATCGCGGCGGTTTGGCAGGTACAGCGCATAAATGCCGGTGTCAAGGTCCAGGTGGGGGTAAACCTGAAAATCATGGAGCACGGCCTGTAAGCGGCCCATCTGGATATCCTCGCCAATCAGCCAGGTGGGCATCAAAATCAGACCTGCGCCATCTAGACACACTTGTCGGAGCACTTCTGAATTGTTTGAAACAATTGGGCCGTTGATCTTGACCTCACAAATCTCTTTGTCTCGCTTAAATCGCCAAATGTCGTATCCAAGGGTGTAGCTAAAGCACAAGCAGTGATGGTTCGCTAAGTCGTCGGGGTGCTTGGGTATTCCATATTGTTGAAAATAGGTCGGGCTGCCACAGACTTTGCGGGTATGGGCCGCGAGTTTGCGAACAATCCAGTTGGCCCCCGAGCGATCGAGGTTACCAATCCGAATCACCAGATCGAGCTCCTCTACGACTGGATTGGCGAGGCCATCGCTAAAGGTCAAATCCAGCTGCATTTCAGGGTATTGTGCCAGAAAATCCCCCAGCAGCGGCGCGATGTGGAGTCGCCCAAAGGCCACGGGCAAGCTCACCCGCAAGACCCCCCGTGGCACTTCATCCTGCTCGGTCACCGAGAGATTTGCAGATTCCACATCCTGCAGAATACGCGCTACTTTTTCGTAATATCTGTGCCCTTGCGACGTGGGGGTGACGCTGCGCGTGGAACGGTTGAGTAGCTGGGTGTGTAACTGGGTTTCAAGGGCATTTACCTGACGGGTCACCGAGGAGACCGCTACCCCCAGCTGCCGCGACGCTTCTGAAAAGCTGCCGGTTTCAATCACCCTGGCAAAGGCCCGCATTGCAGAAAATTGGTCCATTCCATTTTTGCATGAAATGCAAAAGTGTTTAACTAAAAGCCCATATTAACATCTTATTTGAATGGGATTATAGTGAAATTGTCGCTATCAAGGAGGCACCCATGACCTTAACGATTAAAATCACTTCGGATTTTATTTGTCCCTGGTGTCTGGTCGCAGAAACCCGCTTAAAAAAAGCGATTGCCCAACTCGACCCAGCCATCGATATCGAGCTTGTCTGGCATCCCTTTGAGTTAAATCCAAACATGCCAGAAACAGGGATAGATCGCAGAACCTATCGTTCCAACAAATTTGGTAGTTGGGCCTATTCACAGGTGCTCGATGCGCAAACGATTCAGGCCACACAGGAGGATGGGATTGAGTTTCGCTACGACCTGATGACGGTGACCCCCAACACGTTAAAAGCCCATCGTCTCACGTGGTTTGCGGCACAGCAAAACAGAGCAACTGCAATGGCCGAACGGATTCTAAAAGCCTATTTCACGGAAGGGCAAAATATTGCCGAGGTGGATGTCCTGGCAAGTCTGGTGGATGAAATTGGCCTGGATGGAGACGCTGCAAGAACATTTCTCCTGTCTGATGCAGGTACTCAAGACATCCGCGAGCTAGAGCGTCGGGCGATTAACCAGGGTATTCACGGGGTTCCTAGCATTCGCATTGGTCAGGAGACGCTATCCGGGGCTCAACCCACTGAGGTGTTTTTAACCGCGCTGCAAGACGCGATCCGTGTATCAGCCTAGCCATTTTCTCAACAGACACTTAACAGGGTTAACTGACCCGATTATAGGGAGGTTGAATGATGAACTCTACAGACAAGCATGCCATTATCATTGGCGGATCGCTTAGCGGTCTCTTTACGGGCATCCTGTTGCGATCGATCGGTTGGCAGGTCGATATTTACGAGCGTTCGCCCCATGCGCTGGATAGTCGCGGGGGTGGGGTCGTGCTGCAGCCGGAGGTGCTAGAAGCCTTTCGGCGGGCGGGGGTCGAGTATGAAGCCCCCCTCGGGGTCGTGGCCAATGAGCGACTCTACCTCAATCAAGACGGTAGCATTGCCCAGCGGATGGCGATGCGTCAGGTTTTAACCGCCTGGAATGTGTTGTATGGCACGATGCGGCGACATTTTCCAACGGAGCACTACCACCCAGGCAAAACCCTGACGGAGACTCAGCAGGTGGGTGAACAGGTGACGGCTCTTTTTGCAGACGGCACCCAGGATACGGCCCGTTTGTTGATTGGGGCCGATGGCCCCAACTCAACCGTGCGACAGCAGCTCCTGCCTGGTTATGAGCCCAACTATGCAGGCTATGTGGCCTATCGCGGATTGGTCAACGAAACAGACCTTGTAAAAGAGGCCGCCAACCTTTTGACAGACCGCTTTGTCTTTTACCAGTATCCTAACTCCCACATTCTCCAATATGTGATTCCAGGAGAGAATGAGTCGCTCATCCCTGGGGAACGGCGCTTTAACTGGGTATGGTATGTCAACTACGACGAGGCAACCGAGTTGTCGTCTATTCTCACCGATAAAAATGGCCAACGCCGCGGCTACTCCATTCCCCCCGGCATGATTGCGCCAACGGTGGAGCAGCAGATGCGATCGCACGCCGATCAAGTCCTGACCCCACCCTTTCAACAGCTGGTGGCGGCGACCCGAGCGCCGTTTGTCCAGGCTATTTTAGATTTGGGCATACCGCAAATGGCATTTGACCGTATTGCCCTGGTGGGCGACGCCGCCTTTGTGCCCCGACCCCATACGGCAGCCAGTGTTTCTAAAGGAGCTGCCAATGCGATCGCCCTGGCCGATGCCCTGGTCACCGAAAATCACAACGTCCCCGAAGCACTACAGGCTTGGGAAACCGATCAGCTTAGATTAGGGATGCATTTGTGGAGAACGGGTCAGGCCTTGGGCGAACGCTCTCAGTTTACTTACGGCAAAGCGCGAATCGTCAAGCCAGCAGCGTCAGCATTCCCCGCCAGCTAAAGAAAGTCACCATTCCTAATACAATCGTCAGTAAGAGATTACGAGTGACCACGCCCACACCCACGGCTGCGATCGCACCCACCAATCGAGCATTCAGATAGCTGAGGTGCAGTGTGCCGTCACTGAGCAACACTTCAGGGACAACAATCGCTGTAAGGACTACGGGCGGCACATAGCGCAGGGCACTGAGCAGTGCAGGGGGTAGCGAGATGCGGCTGCTGGCCCCCAGCATCAGGTAGCGAATCAGAAAGGTGGCGATCGCCATTCCAGAGATCATCAAAACTTCATTATTCATGGGGATTTATCTGTGATTTAGCCGTGTCAATCCGAGGGGTCTGTTCGCTGTACACACCGGCCGCAACCCCAGCAACTGCTGCAACTAACAGCCCTAACTGGTGGGGGAGTGGATTTGTGACCAGGGCAACGACGCCCGCAACAACAACTGCAACAAACATCGGCCTGGTTTTAAGATAAGGAATAACCATGCCAATGAATGTGACCGACATGGCAAAGTCTAGCCCCCACTCAGCGGCATTGGGTATCCTCTGTCCGACGGTGATGCCCAGCAGGGTAGATAGCTGCCAGCTGACATACATCGTGAGGGCAGCACCCAGATAGTACCAGTGCTTAAACGGGGAGCGATCGTGGGCATCATAGCGGCGAATTGCGATCGCAAACACCTCATCCACTAGTAAGAACCCCAAAATCGCTTTCCAGCGCTGCGACAGCAGCTTCACATGGGGCACTAAACTGACCGAGTAAAGTAAATGTCGAAGATTCACAATAAAGGCGGTAAGCACCACCAGCGGCCATCCTGTGCCCGCCGCAATCATGCCCACTGCAATAAACTGAGAGGACCCGGCAAAGACCAGTGCCGACATGGCAAGCGTGCCGCCAACTGAGAGGCTACTATTGGTTGCCAGGGTACCAAAGATAATCCCAAAGGGGATCGCCCCAACCACTAAAGGAAAAATATCTCGTGCGCCCGTCCAAAATTCAGATCGAGGAGATCTCCGATGCAATTTTGCTAACGAGTGAGACAACAAAGAAGGGTTTGACATAGACACTACCGCTACACAATCCCAGTGTATTCAAGCCGCATTGCCTAATCTTGTACGTTTTTGCAGCCGCGGGCATATTGCCCTGGGGTCACGCCTCGCAATTTTTTGAAATGGCGATGTAGATGGCTCTGATCGGTAAATCCGGTTTCTAAAGCCGCATCTGTGATTGACCACCCCGCGACTAAGAGTCGCCTGGCTGCCTGCACCCGCACATGATTGAGATAAGCGTGGGGGGGTAATCCAATCTGTTTTCGGAAGACTCTCAGCAGCCGCAGCGGCGTCAGATTTACCAGAGCCGCCAGCTCATCAAGAGAGATATTAGTTGTGTAGTGGGCGATCAGATAGTCACGGACCTGTTGCACTGCGCGGTGCTCTTTGCCGACTGATTTGACAGAGGGGCCATCGCTAGCATGGTGGCTGACCAGCTCAGCCATGCCCCAAAGAAAGCGAGATTCTCGCTCCAACGGAGAGGGCGAGGTTTCGAGGGTATGGTGGAGATTGGCTAAGTGCTGGTTGAGTTGCTGATCGTCAATAACCGGTGATGAAAAATAAGGAACTGTACTGGGACGATCTGCCAGGTCCGCAGCCGCCTGCTGCAACCAGTCGGTAGCGGGTAGCAAGGTGCGATAGGTCCACCCAGTCTCTAGAACAGATTTCCCAGTATGTATTTCGCCGGGTTGGGTGACCACCACACTCCCCGCCGGGGCAATGTAGGTCGCGCCGCGATACTCAAACTCCATCGCCCCCGCCTCTACAATGGCAATGCCAAACCCTTCGTGGGCATGGCGTGAGAAGGCGTAGTTAATATAGGTGGCATGGAGCATCTCCAGATCGGGCAGCACCGGGTCACGCCAGAACTTTACGTGCTCTTTTAAAGCAGATCGACGACTCATGGACTTAGCAGGTACACTATTTGCCCTCTCAATTGGCGTGCTCTTTCAGGTTACGCGGTAGGGCCATTGCTGTCTTGTACGTTTTTGCACATTGTGGGGTACGGCCTTAATCCAAGGCTTGTCCAATCAGGTTAGGCGCTTGCAACCCAATACGCCCCCACGGTTAGCTATTTCCCCTTACCCGTTTCTCTTTTTTAACTTGGTTTCGATTTTTTACGCAGTCCCTTTCATTGAGTGAATCCCTGGCAAATAGCGCTGTGTATTGCCCTCCTTAAGACGAACAGCTTGGTGGTGTCATAAAAGTCGCCGCCGGGGAAATTTGGTTTTCCCCGCACCCCTTCCACTTAGGGGGTTCCGTTCCCCTAAGAACCCACGGACAAGA
>JBCBQD010000165.1:0-12685 GCA_039820425.1 Cyanobacteria bacterium J06635_1
GGGCTGTGGCGTAAAATTGCACACTGTCAACTCAATCTCTCTGTAGTCTTTATCCCTCCGTAAGAAAGACACCACACTATGGCGGGTATCACTAAAGTCAACCCACTCAAACCCCTCTTGGGAAAAATCTTGGGTATATAAGGACGGTTCACTGCGATAAAACGCATTTAGCTTTTGCATAAAATGCTTAAGCTCTTTGTGGGCATCGTACTGCAGCAAATGCCACTCCAGGTCACCCCAAACATTCCATTCGCTCCACTGGCCAAACTCCATGCTCATAAACAGGGTCTTTTTGCCAGGGTGCGTAAACATGTAGGTATACAGGCAGCGCAGGTTAGCCAACTTTTGCCAATCGTCCCCAGGCATCTTGCCAATCATGTTGCTCTTGCCATGCACCACCTCATCGTGGGACAGCGCCAGCATAAAGTTTTCGCTGAAAGCGTACCAAATGCTAAAAGTAACGTTGTTTTGATGAAACTGGCGAAACCACGGATCCATCTGGAAATAGTCCAGCATGTCGTGCATCCAGCCCATATTCCACTTGAGGTTAAAGCCCAAACCGCCCACATAGGTCGGCCAGGAAACCATGGGCCAGGCCGTTGACTCCTCCGCAATGGAGAGAATGCCAGGGTAGTGGCTAAAAATTAGATGGTTGGTCTGACGGAGAAAATCAGCCGCTTCTACATTTTCACGACCCCCGTACTCATTGGCGACCCACTCCCCAGGCTTGCGGTTGTAGTCGAGGTAAAGCATCGAAGCCACCGCATCCACCCGGATGCCGTCAATGTGGTACTTGTCAAACCAGAACAGGGCATTGGCGACTAAAAAGTTACGCACTTCGTTGCGGCCATAGTTAAAGACCAACGTGCCCCATTCTTTATGTTCGCCCTTGCGAGGGTCGGCGTGCTCGTAGAGATGGGTGCCGTCAAAGAAGGCCAATCCGTGACCGTCCTTAGGAAAGTGACCGGGCACCCAGTCCACTAAAACCCCAATGCCATTGAGGTGGCATTGATCAATGAAATACATCAAGTCTTCGGGGGAGCCATAGCGCGAGGTGGCCGCATAGTAGCCAGTCACTTGATAACCCCAGGAGCCGTCAAATGGATGCTCAGCAACCGGTAATAGCTCAATGTGGGTAAACCCCAGCTCTTTAACGTAGGGGATCAGCTTAGCCGCCAGCTCACGGTAGGTCAGGAAACGGGCCCCCGGCTTGAGTTCGGCCACGGTTACCACAGGCTCTGTCGTCCCGTCCGGGCGCTTTGACGGCTCAGACGAAGCCGCATGCATCCAGGAGCCCAGGTGGACCTCATAAATCGACACCGGCTGCGTCATTGGATCGCGATGGCGGCGCTGCTCAAGCCAATCGTCGTCTTGCCACTGATAGGCATCTAGATCAGCCACCACCGACGCCGTTTTAGGGCGCACCTCTTGTTGAAAGCCATAGGGGTCAGATTTTTCGTAAATATGACCGGTCTGGTTTTTGATCTCATATTTGTAGCCAGCCCCTACCTTCAGACCCGGGATAAAGATATCCCAAATCCCACCAGCTCCAATTCGCATTTGATGTTTGCGACCATCCCAATTATTAAAATCACCCAGCACAGACACATTGCGGGCATTGGGTGCCCAAACTGCAAAGTAAACCCCAGTCACTCCATCAATCGTAGTGGGATGGGCCCCTAATTTTTCGTAAATGCGATGGTGGTTGCCCTCAGCAAACAGGTGTACGTCAAAGTCACTGATCTCCCTAGACTTAAACGCATAGGGGTCGTAGATGACATGCTCATGCTCCCCCTCTTTGTAGCGGATTTGGTAGTTAACTAAGTCCTCGGTCTCAACCACACATTCAAAAAAATGGGGATGGTGGTCATTAGCCATGGCAAACTCTTGGCGAGCTTCGGGCAAGATAACCCAAGCCTTATCAGCAGCCGGGATAAAGGCCCGCACCGCCCAAACCTCTTTGCCGTCTATTTGAATAAGATGGGGACCCAATACCTCAAAAGGGTTATGGTGCTGGTTCCAAACAATCCGCTCAATCTGGTCAGGTGCAACCGTCAACGTCATAAAAATTAGGCCTGTACAAAAGTATCAATCGAAAGTTTTTTTAAAGAAATTGAAAAGGGGCTCGCTAAACCTTGGCCGTCTCCAGATTTGCAGTTGACGCTGAGAAAAACTTGAGAGTTTAAGGCTTTATGTAGTTTACGCTAAGTTAACTAATTTTAATGACTAGCGTTGCTACATAGAAGACACTGCACCAAATTCGGTCAATGAGGCCTCCCCCTACGGGATAAAAGGCAAAATCGGCTTAATTGCCCTGCGCACCTGCAGCAATAGGATGATAGAGCGAATATCGGACCTGATGGTTGTGGTCTCGGGGGGGGCCTGTAGCTGGGCCTCTAGTTCTGCGTATGCTTCAGGACTGATCGGTGCCCCGTCTAGGGGGGAACGCGCCTCAAAAATAATTTCAGTCCTCAAAATTTCTTCGGGAATGTCTTCCTCTGGAGGCAATTGGATCTGTGCAGAAGCCTGGCCTGTCATCCCAATAGTCAGCAGTAGCCACCCTGCCAAACGAAAACCAGATTGACATCTTGCCAAGGCCCCTAAAGGCCTAGATGGTCTACTCCCTAGTTGACTTTGGCCAGATCTTGAGCGAATCTGCATAGATTCAATTTCTAAGTGATGGCGTGATCTTACAGTGATGCAGTAAGTGCATTATCAACGATGAGCACTTCAAATGCGACGAGCTATCAAAAATCGGCATCGATTTCTTGATAGTATTCACTTCGTGCTGATGACCACCGGAGGTTTGCCCAGACAGACCCCATGTAGGCACCAGACAGATGACAGACTGGCCTTGTACTGATCAGGCCCCTGACGAGTTGGACTAGATTGGAAAATGATGTCTCTATGCTGGGTAAGTAAACTCTGTCTGCGTAGGCCTCAGACTGCTGGCTCGTATTATTAGGCATGGGTCACCCCGATCGCTAAACAATTAGGATTTGTAATGATTAAGCTCTCTCTTTCCACGCTATCCCTGAGTCGTTCGGGGCTTTCTACGCTGTTGTTCAGCGCAGCGGGCCTACTGGTGTCGGCACCGGTGCTGGCGCAAAATATTGTCGAGCAGCAGGGCACCCTCGCCCCGATGCGCGATGAGTATGCCTTCAGCGGAGACGCAGGGGACTCGTTCACGATTGAGCTTTCTAGCGAAGAATTTGACACGGTGCTGTTTCTGGTTGGGCCAGATGGGGCCGAACTCGACATGAATGACGACTACGGCGGTACCCTAAACTCCACCATTGTGACGACGCTGCCAGCGGACGGTGAGTACAAAGCCGTGGCGAGTTCTTTTTCGGGGCAGGGGGGCAGCTATGACCTGACCATCCGCCCAGCGACTGAATATGAGCTGGTATACGATCGGGCCATTGAGCTGATGACCTCAGAGGATTTTGGCGAAGCGATTGAGGCGTATACGGCTGCGATCGCACTTGACCCTAATGACCCCAGTGCCTATTTGGGTCGAGCCGATGCCCACTGGGGTCGGGTATACCTGGCCGAGGGCGAAAACTTCAAAGGCCCAGAAAGCCTCACCCCTGAAGATAAAGAAGCCATTCTGGCAGACTACGACAAAGCCGCCGATCTATACGAAGCCCGAGGGGATGCCGACATTGCCACGGCCATTCGAGAGCAAGCTCAAGCCCTAAGGACTGGGGAAACAGTCACTCCAGATGCCGCTGAGCCCCAAGCGCCAGAGCCCCAGGCACCAGAACCCCAGTAGCCCCCAATCTCACTAGCCCCCAATCAAAATAGATACTCTGGTAAGGGCAATGCGGCTGCTTGCCCTTTAGTATCGAGCACAAGCAGCCGAGATTTCCCATAAAACGTAAGCCATAGAGTAAAACATAAGCAGCACGCTGCTTTTATGAAATTTTCACAGGTTCTTCACTTTTGCTTTAATTTTTTCCGGATGTTACCTGGGCATACCTGCATATTTAAGCGAGTAGATGAACCTTGACACATCCCTCCAGTGATCTGCTGAGGGATTTTTTTTGTCTGCAAAAAGCCCATCTGCGGGTCAAGCCCTGCCCCCTCGCAGGCAGCCACACATTCATTAGCCAACAACGTGTAAACAAACGACAGCAAAGCATTGATGGGATCCTTGGGTGGACGTTTTGAGCGTTCTACAAATTCAAACGTATCGCGATGGGTACGGACCATTGCCGAAAAGCTGCCAAAGTAAGCTTTAGCGCTATAGCCTTCAATGCCTCGCAGTTTGTCTATATCCGTGGATTTTTAGCATTTTGGATACCCCCTGCCTGGATCTCAGCCGTGGCTTTGAGGGCAATGCGATCTCACTCAGCCTTCGCTTCCCGAGCCGCACGCATCACCACAGCCCGTGCATTTTGAAGTTTACCAGCCACGATATACCGAACAATATTGAGTGTGGTTTCCGCCTGGTATAGGGCCTGATGCTGCGCCCGTCGCAGCATCACATTACCAGTGGTTGGTCCAGCCAATCGCCCTTTAAACTTGCCTCACGCTGTCAGCCAAACAATCGAGCGCCCATCCTCAGCACAGCGATGAATCAAAAATGGACTGAGTAAGACATTGCCAAAAACCACCAGACCGTCCAGGTGATATTGAGAATTTGTTTCACGGGTCTGCGATCGCAAAAACGTCATATTTTTCAGCAGTGGGGCCAAACCCTTTGAGATCACCTAAAATTCTCAGCGATTGATGGGTAGAATGCGTGCCCTGGCTCGGCTAGCATCAACGGTCACTAACGCCCCTGTCTCTAGCTCCACCTGAAACTGCCGTATTGCTGAGAGCACCAGCTCTCCAATGGCATCAGGTAGCGTATCTTGAGTCCTCACTTGAAAAACGCTCGGAGCGTTAGCCTGGTTAGCCGCTAGCAAAGCACCAAAGTCTAGATCGTGGGTAAACACGATATAACCATGGTCAGTTGCCCACTGCATGAGGGTGCGATCGCCAGCCCGAGGGTCACCCACCCTTGACCAGTGGACAGCCTCAATTAAAGAACTCCACCCAAGTCGGTGAAAGGTTCATATCAATCAAAATTTTCATGCAGACTGTAACGGCACCTCAGCCTCGTCTACCCGCCAGGCTGCGTAAGCCAATGACTCCTTGAGATCGGCAGGTTCCAGGTAAGGGTATGCCGTCAAAATTTCCTCCGAGGTTCGTCCTGCGGCCATCAACCCAAGCACCATGCCGACAGTAACCCGTAACCCACGTATGCAGGGCTTACCGCCCATAATTTCTGGATCCCAAGTGATGCGGGTAAATTGCTGCATACCTAGCCCTCTGTCAATCGCGTGAGTGTAACCCCGTCAGGCAAATCATCCTCTTTAACGTTAACGGCATAGTCACTAAATTGACGTGGAATAGTACCCTCTTCTTTAAGGTTTACGTCTACTTTCTCAAATAGCTTATGGTCCAGAGCATTGCCCAGCTTGGACTCATGACTAAAGACATACAAACCACGGGGAGCCATCATGCCGCGGCTGGCTGAGCGATCGAGGGCCGCTTCCTCTGAGGTGGCCTCGTAGTCAGCATAGGTGGCCACGTAGTTACGAATTTTGCGCTTGAGACACACATCAATTACCAAACCATGAGACGTTTCAGGGTCGGTGCGGGGCATGTTGCCTCCATCAGGGTCCCCGTTGGGGTTGCCATCGGTCAAATCAAAAATCGGCAGAAAGTCGTGGCGCACGTTGGGGTTAAGATGTTGAGTCATCGTTTAAGTTGTATTTGATAAATAAAAGGACAGAACATCAGGTGAGGGGGCTGATTGACTGACAAAAGTTCTGAAACCTACGATTTAGGGTGTTTCGGCTAGCGACTGGAAGTCGCGCCTACTCGTGCACTAGCGTTAGCGTAGCCATGCCGAAGGCTATAGCCATGCCCCTTGGGCTTTAGTCCGCCTACGCGGACTAGGTTTTTCAGGGGGTTCCCTAATCGGCGCAGGCCGATTTTGTAAGGGTAGGGGGTGGTTTTAACCGCCCAGCTAAAAGATTTGTCAGTCAACCAGCGGAATGACAGTGTCCTCTACCGCAATATAGGCTGCCATCCCAGCCTGCAGCGAAACCTCATATCCGCCTGTAAACTCACCAAACGAGGGCAAGGTCAGCTGTTTTTGGGTTGTATCCAAATAAAAACAGGGTAACCGCAGGTTATCGAGCTTAGACTGAAGACACACCACCGGATGGACATGCCCGCATACATTTAGGCTAGCTGCATGATCAGCGGCGGGCTTATGGCTAAGCAGCAGTGATCCAAGCTCTAGATCATCCACATGACACTGCATGGGCAAATTACCCAGAGCACTTACTAATCGCCGATCATGGTTACCCACAATCAACGTTGTTTGAGCATGGGTTGCCCTTAAAAAATCGGTCCAGGCTGATAGGACCTCTCGGGTCAAGGCCTGATCCGCGTGAAATAAGTCACCCAGGATAAAAAGCTGCTGGGGGTCCCACTGCTGGCAGAGGTGCCGCAGTCGTTGCAGGGTTTCATCATTGACCTGGGTTGCAACTGGGATGCCAAAGGACTGAAACGTTTCAGCCTTACCCAAGTGCACATCGGCCACCAGCAAACTTTTAGAGATGGGTAAATAAACTGCCTTATCGGGCAGCAGATGCAGATCCAGGTTTCCAATCTGAATCTCATATCCTGCTAACGGTTTTGCCACACGCTGCCCACAACACTCGTCTGAAAATCTTAGCAAGGGATGCCCCGTTGAGGGCACCCACAAGGGATGCCCCGTTGAGGGCACCCACAAGGGATGCCCCTACTTGTTGATCATTTGTTGTTTTAACCGCTCAATGCGATCCAATAGACTCTCATTTGACAGGCGCACGCTGAGTCGCTCAATCAGCAGCGGAAAGGCCAGTGGTGACGGTCGCTTTGTGGTTTGCCAGCGCAGTTGAACCTGGCTGATGTTCACCAAAGTGCGTTTTAGCCGATGGGCTTCAAGTTGTAAGGAAATCACTTCTCGCTCAGCCTGGGCCAGCAATAGATGATTGGGCTCATACTTTGAGAAAACTTCGTAGATCAGCGACGCGCTGATTTGCAGCTGACTGGCCGTCTTGCGAGAGGAGGGATAGCCCTTAAACACGAGCCCTGCCACCTGGGCGATGCCGCGAAACCGGCGCTGGGTCAGTTCTGAAATATTCAGACTGGCCTTAATCTCAGCTTCGAGATTGTCTACCGCAAAAAACTCATCTGAAAACAAATCTTGAAACGGATAGTGCTTGGGAGCCAAGATCTCAAACCCATAATCATTCACCGAGACGGTAAAGGTCGTCTTCTGCCGCTGAGAAAAGCGATAGGCCCACAGAAATCCCAGGCCTTCATGAACGAACCGTCCCTCAAAGGGGAACACGTAGAGGTGTTGGCCTTCTCTACTTTTCCAGGTTTCGATTAGCAACTCATCGGCGGCGGGCAGCTGAGAAATCCGATCCTGGGCTGCCAAGATCGGCATCACACACTCAACCTCGTCACCCACATCGGCAGGGATATCGCCCTTAACCTGATTTAGCTCCGCCCGCAGATACTGACTTAAACAGTCAGAAATCCCAAGATTGCCCCCAGTCCACACCGGCACCACCGTCGATTTCTTTTGAGTGCTTTTGACATAGAGCACCATGTCTTTCATCTGAAAATATTCCAGCTGTCGCCCCGCAAAGAAGAACACATCGCCCTTCTTGAGGCGAGAGACAAAATTTTCATCGACGGTGCCAATCTTTTTGCGAGTGGTGAACACAATCTGCACCTGCTGATTGCCGGTGATGGTGCCAATGCTCATCCGGTGCATCCGCGAGATTTGGGCACTCGACACTTTGAAAAGACCGGCTTCCTGGGTGATTTTTTGATAGCGGGGGTAGGCTTTGAGGCACTGACCGCCTTTCTCTATAAAGTCTAAAATCCAGACAAACTCAGCATCGCTGAGGTGCTCGTAGGCGATGGTCTGACGAACCGCTGCTAGCGTGGCCTGGGGCTCAAAGCCATCGCCGCAGGCCAGGGTGACCAAATGCTGTATCAGGACGTCGTAGGCCAGTTTTTGGGGATGACGTGACTCAATTGCCCCAGCGGCGAGCCCCCTTCGAAATGCAGCAATTTCAATCAGCTCCAGGGCATTGGTGGGCAAGAAAAAGACTTCGGAGGTACCCTCGGGCACATGGGCAGAGCGACCAGCCCGCTGCAGGAGTCGGGCTAGATTCTTAGCACTGCCGATTTGCACCACCCGCTCGACGGGTTGAAAGTCGACCCCCAGATCTAGCGATGAGGTACACACCACCCATTTGATCTCTCCGGACTTGAGCCCGGCTTCGATGGCCTGGCGCTCGTTAAAATCGATGGAACCGTGGTGCAGGGCCAGCTTGTCGGCGTGCTCGTCGACCGCAAAAGACAGGGCTTGGTACCAGCGTTCGGCCTGCGATCGCGTATTCGTAAAAATCAGCGTTGACTTTTCCATATCCAACGCCGCCACCAGCGACTCAAACATCCGCAGCCCTAGGTGCCCTGCCCACGGGAAACTATCCACCGACGCTGGCAAAATACTCTGGATTCGCGTCTCCCGCTTTAGATTTGATTGAATAATAGCTGGCTCAATCCCTAACCCCACTGACGTTTGGGCCGCCTCTTCTAGATTCCCCAGGGTAGCCGACACTGCCCAGGTTTTGAGCCTTGGCTGTAGCTGTCGCAGGCGAGAGAGACACAGCTCAGTCTGGGTGCCTCGTTTCGTACTCATCAGCTCGTGCCACTCATCCAGGATGATCGCCCGCAGTGACCCAAATCGCTTTTGCGCCCCCACGTAGGACAGCATCACCGACAGCGACTCGGGGGTGGTGATCAAAATATCCGGCATAGTTTTCATCTGCCGCGTCTTTTGGGATGATTTCGTATCCCCCGTGCGCGACTCGACCCGCAATGCCCAGCCCATCTCCTCAATGGGCCGCAAAATCGACTTTTCAATATCCCGAGACAGCGCCCGCAGCGGTGTAATGTAAAGCAGCTTGAGCCCCTTTTCTGCCGGGCTTCGGAGCATCTCAGCGATTGGACCCATCACCGCCGCATAGGTCTTGCCTGACCCTGTGGGCACCTGGATAAGACCACTTTGCCCCGCCA
Organism: Cyanobacteria bacterium J06635_1; assembly: GCA_039820425.1. GTDB lineage: Bacteria > Cyanobacteriota > Cyanobacteriia > Phormidesmidales > Phormidesmidaceae > SIO4C1. The sequence goes on from JBCBQD010000165.1 coordinate 9,145, forward strand.
GATACGCCTCCCAGGTTGCCTGCTGAAATGCCAGGGGTTGCCAGCCCTGACGAGCAAACCAGTCGCAGACGGGCGAGAGTTCGTCTTTAGATTTGGATGACTTTGTGCAACGCTGAGCTTGGGGCATTTTGACCAGATTTCGGGCATCTTTGAAACAAGTTAACACCCTGGAAACCTGAATGCGATTAAGACAAGCCTTTGGCCTCAGTTGCATGACTTTACTCGTCACCAGCATTATCCTGGCGGCCCAGGTCAGGCCAGGCCAGGCGGTTGAGGTTCATGATGTCCCCAATCCTCGCCAGCAGGGGGGCTGGGTCACCGATATGGCCGATATTCTCAGCTCTGAGACTGAGACTGAGCTAAACCAGCTGATCAGCGAGCTCGAAGCCTATAACGGGACTGAAATTGCCGTGGTGACAGTGTCCGATACCGCTGGAGCTGCCTCCCCTAAAGCTTTTGTCCATGAGCTATTTAACACTTGGGGTGTAGGCAAAGCCAATGTCAATAATGGGGTGGTGTTTTTGGTCTCGGTGGGCGATCGCAGAGCTGAGATTGAAACCGGCTACGGCATCGTCAAAGTTTTACCCGACCAGCGAGTTGTCTCTTTGCTCAAGCAGCGGGCCGTGCCTCGATTTAAAGAAGGCGACTACGATCGCGGCGTGCTGTCGGTCACCGAGGGCATGGTCACCATTCTCAGCGACAGCACGCCCTACAATCCGGTACTCTCGCCCCTGATGGACCTATCAAACGGCATTAAGGTGATCATTTTGGCAGGGGGCGGCTTTCTCGCTGTCTTTTTTCGTGGGTTTCAAAAGCTAACTAAAAAGCCCCTCCAGGGGATGCCCGGTGACCAGGAACGGCTCTCCTGGTTTCAGGGTTTGCTGGGTCAGCCGGTTGAGTGTACCCGCTGCCAGCAGCGGATGCTCAAAACAGATAAAAATACCCTCTATGTTCATCTAAAAAAGCCGCAAAGGGTTGCCAGTGAGTTGGGCAACATTCGCTGTCAGGGCTGGCAATGCCCGACTTGCCGGGGCGTTTACGTTCAAGTCTTTGATCAATCAGGACGCCGTAAATATTGCCAGCAATGCGCTGAGAAAACCCTTCGCATCAGCAGTCATATTGAGGTGTATCCGACCTATTCTCACTCTGGTCGCAAGCGGGTAACCACTCACTGCGAGTGCTGCGGCGATCATCATGAACGGACGGTCACATTGCCCAGGAAAGAGCGCAGTAGCTCGTCCAGTTCATCTTCGAGTTCATCTAGCTCATCTCGATCTTCTTCTCGATCATCTGGCAGAAGCTTTGGCGGCGGCAGAAGCGGTGGCAGCGGCGGTGGGGCCAGTTGGTAACTCGTAGGCATTAGACGGCATGGCAACGATTGCACAATTTCGAGGGATGGATCTCCTGATCTATTCCAATGACCATGAACCAGCCCATGCGCACGTTCGGAAAGGAGGTGAGTGGGTACTCAAGATTGAACTCGGCCAATCGAGGAATCCGTCTAAAATTATGGAAGATGCTTATTCGGAACTTGTTTCTGCCAAATGGCGCAAACTCGCAGTAAACCTCGTAGAGGATAATTTAGATGACTGTTGGGATGCCTGGAACCGATTTCATAACGATTGAGAAAAGCCGTTTAACCCCGCTTGAGTTGTGGGCATTGACGACCGATGAACCGCTTTTGAAATCTATAGAGTTTGATGATGATCAAAGGGTATTTCTAGCCGTTTTACGCGATGGGCGAAACTTGCAATTTCCACTTGAGCTTTTCCCTGAACTGCAAGAAGCAACAGCCGAGCAGCTTCACAATGTTGTCACTATCAATATGGGCTCGGCCTTGCAATGGTCTGATTTAGATGTTCATTATTCTGTCAGTGGTCTAGTTGCGACCTTAAATCAAAAAGCTCAAGCTCTTTCTACTTTCAATCAGTAGAATACTTGCCTGACTTTGCCGTGCCCAACTCTATATGGTTAGCCTTACACCGCTTACAGTCTCTCCATTAGAAAATGGCGATCGCCCGGACCTTCTCAAGGAACCAACAGTACGCCTTGGTCACTCGCGATCGCAAGACAATCGGCTACCCAATAGTGTTCCATTCCACCAAAACCCGCGCTGGCGAGTGCCGTCAGCAAAGGTGTAAGTCCCGAGTCCATTACATTTTCCATGTTTCATCCCGCCGACGTAGCGATCGCGATTTTCCAGATACCAGATCCCCTGCCCGTGGAAGGCGTCTTGCTTAAACTGCCCGACATAGCGCCGTCCGTTTTTAAAGGTAAAGGTCCCGCAGCCATTGCGCTGGCCATCGCTAAACTCGCCATCGTAGCGGTTGCCGTTGGGAAAAAGGGTGATCCCCTGGCCATCGGCGGGTCTGCTGTTTTCTAACGGGCCATAGTATTGGGTGCCATCGACATATTCATAATCGGGGGGGGGAGTGGGCAGGGGGGGAGTCGCTGGAATTTTGCAAACCACGGTGTCAGGGGTGGCATACAATCCGAGCCCCTGAAAAACTGCATCGGCAACCGTGGGGAGTAGCGAAACCCCGGCGATCGCAAGAAAGCCAGTCCCCAGGAGGTACCATCTGAGGTGCGATTCTCTCGAGGAGAGGCTGCGCCCTAATGCCAGTAATGCCCCCAGGGCTATACGCGTCAGCGGAGCAGCCTCTGTTGCTTTAATAGGGGTTGCGTCAGTCGGGGCCGACAGCAGATTCTCTGTTTGATTGGATGCCGCTTCAGGGGAGGGAGAAGGGCTGACCACGGTTTCGGTGAGCGCATCAGTTGCTGTTTCAGGCACCGGGCTGGCCACCATCTCAGGGGGAACGGTGATTTCAGTGTCAGCCAAGGGGGAAGGGGCCGAGAGGGGATGCTCTGAGGGCGGATCGGCGGGGGCCAGTACCTCAGCTGGAGAGGCAGCCGAGGTTGGCTGGGCTGACTGCCACAGGTCTAACGATTTTGGTAAGATTTGAGTCTCGTCTAAGCTAACATTGGCTGAGCTGTCAGATTTTGAATCTTCCAGCAGCTTCTCTAACGCTTGCAGCGCGTCCTCTGCGGTTTGATAGCGGTCTTTGAAGTGGTAGCGCACCATCGTGTCTAAGATATCCGCCAGCTTTGGACTGACATAGGGCACCTCAGTGTGCCAACTGACCTCCCCGGTCTGCATGTCGTGTTTTAAGTTTCTCGGTTTGATCCCTGTCAGGGCCTGAATCCCGATCATGCCGATGGCATAGAGGTCGCTGCTAAAGCGGGGCTGCCCAGCGATTTGCTCATTGGGCATATAGCCCTGGGTGCCAATGGTAATCGTTAGGGTGGGGTTGTCAGCGGTTTCAAGCGGTTGGGCCGCCGTTTGCTTGACTGCCCCAAAATCAATCAGGACGATTTTGCCATCCCCGACCCGACGGATCAGGTTAGACGGCTTAATATCGCGATGGATGACGTTTTGCTGATGCACAAAGGTCAACACCCTTAGGATCTCTTGGAGTAGATGAATCACATTGGCTTCAGACCAGCGCTGTTGGCTTGCCAGTTCTTCAGCGATTGAGCGACC
>JBCBQD010000166.1:0-12640 GCA_039820425.1 Cyanobacteria bacterium J06635_1
ATACCTATCAGTCTGGTAATTGTCCTCTGGTGGTTCCTTTTTCTCTATTGGGTGCCTAGGCAATACGCTCAATACGTCCAGGCAGAAAATGCCAGGCAGAAAAGCTGAAGCATGATGCCTGACAAATTCCTTAAGCAAAAGAATATTGTGTCCTACCGGTTTCCCGGCTATTCCGTGGATGTAACATCCCTCTTAGAATCAGTTTTAACCTTGACTTGGTAGATCTTTGCGGCATCATCTCCGATAGTTAATAAGGAGAGAGCACGGAAAAATTTACCATGACATCATTTCCCATTGACCTAAATGCCTACCAGCAGATTAGCTTAGATGCGTCGCAGCCAACCCTGACTGACGAGCAGCGCTCGGCACTCAAGGCCAATATCCAACTGTGCCGCGATGCCATTGTCTTCTTTACAGCGACGGGGGCAGCCAGAGGCGTGGGTGGTCATACCGGTGGTCCTTACGACACCGTACCGGAAGTGATGATCCTCGATGCTTTGTTTCGGGGCGCTGCCGATAAGTATGTGCCGATTTTCTTTGACGAAGCCGGTCACCGGGTGGGCACCCAGTACTTGATGGCGACCCTGGCAGGCGATCTCCCGGCTGAGCAGCTGATGCACTACCGCGAAGCCAACTCTACGTTGCCCGGTCACCCCGAGTTGGGGTTGACCCCTGGGGTCAAATTTAGCTCCGGTCGCCTCGGCCACATGTGGCCCTATGTAAATGGTGTGGCCCTGGCCAACCCTGGCAAAGCGGTCTTTTGCTTAGGCTCCGATGGCTCCCAGCAAGAGGGTAACGACGCTGAAGCGGCCCGTCTAGCGGTGGCCCAGCACATCAATGTAAAGCTGATCATTGACGATAACGATGTCACCATTGCCGGTAATCCTTCTAAATATCTACCCGGCTTTACCGTTAAGAAGACTCTGGAGGGGCATGGCCTCAAGGTGCTAGAGGGCAACGGTGAAGACCTGGATAGCCTCTATGCCAACATTTGCGAGGCGATCAATACCCCTGGCCCGGTGGCTGTGATCAACAAGCGCCCCATGTGCCCCGGCATTGAAGGGCTAGAGGGCTCCAACCACGGCCATGATGTGATCTCAGTCGATCTCGCGCTCAAGTATCTCGAGCAGCGAGGCCACAGCGCAGCGGTTGATTTCCTCAAGGGCATTGAGAAGCCCAAGCAGGGCTACACGTTCATGGGCTCCTCTGACAAGGTCGGCTCAAATCGTAACGTCTTTGGCGAAGCCATGGTCGAAGTGTTGGGCGCAATGGATGAAAATACCCGCAAGCAGAGCGTATTGGTCCTCGATAGCGATCTCGAAGGCTCCTGTGGTCTGGCCCAGATTCGCAAGGCTCACCCGGAGGTGTTTATCCCCGGTGGCATCATGGAGCGCAGCAACCTCTCGGCGGCAGCGGGCTTTGGCATGGCTGAGGGCAAACAAGGGGTGATGGCAACTTTCAGTGCCTTCTTAGAGATGTGCATTTCTGAAATTACAATGGCGCGGCTGAATAAATCGAACCTGCTGTGTCACTTCTCCCATGCCGGTATCGATGACATGGCTGACAACACTTGCCACTTTGGCATCAACAACATGTTTGCCGACAACGGTCTGGATGATGGCTATCCCACCCAACTGTTCTTCCCGGTGGATGCTAATCAAATGCGGGCTTGCGTGAAATCTGTTTTTGGGCTATCGGGCTTACGGTTTATCTTCTCGACCCGTTCTAAAGTGCCGATGATTCTCGATGGCAGTGGTCATGAGATGTTTGCAGGAGACTACACCTTTACCCCTGGCAAAGATGAGGTTATTCGCGAAGGGGCGGCGGGTTACATTGTCAGCTTTGGTGACGCGGTCTACCGTTCCCTCGATGCGGTTGAGCGGCTCAAGCAAGAGGGTATTGATGTGGGTTTGATCAATAAGTCCACTCTGAATGTGGTGGATGAAGCGATGATGGCAAAAATCGGGGCCTCACCCTTCGTCATCGTGGTAGAAGCTTTCAACCGTCGGACTGGCTTAGGCAGTCGCTTTGGCTCCTGGCTACTAGAGCGTGGCTTAACGCCTAAATTTGCTTATCTCGGCACCCATGAAGAAGGTTGCGGTGGTCTCTGGGAACAGTTTCCCCACCAGGGTATTGGCCCCACTGGCATCATGAAGAAGGTCAAGGAGTTGGTGGGTTAGTTTATAGCTGCTTGAAATGCTGGCCTTGGTAGGTTGCGATCTCAGGGGAAAGTGTTAGTCTGTTTTATCTAATGGCCCAATTTTCCCCTGTGCCTCTTTTTTGAAAGTAATCGTGAGAATACTAGCTGGCAGGGCTCCATAGCAGCAGTTTTACCGATTAGCGTTCAGTACTTGTGCCGCTGTCAGGTTCAGACCAGGAAAGGTTGCAGAGACAATCACCTGATTTCCTCGAAATAGCTGAATTTCATACTCTCCATTGACTAACGTACAGATAGAAAATGTCGGCTGCTTAGGTTTCCCAATGTGGCGAATCCTGCCCAAGCCCGCGTAATGTTGTTGTTCTGCAATCCAATACTCAGGAATGCCTAAAGTGGCGTAGTCTTCGACTTTTCGAGCATAGTCGTTTTGCCAGTTACTACTGACGACTTCTGCCACAAATTTAATGGAACTGCTCCTGGTAATAATCGACTGCTCAGGCCACCACAGCGGTTCCTCGGTAAGTTCCGTGCGATCAATTACGGCAACATCTGGTCGAAATGCTTTGATACCGCTATCAGAGGGGCGGAACAGTCCTCGCTGTAATACAAACCACGGCAAGTCTGCACCGTCAATCTGGACACAGATTTTGGTGGTGATGAAGGCGGCAACCTCCTAATGTTGCCCCGTGGGTTCCAAGTCAAATACCTCGCCATCAATCAGTTCGTATTGGTTATCGCCACCATAGCGGGCGAGAAACTCGTCAAAGCTAAGGGACTTTTGTTGGATCGGTTGGGTGGTTGCAAGGTTAATTGGTTCTCTCAGCCCCAATCAATGCCTTCAGTCTCTCAAATTGGATATGTATCACATATTTGCTTCAATTACCGGGATGTTGATGTTATGTGCGAGTTTGTCATCAATATGCATTTAGACAGCTAACGTTCTGGTTGAGCGACTACAATTAACCTTTGCTTCCCAACCAGGATCTTGCACCAGGCCACTCCAATCGGGTTGTGTACGCCTGGCACGGGCGTGAACGTTTGCTAGGTAGTCTATTGAAGCCCCTCTTCAGCTAACTCCCTAAAACACTTATTGGGCCCATTGTTTTATACCTATTGTACTAGCTGCTACCTTAAGCTACAGCAGCTTATCTTACCTGGATCAGCTCTATTCTACAATGACCTGATGTGTGAGATATTCTTAGTCCAATTAAGATTCAAAGGAAAACCTGGTGAAGTTATTGCCCATCCCAATGGACCTGAACTGATATAATCAAGTGGGAAATGAACAACAACGCCGTGTCCTTTATCAGCAGCCTTAAGACGATTAGACAGAACCAAATACGCGGCCTCTAATGCGCCAATAATAGGAGATAATGTCTGACCTCCAGGGATGAGCAATGGAGTTGCTGAAAGCGCCATCTCTTGACGAATCTTTGCTTGAACGCAGTTAATTTCATCACTAGTCAACGTCCATATACACCCCCACCATTTTTGTTCCCACTCACCAATATACGATAGCCCTTCTAGCACATCTAACATTATTGTTTACTCCACATTTTAAGGGGTATTAAAGAGATGTTTTTCCTCTTAAATATTATTGCTAAGTAGGTTAGCTTAATTAAATTTAGGGTCAGAATGGCTGAAAGCCTCATTAATTCGTAATCTATCTGTAAGATAATTGCGCCTACCTACTTAACATCGATTTCAGTCGTCTAAAAGTTGACTTGTTCTCTAAAAAAGTGTGTTCTGTAGAAAGTAGTCTGCTTTCCGTGAGAATTACAATTTAACCCTTTAAATGGTCTTTACTTTAAGTTGAAGTACCTGCTAGGAGCATTTGAGTAGGTGGCTATAAGTAAGCGTAGTTCTGAATCGCTGAGATGCTTAAGTAGGTAGGCAAAATAATTACACAAGAATTTCTTGCAGATGACACTCTTGAACAACCCCCCAAACCCTCAATTCTGAGGGCTTAAGAACTTCAAAGCCCCCCAAAATTGGGGGATTTAGGGGGCCTCCAGTAGTTTGAAATTAATTGAGCTTATCTACTGATATGGCAGCTTTTGAGATATGAAGGAGTATCAAGAGCATATTGCCTCAATGGCAGACCTTACTAGGTCTTAAAAATAGCCTAGCAAGGTCTGATTATCAGCCTCCTCCAAGAATAGTCTTACCTATCCTAATCAAGAGTTTGATTAGCGAGCCTTGCCATCCTACATCCGAAATAAATGACATCATTAGTAATCTCCTAAGTGAATTTTGGCGGTATCGAGGTGAGCAATGCTCTGAGGGTGGGCACTGCCCGCTGACACTTGTGCTCAACAAATAACAGTGGCTTTTGCATCAGTACATCCTTTATAACTAGCAAAAAACTTATTGGCTTGCATATTGATGCTGTTTTTGCACAAAATTGCTTATGTTTGGCGAAACATCTTTGGAGTCAAGCCGTTTAAACGCTTGAAATGCCGGTTAAGATGGCTTTGATGCGTAAAGCCACAGGCAATTGAAATATCAGCAATAGTCATTTTGCCTTGCAACAGTAGTTGCTTTGCCCGCTCTACTCTTTGTTGAATGACATATTGATGAGGAGTTATACCTATTGATTGCTTGAATGCACGAGAGAAATGGTAGCGGCTAAGTTGCGTGATCTTGGCAAGCTCGTTTAAACAGAGTTCTTGTTCTAGATTTCCATTTATAAACTCTTTAACCAGCTTTAGCTTGTGGGGAGATAAACCACCCGAATAAGTTGTGACGGGTTTTGTCTGTGCTGAATAGTTCTGTAGCAGATGAACGGCTAATGCATCTGCCATGTATTGCACGTAAACTCGGCTACCATTTCTATTGTGTGTCAGTTCATTTTCAATTGATAGGCTAATCTGTTGAATTAGCAAATCTTTGGTAGGAGAAACTGAGGGAATTATTTCAACTTCATCGTCATCGAATAGCTCTTTTGAATGATTAGATAAGAACTTTGGTTCTAAATGAAGATACAGGTGACGTATGTCCCTATCCCAGCGACTCCACATTGGCAACTGAAACGGGAAAATTCCAATGGCTCCTGTAAATATTAGAGCTTCTATATAATGTCCATCGGTAATTTGCTCGATTTGGTGACTTTGTCCTAGATTAATTCCAATTGTGTAATTATTCAGGATAATTTCATGAGGAACTTCTCCTTGTGGGAGATTTAGAACTTCTGCGTCAATACCCCATAAACTTGCCTGGTAGCTTGATAGCACTTTAGGCTTATTGGAGTTTTTTGGGAAAAAGTCTTCAACTTTTGAAACTATAGCTGCATCGTTATTATATTTCATATTTAAATTCATCTCAAACAAATGTAAAAGTAAATTTTTGTATATATCTTTATGCGGAAAAAATCATATAGGACAAGAGTTTATAATCTGCTCAATAGGTCTGGAATTGTTAGGCCAACTCAGTTGGCTATTTAGGAATAGCAGAAGAATATTTAACGTATATTCAACGTCAATTCTGACGTATAAGATCTATGTTTTTGTATTTTATCTGATGAATTTTCGAGATAACACTTCGATACATAGAACTTATACTGGGTTTTTGAACTACAACTCTGGGAAATCAAGGCATCATTCAGCGCACTTGATGGTTAGATATCTTAGATTGGAGTTTTATCTGACAAAAGTACTGAGTATCTTATGCTTGAATTAGACAGCATTTATCCTGTTATTGTTTAATCCATTTCATTACTGATTGTGGCGATCTTTGCTCTGCTGACAATTAAGTCAGCCAGCTTTTGCATTGGCATCCACGATTTGTTGTTGCAGGTGCGATCTCATCCCAATACAGAATCTTACTCTTTTCGTAATGTCGGTAAGCCAGGAGGAGGCTTAAGTATCTTTTGCTTCTTTGTTGGCGGAACCCCTCCCGGAGAGAATGGCACTCTCCAACTCCACCTCTAACGCCTCAGGCGAGGGCAAACTATCCCGCAGCGTTTTCGGCAGCTCCCGGCCAAACCGATGGGTTGCCACGCCGATGGGTTTATTGATATCCCGCAGGGCATATTCTGCGACGGTTTGATCTTTTGACTTACACAAAATCATCCCAATGGTGGGCTGATCATCCGGGTGTTTCATGGTTTCATCAAGGGCAGTGACGTAAAAATTCATCTTGCCTGAGAACTCTGGTTCAAATTCGCCCATTTTCAGGTCGATCACCACAAAGCAGCGCAGCTTGAGATGGTAAAACAGCAAATCTACTTCGTAGTCCTGGCTGCCCACCTTGAGAGGATACTGACTACCCACAAAGGCAAACCCGACCCCTAACTCCAGCAAAAAGTCGCGGATGTGCTCGGTCAGCGATTTTTTGAGGTCTTGCTCCTGGGCACTGGCCGCCAGGGTGAGAAAGTCAAAGTTATAGGGATCTTTGATCAGGTCCTGCGCCAGATCAGACTGGGCCTTGGGTAAGGTTCTCTGAAAATTGGTGATGGCCCCGTCTTTTGGCTGCCCTGTTTCCTGTGAATAGAGCCCGCTTTCGATTTGCATCAGCAAGACGTTGCGGCTCCACCCCTGCTCGATGGTTTGGCGGGCATACCAAAGCCGCTCCTCCGGGTCTTTGAGCGCATCTAGCAAGCGCACGTTGTGCCCCCACGGAATCTGTGCAACAGACCGTTGCACGATTTGCTCATCTGGGTAAGCTTCGGCAAAGGCACGCATATACTTCAGGTTGCGCGACGAAAATCCCGTCATATCTGGGAAGTTTCGCTTTAGGTCCTTTGCCAGCCGATCGATCACCTTAGTGCCCCAACCTTCCCGCTGCTGACGCGCTAAGATATCGTGCCCGATTTGCCAGTAGAGCAAGACCAGTTCGCGGTTGACCGACAGCGCTGCTCGCACCTGGGCGGTTTGGATGCGGGCCTTGAGCGACTGCAAAAAGTCCTCATAGTTGGTGCTTTGACTGGACAAATTGGAAGCCATCAGAGTTTTGGGGGCGGGCTGCTTCCATAGTCTAGAATGGCTGGGTTTGTTCGGCTACTGTGCAGGGGACGAAGGCGGAAGGGGGAAAGGGTGGGTCGGGAGCAGGCCACCTAGAAGTTTCCAATCGGCGCAGGCCGATTTTGTATCTATCGCTGCGGTTTCCAACCGCCAGATAGTAAAAGTCTTGGGCTTGATTTTTGGGTTGAGACTCACTAAAGCTTAATGAGTTGTTTCGAAGTACTTTGGGGTTGCTTTAACTGTGAAAAAATGCGGTAGGCATCCAGATTGATAGCCACTGTGCCTGCTTTGTTGGCCTCAGCGGCTTTCTTGAGCTGTACCAGGCTGTAGTTGACGTGCCCGGAGTAGATTGCAAAGGTAATTCGGAAGATTTCAAAGAACTGAATTATCCACTGGCAGTCTTCTGCTTGAGACTCTTCATAGTACCGAATGAGGTTGGCCAGACGCCACTCCATGTGGGCCTGGGAGTGAGGGCAGAGCAGCGATAGCTTGAGCAATAAGACAGAGAGTGTTAGTGGGTTGCCATGCTGCAAAAAGGCTTTGAACATGGGGGATGGCATCATCTGATCTTCGGTAATCAGCATTTCGATAATGCGGTTACAGGTTCTCAAGATGAGTGCATCAGTGAGCGGTTTTTTGTCATGTTTGCTGTAAAGCGTTTCTAACCGCTCCTCAAGCTCGGCTTTGAAGTGTTCATTCACATCAGACGGGAACATTGCAAAGGTGAGGTACTGTGCCAACCCCTTCTTAAATTTGCGATAGCTGACATTTTCACATTGTTGGATAAAGACGTTGGCCAGGTTTTCGTAGCTAAAGTGGCCGCGACGCAGCAAAATGCGCTTGATTAAGGGCAAAACCGAGTCGCCCAAGGCGGTTGGGTTTTGAAGTTGTTCTGTTTTGATCTGGTTAAACTGGGTGCGAGAAGTATACATTGCCAGCTCAAATCTGAACTGAGATTTTAGCTGCTGTGCTAGGATTTGGGCGGCTTCTCTCTGCTCAGCGGGATTGTTGTCGTTAAGATATTGGGGAGCCAACAGGTAAGTGATGTAGCGTTCGCTCCAATGCTTGGGCTGCTCATAGCGGGCGATAAAGAGTTGCAAATCGCGAAAGTCTTGGCTGATGACAAACTCTCGCAGCCAAGCCCGTAGCCGTCTGATCAGGGGAGAGATACCCTCTCTTTGAATCGATTTATCTTTGAATTGGGCAATCAGCTGGCTAATAGCACTGTATCGACGCTGAATTGCCCAGTTATTGACCAGAATGTAGCAGACGCGCTTTAGGGTATAGAGAAATTGCTCTTTGTTATTGGCGATAACAATTTTATACATGGCAGCGGAGAGATCAGCCGCACTGTGCTCGGTGTACTCAATAAACAGCCGATGAAATAGGGCCAGTGTTAGCTCAGGGCTGGTTTGTTTGACGACCTCTAACATGGTGTCGTAGATAGTTTGTTGGGCCGACTCAAGGCTATTGGCTTCTTTGATGGCGGCTTTTGACCAGTCAGCTGTACGCATGCTGGTAAAGGTGACTGAAGATTGAGTGTCTGAGTAGTTCATAACTGTATGGGCCCCGGAAATTTTTATGGCTGTAGAGCATCGATGACAATACTGGTATTTTAATTTACTTATTTTTAAGGTTGAATAAGGCTGGCCGTAAATACTGTGAAACTATTTTCAGTATTTATTTTTAGTTCCTATAAATCGATTCTTTTGTTAAGTGTTAATACTTAGGTGTGATAATAATTATGTCAGTATTAACACTTAATTGTGAGATAGGTCACTTAGAAGGTTGTGACCTATCACTTGCGACAAACTGATGAACAGGGGGGAAGTGCGATCGCACACAAAAAAGCAGCCCCCAAGAGCTGCTGCGACAATACAGAGGTTTACAGCGGTTGCTGTCAGACCGATAGTCTTAGATGTGATCCTTAAAGGCTTGCTTAAGCGTTGGCTCCCTTGCTTTTTTGGATATGCTCCATTGTTTTGATTTTGCGAGCCTCATCCGATTTAGCTGGGCTGGTGATATCCAGCTTGACGGTCGTGCTCATCGCCAGATGTTTTTTGATTTGCTCTTTGCTTGCCATAGCCATGATTACAAAACTCAACACTCTTATTATCAAGTTTAAATAAAAAAATGGCTGCCTCAAACACTAGAAAGTCCGAGACAACCAGGCAATCATCACTATAAAGCATCTCTACTTCCCAAATAGAAGTATGAGTTACCTTCACATTCATTAATATATGACAATGAAAGTATAAATGCCAGACCTCATAGGTCCATCAAGCCAGTAGGCCGCATGATCAAAAGTGGATTTAACCACCCAGAGATATGTCCGAAGTTCAACAGCTAGCAGTTATCGGTGGCGGGGCTGCCGGATTTTTTGGTGCGATCGCAGCTGCCTCCAGCCCCACGGTCAGGGTCACCCTCTTCGAAGCCGGGCCAGAGCCCCTGGCCAAGGTCCGTATCTCTGGCGGGGGGCGCTGCAATGTTACCCACTATTGCTTTGAGCCCCGACAGCTGGTGCAAAACTACCCTCGAGGTAGCAAGGCGCTGCTGGGGCCGTTTTCTCGGTTTCAGCCTAAAGATACGGTGGCCTGGTTTAGCCGCCACGGGGTGCCGCTCAAAACCGAGGCAGACGGGCGGATGTTTCCGACCACCGATGACTCGGCGACGGTGGTGGACTGTCTGAGGCGAGCGGCGGATGAGTTGGGGGTGCGGGTTAGACGCCGCTCGGCGGTGGTCAAGGTCAAAAAAGCAGGCGATCGGTTTCAGATACAGCTCAAATCTGGGGAAATCGTGGCGTGCGATCGCATTCTCCTCGCCACCGGCAGCAGCCCCCAAGGTCACCGCATTGCTCAATCGTTAGGGCACACCATCGAACCCCCGGTGCCGTCTCTGTTTACCTTGAATGTGCCGGATAAGGCCCTCCACAAGTTGAGTGGTCTAGCGATTGAGCCGGTTGATCTGAAACTCAAGGTGGCTGGGGCTAAGAAACCTCTTGTCCAGACAGGGCCGCTTTTGATTACCCACTGGGGGGTTAGTGGGCCTGCGGTGCTAAAGCTCTCAGCCTGGGGAGCCAGAGTGCTGCACAATCAGCGCTATCAGGCCACATTGCAGGTGAACTGGTTGCCGGGGTCGTCCCAAGATCAGGTGCGACAGGCTTTAGTAAACGCTAAGGGGGATATGGGGAGGCGTGCGATCGCAAACTACAATCCTTTCTCACTGCCCAAGCGCTTTTGGCAATATCTATGTGAGCGCTGTGGGCTGCCCCCTGAGGTGACCTGGGCTAACCTGTCTAAGCCAGGGTTGAGTCAATTAATTGAGTCACTGACCCAGGGGCGATATCCAATCCAGGGTAAAGGGGCCTTTAAAGAAGAATTTGTCACCTGTGGTGGGATCCGCCTCAAGGAAGTTGACTTTAAAATGATGGCGAGTCGATGCTGTCCAGGACTTTACTTCGCAGGCGAAATATTAGATATTGACGGCATTACAGGGGGCTTCAATTTTCAAAGTGCCTGGACGACAGGTTGGTTAGCTGGACAAGCCATGGGTCGTACTTCTGAAACCTCAGCGCCATGAAACGATTAGGAATCGGCATTGCCTTGTTCTTTAGCACAATTGGAGCGTCTGTTTTAGGGCAGTCTGAGTCGCTACTCGCTCAGGAGATTGATTTACCTCTAAAAACTGAACCCGTCATCAAAGTGGGTACCAACGAAATTCAACCGTTTGTATTTTTGCCGGAGTCCGATGATGCATCTGCTGAGGAGTTGCCCTACGGGTACACCATCGATCTGTGGCATACCATTGCTGATGAGCTGGATGTCAAAACGGAGTGGACGCGCTACGACTCGGTGGGGCAGATGCTGGATGGCCTGCTGGCGGGGGAGATTGATGTGGCAGCAGCCGGTATTTCAATCACCTCCTCTCGAGAAGCCTACGGCATGGATTTTTCCTATCCTTACTACTCGGCTGGGCTACAGCTGATGGTGTCGGTAGATAATCCTAATTTCATCCAGAAAATAGGCCGTCGTTTATTTGCCTGGTCTACCCTGCGCCCTATTTTACTGGTGGTGAGCAGCAGTGCTGTTTTTGGCAGTTTAATTTGGCTGGTCGAACGCAAGCACAATGAGGCGTTCTCAGTGAATCCGATTTCAGGGGTGGGGCAAGGAATATGGTTTGCCCTGGTAACCCTCGGTACATTTGGCTATGGCGATATTACGCCGATCAATTTCACAGGCCGTTTGCTGGCTTGCATTTGGATGGGGGTTAGTTTTTTTATTGTGGGTGATTTTATTGCATCTATGACGGTGGTGCAGCTCGAAGAAAACACTCAATCGCTCTCAGATTTGAAAGGTCAACCCATTGGGGTTGTGCAGCGGACGACGGCAGCGACCTTTTTGCGATCGCATCCTGTGCGTATGCTCGAATACCCTGACTTTGATGCCGCGGTGGCCGCTTTGGAATCGGGTGAGGTCGTTGGTGTCCTGCGCGATCATCCCACAGTGCGCTATTTGGCAAATCTTAACCCCGACAAATTTGAACTGGCCGGTGAGCGACTCACCCAAGAAGACTACGGTTTCGCTGTCGCAGAAGATCGTCAGGATGATCTAATCGAGCATATCAATCGCGAGATTCTCAGTTTGCAAGAGCAAGGCTACCTGCAAGCGCAGATAGAGCAGTGGTTTGGTCATTCTTATCAAGGTGAGGTTGAGTAGCTGATGCTATTGCCGCTGAGCCATTAACCACTGACCAACGGCTGTCTGATCAGAAGTTCTGCTTTTTATAAGGGCTGATTCTAATATTTGAACGCTTAAACCTGGCAGAACAAACGAGGTTTCAAGGCGACGACTGCCAGTGTTTGCAATAGAAAAGATAATCACCTGAGATTTTTTGACATCAACCACCCAATATTCAGAGATGTTGAGTGATTCGTACAGCATCCGCTTTTTGCCCAGGTCATCAATGACTGAAGTATCGGCGATTTCAATCGTCAAATCAGGCGCAGCCTGACTATTGATATTCACCACAGAGCTGCCTATGGGGGTATTGGCTGTATTGCTGCCTATGTAATAGGCCAGGTCAGGCTGACATCCCTCACTGCCTGTTTTATTAAAACTACAGTTGACTAGATTATTTTGTGCAAGTCCTTTAGTAATACAGAAAAGGCTAATCACAAGCGGGATAACCGCGTTATCTCTAGCATGATTTGGCCCAACTGCAGCATTCATTTCAAGGTGAATTTGTCCTTCAAAATAGTAGAGCTTGGCTTTTTCATAAGCAGGGTCGTTTTGAGCCTGTAGAAAATCATCCCAGGAAGCCGTTACCCAAGTATCTGTCGGAAGTTGCAGTGGTATTTTCATCTCGATGAAGGGGCTTGAAGGGGGATCCCTTGTGGTTGCCCTGCGATCTCTAGAACATCAAAACTAGAATTTTCATAGTTTTTATGGCGTTCAATTTAAGCCGGGAAACCCAGGTGGTGTAAGCATCCAGGAGTCAGAATTCAGGAGTCAGTGGGGGACTG